>CALRXP010000041.1:0-13480 GCA_943372155.1 Candidatus Endomicrobiellum trichonymphae | reverse complement strand
CAATATTCAGGAGGCCGCGGCGTTTCTGAACGCGCCTGAGGGCATGCACCTGCTCGCCAAAACCTCCGAGGGCCTGGCGGGCGATACCGTCCGCGTCGATATCGGCGGTCAGGACTGGTATCTCAAGCGCGTATCCAAGAAGCTCGGAAAAGGCGCTGACGACGGCCTGCGCGCTCTCTCCGCCGAAGAGCGTTCGTCCAACGAGATCGGCATGCGGGAGATCGTCCGGCGCCTCTTCTCCAGCTCTTTTGATGTGGCTCCCGAGGCGATCTCCATTCAGCACGGCGGAGAAATATTCGTCCTCACCAAGGGAGCCGCCGCCGCTCCGGATCCGGCGCGCGTGGGCAAGATGACGCTCAATCAGCGCGTCGATTGGTCGATCCTGCGGCTTGTCTTCCGCGCGGAAGACACGAACCGCGGCAACATTCTTTTCAACGAGAGCGCCAAGCCGACCTTGATCGACTTCGAGAAGGTCATCGCCGCGCCGCTCGATCCGGCTGCGTTCGCGCGGGGTGCCAACGACGAGATCTACGCAAAGGGGTTCCGCGGCGTTTCTTTGGACGGCAACGACATGGCGCCGTACCACGCGCGCGCCGAGCAGCTGCGCGCCCGTTTCGCCGATCCGGCCTTCGTCGCCGAGCTGTCCGCCGTGCTTGAACGCTCGGGCTGGAGCCCGGAGCGGACCGCGACGTATCTTAAGGCGATCGAGGTCAACCTTAAGAACTTCGAAACCAACGTCCAGGTTTACTTTAACGAAGTCACCAAGACCTCGCTCCACGGCCGCGAGAGCATCGGCGCGGGCAACGAGCACGCGCCCGCCCTGCAGTTGGGTCTGTCCGCGGCCGCGCACTTCTACGAGCCCTACACGTGGAGCACCTCGGGAGGCTCGCGCTCGCGCGGCATCGTGGGCTGCCACGAGGAACATATCTTCCGGGCCGCGCTGAAGGACATCGGCGGCGAGATGATCGCGGAAATTCCAGTCCCGGGCTTTCCGGGGATGACCTTCGTGCGCTATCAGCTTCATGAGATGCAGGACGGCTCCTTCCAGCCCGGCCTGCGGCCGCGGACTTATCCGAAGACGATCGTGGACGCCAAGCTGTGGCCGCAGGAGCGCCTCGCAGAATTCGGCGGCAGCCTGTTCGCCGAGGCGATGAAAAAGACCGATTACGTGCCCGGCCTGAAGGAATACAAGGTGACGCGCGACGGCGTCGAGTTCATTCTCTACGTGACCGACGGCAAGATGACGTCCTTCGGGGCCGAAGCCTTCGCCGGTAAGCCCGCCTATGTGCGGCCGGACCCGCCTCCGGTGCCCACTGCCCGGGCTCCGATCAAACGCAACCCCTAAAACGATAGAATCCTCCGCGTGAGCGCCCCCGAATACCGCGTCGGCGATTTCGTCTTCACCATCGATCTGGCCTCAGGGTCGCGGCCGATGTGCCGAGCTCGAGACGAAAGGTGGTCCATTCTTGCGACGGCCTTGGATGCGGCGGACTTGGACGAGATGCTCGACAGCGCTATTGACCGTTACGGAATTGACCGGGAGGGCGTAACGGGCTTCATTTACGCCGAGGACGCCGATGAGGGCGAAGTGCCTCCGGGAAAGGTTCACGTCTATTTCATGGATGAAAACCTCGTTCTCGATCGGCCGTTTTTCGACGCGGCGGTCGTCGAGTATGGCCTAGCAGCCCTGGCGGCCCTTCGCGCCGCGGGCCGGCACGCCGACGAGGAGACTATGAGCCGCTTAAAGGCGCTTCAAGCCCGCGTCCGTGAATTCGGAGACGGCCGCACGGTCGTGCTCAAACGGCGCGTCGGGGATATCGAGATGGCCGTCGAGGTCGCGCGCGACGGTTGGACCAATCTCCGTCGGGCGGATGGAAAATCGTGGGCCCCGGGCACGGCCATGATCCGGCTGTGGCGTGATTCCCAGGAAGACTTCATCCAGATGCTCGAAACGGGCAAAGGATGGGAGCGGGAATGGGGCTACCGCTTCGCCTATACCGACGGCGAAGTCGAGGTCTACGTCCCGGAGATCAAGACCCTGTACAAGCGCGCGGAGTTCGAGGCGCTGGCCAGCGAATTCGGCCTGGCCGCTCTCGAGGGGGCCCGCCTGCTCGGCCGGTCCGTGCCCGACGGCCTCGAGGCGCGCCTGCGCGCCGTCCGGGCGCGTATTTGATATTCTCGCCGCCATGACCTGGCTCCTCGGTCGCCGTCTTCAGGGAAAATTGACCATGCTCCCGAGCTTCGCGGCCGCCATGGCGTTCTACTTCCTCGTCTCGCTCGTGCCATTTTTGATCGTCGTTTCGCGCGGTGTGGCGGCGGTGTTCTCGGCCAACCTCGTGCCAGAGCTCGTCGGCTTTCTGCGGGACGTCCTGCCGCCGGAGAGCAAGCTGCGCCCCGACGTGCTCGCCGCCTCGGTCCAGCAGGGCGGCCACGGCCTGGCCGCGGCCAGCACCTTGCTCGCCGTTTGGACCGCGTCGAGCGGGCTCAACGAGATGACGCGCGCCGTTCACTTCCTGTTCTCTGACCCCGAGCGTCCTCATCCCGGCGGCTGGGGCCGGCGGGGGAAGGCCTTCGGCGTGCTGGCGATTTGGGTGGCGGCGATCGGAGCGGGCGCGGTGGCCTTCGTGCTTCTGCCGCTCGTGCAAAGCGGCCTGACGCGCCTCGGCGCGGGCAGGCTCCTGCCGCCCGCCTTCGCCTCGGTGGTGCGCTACCCCGCGGCGTTTACGATGCTGTTCATTGCGTTCACGTCGACCTACGTCTTCGTGCCGCAGAAGAGCCCTTCGTGGAGGGCCGCGGCGCAGGGAGGGATACTCGCCGCGGCGTGCTGGTCGGGCGTGTCGCTGTGGTTTTCTTACCTTCTCCCGAAGGTCTGGCACGTGAGCCTGTTCAACGGCGCCATGAGCTCGGTGCTCGCGATCCTGATCTGGGCTTACTGCGGCGCCTGGGGCGTGCTGATCGGCTGCCTCTGGACCGTACGCGTCGACGAAGCGTAGCCCGCCGCCCATAGAACGCCGGACGCCAGCAGCCCGGGAAACATCGGTTCGAGACCCAGCGGCGGCTCGCCTTTAACTCGCGCCGCGACGACCCAGGCAAGCGACACAAGCCAGCCCGCGAGAGACGACGCGACCGCCCAGCGTCCGGACACGCGCAGCTCCGGAAGGTAGACGCCGAGCATGGGCAGGAGCAGGCCCGGTATCACGGCGCTTCCCACCGCGTACCACAATCCGACGACGGAGGGCACGACCCGGGACAGGACGTAGGACAAGACCATGGTCGCGACGAGGCCCGCGCGAATTCGGCCGCGGCCCAGGCACGCGGCGGCGAGCAGGGCCGTTCCTTGCAGGGCCGCGAACAGGGACGCGGAGATGCCTGCAAAGAAAAGGCCGCGTGCGGCCGTGGGCATGACCGCGTCGGCGAGCAGCGGGAAGGCCAGGGTCGGGTCCGCGAGCACGGGCAGAGCCGCGCGGGCGTAAAGACCGGCGGTCGTGGTGAGCAGGTCGAACACGGCCCAAAATCCGATCGAGATCAGTATGCCGCGTCGCGCGACGGCCGGCGATTCGGCGGCGGCGCAACGCTGGTGGAAGGACGGGTCCACGAGCGTCCACACCGCGATGAGCCACCAGCCGGCGAGCTTGGCCGGGCCGAGGCCGCCGGTCCAGCTCAGGTGCCCGGCGGGGAGCTTCGCGGCCATCGCGACGGGACTGCCGACGGCGTGCCAGGCGAAGGGGATGACCAAGGCGAAGCCCACGAACATCACGACGAATTGCAGGCGATTGGCCGCGGCATCGGAGCGCAAGCCCCCGCGCCAGATCAGGGCGATCGCCAGGGCCGCGGCGAGGGCCGAGGCCAGCGCGGTGGAGAGGCCCGTAAGGTGGCCGAGGAGGCTTCCGGCCATGAGCAATTCGTCCGAGGGGCTCGCCAGTATGAAGACGAGCAATGCCCCGACCAGGGCCATCGGACGGCCGTAGGCCGAGGCGAGGTGGTCGGGAATGGTGAGACCCGGGGTCACGCGCACGCGACCCGCGAGGAACACCGCGTACAGCGCCGCGAAGACGTAATACGGCAGGGCCATGATCGTCCAGTTCGAGAGGCCCGCGCTCCACGTGAACTCGCCGATGCCGAGCACTCCGCCGTAGAAGGTGGGGACGAGGCTCGCGACGAATACCGGCAAGGTGAGGGTTCGTCCCGCGAGAATCCAGCCCTCGGCGTCCTCCTCGCGTTTGGCCCGGGCGCCCAGGGCGAGGCAGGACCCCAGAAACCCCGCGACGATCAGCGCATCGAGCATGCGGTCATTGTAAGATATACGCCCTGTACCCCACAGATATGATGATGGATAAATACAAAGAACCGATCTCCTGGACCGCCGGAACCTGGGCTTTTTTCCTCATCCACGCCAGCGCCTTGCTGGTGTTCGTCGTGGGTTGGAGCCCGGAGGCTCTGCTCGCGGCGATCGTGACCTACGCCGCGCGCATGTTCGCGATCACCGGCGGCTATCACCGCTATTTTTCGCACGCCTCCTACCGCACCGGCCGAGCGTTTCAGTTCGCGCTGGCCTGGCTCGGGGCGGCGGCGGTGCAGAAGGGCCCGCTCTGGTGGGCCGGCCATCACCGCAGCCATCACCTCTACGCCGACACCGATAAGGACATCCACTCGCCCGTGCGCGGGGGATTCTGGTGGGCGCACGCGGGTTGGATCTTGTCCGACCGGTTCGAAGCGACCGATTGGAAGTCGATCAAGGAGTTCGCGAAATTCCCGGAGCTTCGCTTCCTCGATTCCTGGCACTGGCTTCCGCCGCTGACCTTGGCCGTCGGCTTGTACCTTTACGGCGGGCCGAAGTTCCTGGTGTGGGGCTTCTTCGCGAGCACGGTCGCGCTTTATCATGCGACCTTCATGATCAACTCTCTCGCGCACCGGTGGGGCAGCCGCCGCTTCCGCACGACCGACGACAGTCGCAACAATCTCTGGCTCGCCCTTCTGACGTTAGGGGAGGGTTGGCACAACAACCACCACCGCGCCCAGTATTCCGAGCGTCAAGGATTCTACTGGTGGGAGGTGGACCTCACGCACTACGCGTTGAAGGTCTGCTCTTGGTTCGGCTTGGTGTGGGATCTGCGCGCGCCCGCGCGCGACGTCTACGCGGAGGCCGGCGCCGCTATTTGAGGGCGCGGGCGATGTCGGCGAGAAGCTCGCGAGACACGTCGCCCATCAAGGTGTAATGGCGGTCGCCCGCCTTGAGATTCAATACCTTGCCGGCGCGGGAAGCGCTGAGGGCGCCCGGGAAGCCGTTGTTCGTGGCGATGAGGCCGGACTTCGGAATCTTCACGGGGCGTTCGGTCTCGAAAATGGAAAGCACCGTGAGCCCGTCGGTGTAGCGAGCGTGCGCTACGGGACTCTTGCCCGCCTTGAACGAATCGGCGCTCTCGAAGACGAAGCCGTTGGGCAACGTCGTCGGCAGGCGCGAGGGACGGCCCGTCTCCTTCGACAACTGCTCGAGCGTCATGAAATCGGGAGTCAGGGAGGACGCCGACACGGGCGCGACTGCCGTCGTGCCGAGATGGAACAACGCTTCGTCCTGAGGCTTCCTCGGCTCGAAGGAGGTGAAGGACGCTTGGCTCGCGAAGGAGCGGCGAGGAAGGTAACGCTTCACGCGCAGGACGATCCTAGTCTCCTGGTCGAGCGCCATGGACTGCCAGGCCTTGCCCTCGATCTTGGGCTTGAGCGTTAGCACCCACACGGCGCGGCCGGCCACCTTGTCCGCGGTGTCAACGAGAAGCTCGTAGTTCGAGAGCAGAATCTCGCGCTCCCGTTCCGGGGTCATGACCTTCTCGTAGCTGCGCACGGCGTCGCCGACGACGACCTTGCCTCCGCGCGAGACAGTCTCCTGATCGCCGTCGCTGACCGCGACGCGGGTCACGCGGCCGTCGGGGGACAGGAACTCGCGGCGGATGTTGTCCGGCGGGGCGAAATGCACGCGCATCTCCTCCGCGCGGGTCTGTTTGCCGTACCACTGCGTGATCATGACCTTCCCTTGGTAGGGTATGGAGGGAGAGGAAAGGGCGGACTGCAGAAGCTCTTCGCCCGTAGGCACGGCCGCGGCCGCCGGCGAGAGCATCCCGGCGAGGACGAGCAGCGCGAAGATCGCTTTATTGAAGATCTGACTCGGGCGCATCGGGAAGATCGCTGACCTGGTCCGAGTAGTTCGACGCCACGAGATTGTCCTCGGGGACCAGCGCCTCGGCGCTGTACCGCGCGTGTGCGGCGAGCAGGGGTTCGAGCGGAATTTCCTCGAGCGTGGCGGCGGAGCGTAGCCACAGCGACACCGTCAGCGTGGCGAGCGCGAGTGCGCCTGCCGGGGCCCACACCGCCGGGCGTGTGAGGATGGCGTACCACGGAGCCGGCGCGTCCGCGTGGACGAAGCGGCGTTCCAAGGCGTAAGCCAGGTCGGCGGGCATCGCCTTACGGGGCGCGGCGGAGAGGGCCAGCTTGAGGTGGCGCAGGCTGTCGAGCTCGGCGCGGCAATCGCCGCACGAAGACATATGAAGCTCGACGCGGGCGCGCGGCTCGGGGGCCAGCGCGCCGTCCAGGTAGGCCGAAAGCTCGGGACCGTCCGCGTGTCCGTTCATTGTCTTCGTTCTCCTTTTCGTTCGAGCTCTTCGTACGCCTTCCGGGCCAAGACGCGGCCCTGGTGAATCCTCGAACGAATCGTTCCCACCGGCACGTCCATGATCCGGGCGATGTCATCGTACGACATCCCTTCCACGTCGCACAAAATCACGGCCGCCTTATAGTGCGCCGGCAGCTTCTCAAGCGCAAGCTGAACCATGTCGATGCTTTCGCGGCGGATCAGCTCATCCGCCGCCGACATTTCCTTCGCCGGGAGAATGTCCTCCCAGCTTGAGTCTTCGACCGGGGCCGGAGCATCCAGCGACACCGTCTTGCGCGTCGCCAGCCGCCGCGTCCCGTCCAGAAAGATGTTGTGAAGGATCCTCAGGAGCCAGGAATCGAACGCCCGGGACGGGTCGTAAGACCCGGCGTGCTCCAGGGCCCGAGCGAAGGCCTCCTGGACCAGATCCCGCGCGTCCTGCTCGTTGCCGGCCAACCGGTAAGCGAAGTTAAACGCCTTATCGCCCGCTTGACGCAGAAGGTCGGCAAACGCCTGGGGTTCCATCCTATCCATATATATTACGCCCCGCCGCGCGAAAGGTTCGCGCCGAAAAGGGGCATTTTAGGTCAGTGATTTGTGCTGATGCGCCGTCGGGCGGCGGCCCGGCGCAGGCCTAAAGCGACCAAGGTCTCGACGAGCTTTTTGGTCGGCAGGCCGGATTCGCGCCAGAGGCGGGGGTACATGCTGGCGGGGGTGAAGCCGGGCAATGTGTTGGGCTCGTTGAAGAACACTTCGCCGGTCTTCTTGTGCACGAAGAAGTCGGCGCGCGCCAGGCCGTACAGGTCGAGCGAGCGGAAGGCGGATAGAGCCACGGCGCGCACCCGCTCCGCGGTTTTCGCGGAAATCTTGGCGGGGACCTGGAAGCTCGCGCCGTTGGGATCGAGATACTTCGCCTTGTAGTCGTAGAACTCGGCGTTGGGCAGGATTTCGGCGCAGATGGACGCCCTGAGCTCGAAGCGGTCGCCCTTCGGCGCCCATGGATCTCCCAGCACGGCTGTCTCGATCTCGCGGACCGGAATGCCTTTCTCGACGAGCGCCTTGTCGTCGTAGCGCAGGGCTTCGCGCAGAGCGGCGGCCACGCCCGCGGGTCCTTTGACCTTCACCACGCCGACGGAGGATCCCATGCGAGCTGGCTTGATGAACACGGGAAAGCCCAGGCGCTTGGCGGCGGCGGAAGCCTCGCGCGCGGTCCGCGCCACGGCCCACGGCACCTGCGGAACGCCCGCGGACGCGACGACCCGCTTCGTCGCCTCCTTATCCATGCCGGCCGCCGAACCCAGGACTCCGCAGCCCACGTAGGCGACGCCGGTCAGCTCGAGCAGGCCCTGCATCGTGCCGTCCTCGCCCATCGGTCCGTGCAGGACGGGGAAGACGCAGTCGCGCGAGGAGAGAGAGGTCAGAAGCTTCCAGGGGTCCAGGCGCACTGCGCCTTTGCGCAGGCGCGTCAGCGCGGCGCCGCCGCGGTGCAGGGCCGCCGGCGTTTCCGCCAGGAGGCGGGACGACTTTACCTCGGACCAGGAGTTGTCCGTACCGATGTGGATCAGACGCGTCCGGAAGCGTTTCGGCTCGAGATTCGCCACGACACACTGGGCGGAGACGAGGGAGACCAGGCGCTCGGCGGACTTGCCACCGCACAAAACAACGACGGTCGAGCGCTTCATTTCGCGCCTAACGCTTTGGCGACCTTGCCGAGCAAGGCGGGAAAGCTTAAGGGTTTGAGGACGTAGTCGTCGGCCCCGGCATTAAATGCCTCGTCGATTTCCTTCGTCACGCTCGAGCCGGTGCACATGAGGACCTTAATCGTTTTCGTCTTCGGGTTCTGGCGGATGAGCTGAACGACCTCGATGCCCGTCATGCCCGGCATGTTGCGGTCGACGATGGCGAGATCGATAGTCTTCTTGCGCAGAATCTCGAAGGCCTCGACGCCGTTGGCGGCGAGCTCGAACTCGTGGCCCTGGGAAGACAGCACTTCCTTGATCAGGTCCCGGATGGACTCCTCGTCGTCGACGATCAGGACGCGGGCCATGTCAGGCGGCGGGCGCGCCGAGGAGCTGGAGCACCTTCGAGACGAAGGCTTTCTTCTCGAAGGGCTTGAGCATGACTTCGTCGGCGCCGGCTTCCTTAGCGCGCGCGAGCGCGTCGGAGTAGCCGGTCAGCACCATGACCGGCGGACGTTTCTCGGCCGGCAGACGCTTCAGGCGCGAGAGCACCTCGAAGCCGTCCATGCCCGGCATCATGACGTCGAGAATGACGAGGCTCGGCAGCTCTTCTTCGATGCGCTCAAGCGCCTCGAAGCCGGAGTGCGCGGTCGCGATCGACAGGTTGCGGCTGACGCTCGCCAGGAACAGCATCAGCACCTCGACGAGATCGGGATTGTCCTCAACGATGAGCACGCGCTTCTTGCGCACGGTCTCGGAGCCGTCGACGACGGACGGCGGCGCGTCCTTCTCCGAGACCGGCAGCTCGAGGCGCGACGTCGTGCCGCGCCCGGAGCCCTCGCTTTCGAGCCAGATGCGGCCGCCGAGCGACTCGACGATCTGCTTGGAGATCGGCAGGCCCAGGCCGAGTCCGGCGTACTCGCGCGTGGGGCCCTGATTGGCGGCGGAGAAGGTGTCGAAGACGTGGGGCAGTACCTCAGGCGGCACTCCGGGACCGGCGTCCATCACGGAGATGCGCGCGCGGCCTTTCTCGGTCGCGACGGTCACCTTGAGGGCGCCGTCGGCGGGGCTGAACTTGCAGGCGTTGGAGAGCAGGTTGTCGATCACGTCGCCGAGCTTTTCCTCGTCGGCCATGACGTAGATGTCGCCTTTCTGGTAGTCGGTCGTGAGCTTGAGTTTGCGGCGGCGGATCTCGCGGCCGGCCCGCTCCACTTGCGCGGCGACGAGCTTGTTGAGTTCGATGGGCTTGAGCAGGAGCTGCTTTCGGCCCTCATGGACCTCTCGTATCCTCAAAATGTTGTTGAGGGTCGCCATCAGGCCCTCGGCGCGTTCGATCATCGAGCCGAGCGCCTTCTGTTGGGGCTCGGTCAGCGGGCCCATGCTACCGTCGCGCATCGTGTTCGCGTAGCCGATCACGACGGTCAAAGGGGTGCGGAGCTCGTGCGAGACGTTCGCGATGAACTCATTCTTCATCTGGTTGACCTGGCGCAGCTCCATGTTCTGGTTGACCAGGTCCCGAATCTCGATGACGCGGCGTAGCAGTTGGCCCAGGTCGGTCTGGCGCAGGTCCTTCTGGGTGATGTAGTCCATCGCGCCCTTTTTCATAGCGGCGACGGCCACCTGCTCGTTGCCCGCGGCCGTCGTCATCACGACCGCCGTTTTCGGGTGGTGCTGGCGGATCTTTTCCAGAATGTCGAGGCCGTTAGTGGGGGGGAGGCGGTAATCGAGAAAGACGAGGTCGAAGGGGTTGTCCCGGAGCTTATTGAGGGCCTCGTCGCCGTCCGCGGCGGTGGCCACCTTCAGGCTGACGCCGGGGACTTTTTCGAGCTCACCCCGGAGAATGGTGCGAGCGTCGGCCTCATCGTCGACAACGAGGACGGAGAAGGCGAGCTCGGTCGTGGTGGGCATCGGTTCGGATTGTAGCAGACGAATCCCAAGCCGTCCACCCCGCGTTTTGGCGCCGTAACGGCCTCGTAATGGAGGGAAGCGGCCGTAACCTTGATACGGGGGGACTCGAATAAGGTAAAATCACCGTCCGATGGCCCCCCAAACCGCGATCCATCCCGCGTTAAGCAAGGTTTTGCTTGATGAGGCGACCCTCCAGGCCCGTATTAAGGAACTGGGAGCGCAGATCACGCGCGACTATGCCGGCAAGCGCCTGATGGTCGTGGGAGTTCTCAAGGGCAGCATCATTTTCCTGGCCGACCTTTTGCGGGCGATCGGACCCGAAGTGGATGTGGAAACCGACTTCGTCGCGGTCTCCTCCTACGCCGGCAAGTCCTCGACCGGGGCGATCCGGACCTTGCTCGACTTGCGCCAGAGCCCGGAAGGTAAGGACCTCCTTCTCGTCGAGGATATCGTAGACACCGGCTTGACGCTGACGGCCCTCACCGAGACCCTGCGCGCCCACCGGCCCGCGTCGCTCGAGGTCTGCACTTTGCTCGATAAGCCCGAGTGCCGCAAGACCCCTTTTCAGCCGAAATACGTGGGATTCAAGATCCCGAACGAGTTCGTCGTCGGCTTCGGCCTGGATTACGACGAGCGTTATCGGCAGCTGCCTGTCGTCGGCGTGTTGAGGACATAGAGTGGACCAAAAGAATTTAAAGCAGGTCGTGATCTGGGGCCTGGGTTTCCTGCTCCTGCTGACCCTGTTCAACGGCGTGAAGACCGTGCCGCTCGAGACGGAGATTCCTTACTCCGAGTTCAAGACCCGCCTGCGCGCCGGCTCGATCACCGAGGTCAAGATGCGCCCCGATCTCATCAGCGGCGACTACCGCGACGAGAAAGGTGCGACCCTTCACTTCCGCACCTTGCCCCTGCCCGACCCGAAGCTCGTCGAGGACCTCGAGTCTCATAAGGTCCTGAACTTTAAGGGCGAGCGCGACCGCAGCGGCATGTACGCCTTCGCCCTCAACCTGGGCGGCATTCTTCTGTTCTTCTTCCTGTGGTGGTTCTTCGTGATCCGCCAGGTCCAGGTCGGCGGCAAGCAGGCCCTGTCCTTCGGCCGCTCCAAGGCCAAGATGGTGGACGACAAGAAGAAGAAGACGACCTTCGCCGACGTCGCCGGCTGCGAGGAGTCCAAAGAAGAGCTCTCCGAGGTCGTGGACTTCCTGAAGACCCCCGAAAAGTTTCAGAAGCTGGGCGGCAAGATGCCGCGCGGCGTCCTGCTTTTCGGGCCCCCCGGCACAGGCAAGACCTTGCTCGCGCGCGCCGTCGCCGGCGAGGCCGGCGTCCCGTTCTTCTCCGCGTCCGCCTCCGAGTTCGTCGAGATGTTCGTCGGCGTCGGCGCCTCTCGTGTGCGCGACCTGTTTGACCAGGCGAAGAAGGCGGCTCCCGCCGTGATCTTCATCGACGAGCTCGACGCAGTCGGCCGCGCGCGCTTTGCCGGCATCGGCGGCGGCCACGATGAGCGCGAACAGACGCTCAACCAGCTTCTCATCGAGCTCGACGGCTTCGAGCAGAACCAGGGGATCATTCTCATCGCAGCGACGAACCGCCCCGACGTGATCGACACCGCGCTCCTGCGCCCCGGCCGTTTCGACCGTCAGATCAACGTGCCCGTGCCCGACTGCAAGGGCCGCGAGGCGATCCTCAAGGTGCACGCCCAGATCGTGAAGATGGCTCCGAACGCCGACCTCGCGGTCGTCGCCCGCCGTACCCCCGGCTTCGCCGGCGCCGACCTCGCCAACGTCATCAACGAGGGCGCCCTCCTCGCCGCGCGCAAGAACAAGGATCTCGTCGAGCTGTCGGACCTCGAAGAGGCCATCGAGCGCGTCATGGCGGGCCCGCAAAAGCGTTCCAACATCATGTCCGAGCGGGAGAAGAAGATCGTCTCCTACCATGAGTGCGGCCACACCCTCGTGGCGAAGATGCTTCCGGGCACCGATCCCGTTCATAAGGTCTCGATCTTGTCCCGCGGGTTCGCGCTGGGTTACACCCTGCAGTTGCCTCTGGAAGACAAGTATCTGACCTCGAAGGTGGATATCACGAACCGCTTGGCCATCCTGCTGGGCGGCCGCGCCGCGGAAGAGCTCGCGTTCAACGAGGTCACGACCGGCGCGTCGGACGACCTTTCCAAAGCCACCGCGTACGCCACGCGCATGGTGACCGAATTCGGCATGAGCGAGATCGTGGGGCCGCTCTCCCTGAAGAAGCCCGACCAGGAAATGTTCATGGGCCGGGATCTCAACAAGGGCGGGGCGTTCTCCGAACGGACCATGCAACTGGTCGACGAAGAGGTTAAGAGAATCGTCACCGAAGCGCAGACGAAGGCGCGCTCGATCTTAGCGGAAAACAAAAAAGCGCTTGATCAGTTGGCGCAATCGTTGTTTGACCGTGAGGTTTTGAGCGGCGATGATATCGACACGATTCTGGCGGCGGCCCGCGCTTAAGTGATCGAGACGATGACTCGTCCGACAGTGGTTTATGAAATCGCGAAGCGATTTCAAAAGCCGTTGATCATGGGCATCGTGAATTGTACGCCGGACTCGTTTCACGAAAAAAGCCGCGCGAACACATGCGAAGCCGCGGTCGAACGCGCGCTGAAGCTCGTTGAGGAAGGCGCCGACATATTGGATTTTGGCGGTGAGTCGACTCGTCCGGGTTCCGATTCCGTTGGTGTTGAAGAAGAACGAAGCCGGGTCATTCCGGTCATAAAAGAAGTCGCGAAGCGACTTAAGGTCCAGATATCCATCGACACGACCAAATCCTTGATCGCGAACGAGGCTTTGGATGCTGGGGCGACAATTCTCAACGACGTTTCCGCGCTTCGCGCGGATAAAGAGATGCTCAAGGTCTCGTTACGCGCGAAGCGCGTAATTTTAATGCATATGTTGGGTGATTCACCGAAGACCATGCAGGCCAACCCGACCTACAAGGATTGTTTCGCCGAGGTCTCCCTGTTCCTGCAGGAGCGCCTCAATTCGTTCGTCGCGGCCGGAGGCCGCGCCGACCGCGTGGTGATTGATCCCGGCATCGGCTTCGGAAAGAATTTGAACGACAATTTGATTTTGATTCGACGCACCGCGGAGCTCGCCACCGTGGCCCCGGTGCTTTTGGGCGTGTCTCGTAAATCCATGTTCTCAAAGATTTTAAACGACAACGGTAGCGAGGACCGTCTCGCCGGATCCCTCGCCGTGGCCTCTTACGCCTGCTTCGC
>CALRXP010000040.1:0-13575 GCA_943372155.1 Candidatus Endomicrobiellum trichonymphae | reverse complement strand
GGCTTTACGCAACGGCGAGAGCAGGGTAGTCGGTGTAACCCTTGGCGTCGGGACCGTAGAAAGTCGCCATGTCCCAGGCGTTGAGCGGGGCGTTTTCCTGCAGGCGCCGAGGCAGGTCGGGGTTGGCGAGGAAGAGCTTGCCGAAGGCGACGGCGTCGGCCTCGCCGGCGTCGAGCAGGCGCTGGGCGGAGGCTTTGTCGAGGCCTTCGTTGGCGATGTAGGCGCCGCCGAATTCTTTTTTGAGGGAGGGTCCCAGACGCGGATCGGCCTGAGATTCGCGCGCGCACAGGAAGGCGAGCTTGCGACGGCCCAGCTCCCGCGCGACGTAATGGAAAGTCTCGGAGGGATTGGCGTCGCTGATGCCGTGAGCGTCGCAGCGCGGGGCGAGGTGCATGCCCACGCGGCCGGGGCCCCAGACGGAGAGGCAGGCGTCGGCGACCTCGAGCATGAGGCGGGCGCGATTGGCGACGGAGCCGCCGTACTCGTCGGTGCGTTGATTGGAGCCGGTTTGAAGAAATTGGTCAAGCAGGTATCCATTCGCACCGTGGATCTCGACGCCGTCAAAGCCCGCGGCCTGAGCGTTCTGGGCTCCGACGCGGAAGGACTCGACGACGCCGGCGAGCTCGTCGGTGCGCAGGGCGCGGGGGACGGGGAAGCGGCGCTTGGGACGGGCCAGGCTCACGAAGCCGTCGATGGCGATGGCGCTGGGGGCGACGGGAAGCTCGCCGTTGAGAAATGACGGCTCGGAGACGCGCCCGACATGCCAGAGCTGAAGGAAGATTCGCCCGCCCGCGGCGTGGACGGCCTTGGTCGTCAGCTTCCAGCCCTCGGTCTGTTCTTTGGACCAGATGCCGGGCGTGTTGGCGTAGCCGATGCCTTGGGCGGAGACGACGGTGGCTTCGCTGATGATGAGGCCGGCGGTGGAGCGCTGGGTGTAGTACTCGGCCATCAGAGCGTTTGGAATGCGCTCAACGCCGGCGCGGCAGCGAGTGAGAGGCGCCAGGATCACGCGGTTGGGAAGGGTGAGGTCGCCGATTTTGACGGGGGAGAAAAGTGATGGCATGGAGAGATTATAGCGCGGCGACGCGGGTCAGTGGGCTTTCGGCTTGTCTCAAACCAAATGCCTTGCGCCCGGAGGCGGCGCGGGGTACAGTGTGAGGATGGCGCGAAGCGGCGGCGTGAATCTTCTCGGCGGCAGGCTCACGGTGAGCACGGAGCCGTTTTTCTGGCTCATGTCCGGATTTCTCGGCATGTCCTTCGGACGCGGCTCGCCGGGGGAGATCGCGTTATGGGCCGTCGTGGTCGCGTTCTCCGTGCTGTTTCATGAGCTCGGTCACGCCGCGATCTGCCTGGCCTTCGGCTCCGGGGCGGACGTCACGCTCCACGGCATGGGCGGCTCGACCCGGCCGAGAGACTTAAAGGCCTTCGGCACGTGGCGCACCGCCATGCTGAACCTGGCGGGATGCGCCGCGGGGATGATGCTCGCGGCTGTCGCCTTCGGGACGCTCTACGCCGCCAAGGCGCTCGGCTCGCCGCTGACAGCCGACGCGCGCCGGATCGCGGTCGCGCTCATTGAGATTAATGTCTGGTTCTCGCTGTTTAACTTGTTGCCCGTCATGCCGATGGATGGAGGGAAGTTCATCTCCGGTCTGCTGCGCGCGCGCTGGGGCGTGAACGGGGAGCGCGCGGGCCACGCGTTGGGCTTGGCGCTGGGCGGTGCCGCGGCCCTGTACTTCTTGAAAGGGGGGGCGATCTACGGGGCGGTTCTCACGGGTGCGCTGGCTTTAGGGGAGGGGCGCTCGCTTAAACGCTCGTTATCGATGACGGAGGCCGACGGCGATCCGGCCCTGCAGGCGGAGCTGCCGCGGGCGGGGGAGCTGTGGTCGAGGGAGCGGCGCGAGGAGGCGGTCGCGGTGCTCGTGGCGTTGCGCGAGAAGACCAAGGCCGGCTTGATCTACGGCGAGGCGACGATCCAGCTTGGTTTTTATCAGTACGTCCTGGGGCGCAACGCGGAGGCCTACGCGTTGTTTAAGACCGTCCCGGAGTCCGACATGCCCTCGGTGGTCAAGCTCGCGTACGCGGACGCCGCGCTGAGCGTGAAGGATTTCGAGGTCGCCCTGCGGTTGGGACGGACGAATTTCCACAACGCGCCGGGAGCGCAGACCGCCGCGTCGGCGGCGATCGCGGCCGCCGGGCTCGGCGACGCGCGGGAGACGGTGACGTGGCTTAAGACGGCCATACGCCAAGGCCTGGCGCCGGCGGAGATACGCGCCAAAGAGTTCGACGCCGTGCGCGGGAGCGAGGAGTTTAAGGAGTTCGCCGCGGATTTAAAGGACGACGCGCGTTAGCCGGAGTGCGAGATGAGCTCGTGGGTGAAGGGATCGCCCTCGTCGTTCTCGACGATTTTGACGAGACCCACGCCCGGCGCGTAGTAACGCTCGCCGGAGCCGCCGTCGCCTTCGGCGATGAGGTAGGCCACGCGCAGACAGTTCTTGAAGACGCCGGCGGGAGTCGCGACTTCCGCGTCGAGGGACTCGATCCAATAACGGCGCGGGCTCAAGATCCACTCGGTGCCCTTGCTGGCGGGAAGCTTGAACTCCGTCACGCCGCCGGAGATCACTCCGGAGGCGTCGGCGACGACTTCGAATTCGGTGACCTCGGGAAGGTCCTTGTTCCACATGAGCGTGCGGCTGCACTTGGCGACGGTCTTGCCGCCGGCGGTCGTGACGGAGAGGACTTCGATCGAGAGAAGGCCTTGGCCTTGGGCTTTCGAGATCGCGTACTGGCGCTCGGCGCCTTTGACGAGGGGGAAGTAGTCGGCGCTCACGAGAGGACCGCCGCGCGGTAAAAGGCGTAGGAGCGCACGCGCAGAACCCAGCGCTCGTCGTTTCTTTGGATGAGGATGTGCTCGTCATGCTGGGCGCAATACGGAACCGGCACGGTAATTTTGGCGCGGACGATCTTGCCCTCGAATTGACGGCCTGAGTCGAGCTGGACGACGTCTTTGACGCGCGAGGCGGGGGCGGCGCACAGGCAGCACAGTGAGGGAAGGGGTTTGTCCACGGGGACGGGGAAGTAGGGCGTGCGGCTGATGTAGTCCGCCGGAGCTTCGGTGCGGTCGGCGGGGCGGTAGTACTTGCGGCAATGCTCGCAGGGCTCGACGTCGCCCAGGCCCAAGGCGAAGAGGTTGTGGTTCATCGCCTTGCACAGCGGGCATTCCCCGCTGGCGGGGCCGAGAACAGCGTAGACGGCGGCAGAAAATCCGAGCAGGCCGAGGATCAAGCCCCAGAACGTGTGGTTGCGGAGGGAGGCCGCGGCCGCGCCGAATAACGCGACGGAGAGCGCGGCGGCGAACAGGGTTTCGGGCCAGCGGCGCTGGATCATACGGGTAAGTATAACAGCGCCAAACCCGGATGCAAGACCCCTCTTTCAATCGCTAGGGCTTCGAGTCTAAAACCTGGACGAGGGCCTCCGCGACCCTGGCCATCTTCTCGTAGTCCAAGGTGTCGGGGGTATCGGTGTGCTCGTGGTAGTTGGGATTGCGGTAGAAGGCGGTGTCGGTCAGAATGAGGGCGGGAAATCCCAGATCCCAGAAGTTGAGCTGATCCGAGAGGGCGAGCCCTGAGAACACTCCGGGCAGGATGGCTTTGTAGAGCGGGAAGGAGGAATGGGAGCGCCAATCCCGGGCGAAGCGTCCGAGCAGCGCGCGGCTCTTGATGTCGCCGGCGACGCTGATGTAGTCGCCGTGGGACGGATAGAGCAGGTGCATGAAAGGCGGATAGAACTGCGAGCCGGGGCGCGGGTTGAAATAGCCGAGCGTCTCGAGGCTGATCATGCCGTGGACGTTGAGGCCGTTGTCGCGCGCCCAATGAGCGTACTGCGCGCTGCCCATGTTGCGCGTGCCGAAGGAGGGCGGCTCCTCCGTGCCGAAGGCGACAAAGCGGATCTCGCGCGCGGGATGGCGCAGCTTGAGCAGGCGCGCGGCCTCGATGAGCACGGCGACGGCGCTGGCGTTGTCGTCGGCGCCCGGCGTGCCCGGCGCGGAGTCGTAATGCGCGCCGACGATCCAGGCCGGGCCCCCGGCCGGCGACACAGGCAGGACGGCCTCGACGTTATAGAAGGAAGTGCCGTTTTGGATGGAGGGCAGCCACAGCGAGCCGTACGGGAGAAGCTTTGGCTTGTAGCCGGCGGCGGCGAGCTGGGCCTTCACGTAGTCGCGAGCGGCATTCTGCTTTTTCGGCGTGAAGGCATCCCGCTCGCCGATGGTTTCCGAGAGCATGACGACGTGGCCGCGCAGGCGCGCGGCGAGCGGAGATAAAGTCTTGGGATCGTGAATCGGGAATGCCGGCGCCATGGAGGCCAGCCGCTTCTGACGTTCCTCGCGATTGGTCATGAGGAAAACGGGGCCCGTGACATAGAAGGCCAGCAGCGCGAACACGGCGGTGAAGGCGAGAACGCGGCCCGGGCGCGCGGGCACGGACTTGGGTTTCGGACGGGCATCGAGCCAGGCCTGAACGCGTTCGACATAGGCGAGCGGGAGCGCGGCGCCCCAGACCACGCCGAGGCTGATGCGGACGATCTCGTTCGCGGACTCCCGGATCACGATGCCGGACATGATCCCGACGGAGACGAGGAGAAAATCCGCGCGGTGGCGTCCGAGCCAGAGCAGCAGGGCGACGATCGCGAAGATCATGTCCATGATCCACGGACCGATGTTAAGGGCCGTCAGCCCGAGGTATAAGGCCCATACCGCCGCGCCCAATGCCGCGAGGCTCGAGCGCTTCGGCGTCCACCAGCCGGGCGCGCGCAGGAGGCCGTGCGCCCAGAAGATGGGCGCGGCCAGCGCCGCGGCGGCCGCGAGCTTGAAGGCGCAGCGGTCGAAGCAGGCGAGGATCGTGGCGTGGCGCACGACGCCCATGATCAGGAGAAAGAGCAAGGTCGAAACGATCGTCGCGCGCGCGGCCTCCCGCGAGACGCGTCCGCCGGAGGGGAGCGCGAAGCACGCCGCCCACTCCAACGACAGCGCGGCCGCGAAGAGGGGGAAAATCCAATGGTGGTGAGCGGCGCGGAAGGCGGGTGTCGAGGCGACGGCGATGAACAACGCGAGGTTGAGTATGAGCACGCCCGACATCGAGCGAAGTTCGCGGTCGCCGGTCACCCGCGAAGGATAGCTCCGCCTCCCGCGCGCGTCAAGCGGGCTGGCGAAATCCGCGAACGTCCGTTATACTCCGGGTCCCGGCGCCGCGAAGGCGCCGAATCCCCGCTGTTCGGAGGCCCCATGGCTGATCCGGAACAGGAGATCGTGATCGCGCTGCCGCCGAAAGGTTCGTACGCGTGGCCGGGACGGGAGGCGCTCGATGAGCGCACGCGGATTCTGCTCGAGACGCGTTCGCTCGACGAGCTGATGTACGCCACCGGGACCGTGCCGGTCGAGAACCTGGAATCGGTGCTGGGCTACTGGGAATATCTGCAGGCCGACTGGAAGTGGCTGCACGATCCCGAGTTCCGCGCGGACAATCCGGATTATTTTTCCTGGCACACGGCTTCGTTGCGCGAGGGCGGCCATTACCTGCGCTCGACGAAATGGCGCGGCGGGATTCCGCGCACGGAAGGCGTGTCCGAGTACCTCGACCGGCTTAACAACTAAGCGTTCGGGGGAGGCGGCGACGGCGGCTCGGCTTGCGGGGTCCGGCCCTTGCAGACGCTCAGGTGCGTCAGCAGGCTCGTGACCTTCTCGCCGCAGCGCTTGCAGTAGCCGGGCTTGTTCACGCGCCCGAGCGAGCCTTTGTGCGCGGCCTTGTTCTTGTGGCTGTAGCGGTTGACGATGTCCTTGATGCCGTCCGCGCGGTCCTTCTTGTCCTTCAGGAGCGGGCACTCCGGCTTGTGATCGGAGAGTTTGACGACGCCGACCGCGTTGCACCGAAAGCAGATCTTCATCGCCTACAGTTTAACCTATACACGCCCGGCCTTGACGTACGGCGTGTAACGGGTTATAACCAGTCTATGATCGATGAAACGGTCGCGAAGATAGAAGCCGCCATCCGTGAGGCGCGTGTCGCCGACCCGAAGAACAAGGCCGAGCTCATCGCCTTGCTCGAGAAGCTCAAGGCCGACGTGCAGAATGAGAAGCGCGGGGATATTCTCGCCGCCGCCGATCAGGGCCTTAAGGACGCGGCCGTCGAGTTCGATGTGAGCCATCCGCAGTTGGCGGCCGTGGTCGGTGAAGTCAGCATGCTCTTGTCGAAGATGGGAATATAATCTGACGGGCCTTGACGGAAACGGGCCCCCCTGTTACACTGCAATTGTCGGACGGTGATGTTCGACGGCCCAGTAAATTGCTCTGCAATTTCGGACCCAAAATAGTTCGGACCCTGGTCTTCCTTTAAAAAAGCGGATCGGGGTCGCTTCTTTATACGAGAAGCGGCTCCGAGGCCTCCGAGACGGTAACGGCGAGGAGGGTTTATGTCCATCCAATCGAGCGGTGAGTATCAAGACCGAGGCCTCGAGTTGCTCTTGGCGGACAACGCGGAAGAGGCGCTCGCGGTCTTTGAGGAAGGCGCCCGCAAGTTCCCGGGCGACGCGGAGCTCAACCTCGGCCGGGCGCTGACGCTCAACCGCCTGGGCGAGTACGTGCGTTCGAGCGAGATTCTCGAGGGCCTGCGCGGGACCTCGACCCAGCTTGAGGACGTGTTCGCGGGCCTCGTCGAGGCCTACCTCGGACGCGGCATGACCGCGCAGGCGAAGGCGGCGGCCAAGGACGCCGTGGACGGGCCGGCGAAGCATGACGCGGAAACTCAGTGCCGGCTCGGCCGGCTGTTCTATATGAAGAAGCGCTATCGCGACGCGCTGCCGTTTTACGAGCGCGCCGCGGAGCTCGCTCCCAAATGGGGCGAGGCGTGGTTCGGGCTGGGCGCGTGCCAGTGGGCGCTGACGCATCCGGCGGGCGCGGAGGCGGCGCTGCGTCGCGCCGTCGAGCTCGATCCGACGGACTGGCAGGCCCGTCAGTTCCTGGGCTGCGTGCTGCACGACTTGGGACGCAAGAAGGACGCGCGCGAGATGCTGGAGGCCGTGCCGCTCAACGTCTCGTGGCAGAAGCCGGCTTTGGAACGCATGGTCGCGATGGCCTGGTGGCCCCAGGATGCGGAGAAGCGTAAAGAGATGGAGTCGCTGTGGAAGAGCGTGATGGGCGGCGCCCCGGGACGTGGGGCAATGGACGTGCTTGAAGAAGTGAGCCGGAAGATGGAGTTCAAGCCGTAAGCCGTCGTTCGCACAGCCGAGTGGGGGCCGCCGGGACGATACCGGCGGCCCTTCTCGTTTTATGGGGTCAGACCCCGCACTTGTTGCATTGTTAAACGGGGACGCCGCTCTATGCGATAATCAATACATGAAAGACCGCCGCGCCGAACTCGACGAGACTATCATCCGCTTTGCGCGTGAGCGCAAATGGGGCAAGTACCATGGTCCCAAGAATCTCGCGATGGCGATGGTTAAAGAGGCGGCCGAGGTTGTCGAAATCTTCCAGTGGCTGACGCCGGCGCAGGCCAAGAATCTGACGGCGGCGCAGCGCGCCCACCTTGCCGAGGAACTCGCGGACACCTTCATCTACCTCAAAAAGATCGGCGACCATTTCGGCATCGATCTGATCGAGGCATCGCTCGCGAAGATGAAGAAGAACGCGCTCAAGTATCCCGCGGCTCTCAACCGCGGACGCATCCACAAGCGCTGATCCTTTAACTAAGCAACAAAGGGGAGGTCAGACCCCTATATTGCCTAGCCCGTCACGGATGACGGCGAGGCGTTGAGGGACGGTCATCGTCGCAGGCTTCGTTTGGAGCTTGATGCCGATGATGGGGCAGTCGGGGGCGGCGGCGAGGGCGGCTTTCGCGGCGGCGGGGGTCAGAAGCGATTCCGGGACCGAGGTCGAGAAGGGGACATGGGAGTCCTTCCAATCGCCGTACTCGGGGTGCGACGGGGTGACGCCGGAGAAGAAGAGGGCGCCCAAGGTTCCGGACTGGGCGGCGCGCGCGAGGTGATCGAGCGGACCCTGGGCGGAGCGGGTTTCGACGGCGGAGCGGCCCCAGTTGATCGACAGCGCGATGGGCGTGCGGCCTGTGGACATCTTGAGCGCCAGGACGTCGTCGGCGACGCTCAGGAAACCTTTGTCGGGCGCGTGCGCTGGAACGGCGGCGTCGCAGTGCTCGACGAGGAGCTTGGCGCCGGACCAGTCCCGGCCGCGCAGGTCGGTGAGCGCGTCGGAGAAGCGCTCAAGCGAGGACTTCGCGCCGGAGCCGGCCAGGCGCGGCGCGGAGTGGACCTGCACGGTGCGCACGACGGGGCGCCCCAGGAATTTGTGGAGGTGCTCGACGGTGCGACGCGCGGACTCGGCGAAGTCGAGGGCGGCGGCGCGGCCGTCCTTATCCGCGCTGGCCAGGCCGAAGTGCTTGTTCTGAGCCAAGCGGTCCATCTCGCCCGGCAGCAAGGTCAACACGAGAGTCCACTCCGGGCGGATCTGGTCGAGGAGCCAGCCGTCGTCGCGGGGGTGCAGGCGGCCCGTGAAAGGGGTTTCAAGCCCCGCTATGCGCAGATCCGCGAGACCGCGGTAGAGCTCGGTCTCTGCGGCCTGATCGAGCCCGGCGGAGGCGGCGTAGGCGCCGACGTAAAAATTCACGCTCCCATCGTATAACTATCGTCGTCCCGCGGCCTAGGCCTTTTGCCGAGACGCGCGCTGGGCCTTCCGGGCCGCTCGGCCGGTCCGGAACGGGTTAGACTTGGGCCATGGTGAACGCGATCCGACGTTTCGCCGCACTGACCGTGGCTTTGTCGTTGACGGTTCCGGCGTCGGCCCAGATGCGCGTCTCGATGCCGGTCGCCCCGGTGGCCGGATTCTCCGCGCCGCTGACCCCGTTCACCCCGTCGGTCGCGCCCGCGTCGGCGCTGACGACCTCTCTCTCCGCGGCGTCGCTCGGCGGCAGCCTCGTCCCGTCGGTCGCGCCCGCGCTGTCGGCCGCGATACCCGTCACCGCCGAGCAGGGCCGCGCCTACTTCGACGGCGCCGCCGCCAAGCCCGAGCCGCTGCCGGCGCCCTCGGCCGCCGTCGCGCCCCGTGGCGAAAGCGTCGACCTGAACGGGGTCGCGCTTCCCGCCCGCCTGTTCTCCGATCAGAACGTGATCTCGAAGGATCTCATCCGCGCCATCGACGCGTCCCGCGTCTCGATCGACATCGCCATCCACGGCCTGGCCCTGCGCGAGGTCGCCGCCGCCCTGTTGCGCGCCAAGAACCGCGGCGTGCGCGTGCGCATAGTGATGAACCAGACCCACGTGTTCCCCGAGAAGCCCCGCGACACCCGCACCGCCGAGGTGCAGATGCTCATCGATCAGGGTTTTGAGATGAAGATGCTGCGCGGCGGCGACGCGTTCGGCGTCATGCACAACAAGATCGCGATCTTCGACAATCAGGTCCTGGAGACCGGCTCGTACAACTGGACCCACGCCGCCGACACCTGGCATTGGGAGAACGCGATGTTCCACGCCGAGCGGGCCCGTATTGCGGCCTTCCAGGCGTACTGGGACTATATGTGGTCCATCTCGTCGAAGATCACGAACAAGGCGCCCGCGATTCCCGAGCGCATCCCCGAAGGCCAGCCGCATCCCGGCCTGCCGCCCGCCCCGCAGGACAGCGTGAACATGGTCACCTTCAACGGCCAGTATTTCCCGGCGCAGTCGTTCTCGCCCGGCGGCGTGACCGCGCATCTCGTGCGCGCCATCGACGCCACGAAGAAGACCCTCGACCTGGCCAACTTCTCGTTCACCTCCGAGGACTTGCGGGACGCCCTGCTGCGCGCCAAGGAGCGCGGCGTAAAGGTCCGCATCGTCTTCGACGCCCAGCAGTACAAGTACCTCCCCGAGATGCACTGGTTCGCGGAGAACGGCTTCGACATCCTGCTCTCCAGCGGCAAGGACGGCGACAAGGGCGTGATGCACAACAAGTACGCGATCTTCGACGGCGCCTTGCTCGAGGCCGGCTCGTTCAACTGGACGCGCAACGGCGAGAAGAACAACTACGAGAACGCGATGTTCCTGAACACGCCGGACGACATCGCGGCCTATCAGAAGGCCTTCGACCGCATCCGCGATCAGGCGTGGGCGCCGGAGCCCGACGACCACGCCCCGCACGCCGCGCCCGAAGGCTTCGATCCCCGCGCCTTTTAAAGGATAGGGTTGACGGTTTAGCGGAGGGGGGCTACACTGAGCCCGTGGCGCCCCTCGGTGGTAGGACGTTGACTTTGTTCGCGTTGGCCTCGGCCCTCGTGGCTTTTCCGGCGCGATCTCGCGCGACGACTCCGCCCGCCATCAATCCATGCGATGGCCCGGCCGCGGCGATCAATCCCAATTGCGGCGGATCTATCTCGCTATCGCCGAATACGACGATCACCCCGATCAAGCCTGATTTGAGCGGCCGTCGTCCGATCATTCATCTGCCGGGCAAGGCTCCCGATTCCGGCGGCGATGCCGCCGTCGGCGTGGGCGTTCATCCTGTCACCCCCCCTGGCGCCAATCCCGGCGGCGGCAGTTCCCAAGTCGGCGGCTCCATCGATTCCGGGGCCGGCGGCAGCGCGCCGGCGGGCGCCATGAGCCAGAAGGCTCCTGCTGTGGCCCCTTTCGGAGAGAAAACGGGCGACTCGCCGCTGGCGATCAAGGCCGGCGTTGAGCTCCAACTCGGTGACCTTCCCGCGGCGTGCGAGCATTCCCGCGCAGCGCTCAAGGACAATCCGAAGGACCTCAAGGCGGCGAAGATCGAGGCGCTCGCCTGCCGTGCAGGTCTTTCCAGCGGACCGAAGGAGCTCAACGGCGGAGACCTGAAAGGACCGGCGGGCCGCGATGTGACTCTCGACCCGACAAAAGGGGCGAAGCTCCTGCGGACCGAGACCGGCGGCGGCGCCATGACGGGGCCGGGCGCTCTTCAGGCATGGCTTGAGCGTATCGCGCAGGCAAAGGCGAACGGCGACGACGGGCAGATCATTCTGCTGAGCGAGGAGGCCTTGCGAGAATTCCCCGGCAACATTCTCGTGCTCGACGCGGAGGCCACGTCCTTGAATCGGCTGCGCGACTTCAAGGGCGCGCTCGCGGCCGCGGAGAAGGTGCTCGATATCGATCCCAATCATGCGACGGCGTGGGTCAATAAGGCTTACGCCTTGCGCGGCCTGGGCGACAAGAAGGGAATGATTGACGCGCTACGACGAGCCGCGGAACTCGACCCGCGGTTTGAGGCGGCGCTCAAGGCCGCCTTGGCGGGGGATGCGGCATCGCTGTTCGACGACGTGGGAAATCAGCTCGGGAAGAAGATGACGAAGGCGCTTTGGATCGGGGTGCCCGCGGGGCTGGGCTTCCTGGGTATGCTGATTTTCGTCCTCCTTAATCGCCGCACGGCGACGGCCGCGGCCCCGCCGACCGCGGCGACCCTGATCGCGGACGCTCGGCCGGTGACGCCGCGGACCCTCGGCGCCGGAGACGTGGTCGGGGGAAACTTCCGCATCGACGGCGAGCTCGGCCGCGGCGGCATGGGCGTGGTCTTCGACGCTCTCGATCAAAAGCTCGAGCGGCGCGTGGCGATCAAGCAGCTCCAGCGAGATGCCAGCACCACGGTGGATGATCTGACGCGCTTCCTTAAAGAGGCCCGGCTCGTCGCGCAGCTCAAGCACCCGAATCTGGCGGAGATCTACACCGTGCTCGAGGAGCGCGGCGAGCTGCTGCTTGTCTTCGAGTTCGTCGACGGCCGCACGCTCGACAAGGTGATCGCCACCAACCGGGGCGTGCCGCTCGCCCAGGCGGAGAAGATACTGGCCGGCATCACCGGCGCCCTCGACTACGCTCACAGCTTGCGGATCATCCACCGCGACCTTAAGCCCTCGAACGTCATGGTCACGCGCGACGGCGCAGGCGTGAAGGTCATGGATTTTGGAATCGCGCATCAAGCAACCTCAACGGGGCTGACCCGGACCTCGGCCTCGGGCACGCCGCCCTATATGGCGCCGGAGCAGGGGATGGGCTCGGTCTCGAAGTCCTCGGACCTGTACGCGCTCGGCGTGATGACCTACGAAATGCTGGTCGGTGCGCGGCCGTTCGAGGGGCCGGACTTTCTTGAGCCCAAACTGCGCAAGGAGTATCGGCCCGCGACCCAGCGCGCTCCGGCCTTACCCGCCGGGCTCGATGCCTTTTTCGCGTCCGTCCTTGATCCTGACCCCACCAAGCGCCCCGCCACGGGCGCGGCGTTCCTGCAGGCCTTTCGCCAGGCCATCGGCTAACCTTGACAGATTCGGACCCCGGTGCTATACTGGTCATATAGTTTAACATCAAACTAATATGGGAACACGCTACGACGGGACGAAGACGGAGATCCGGGCGCTCAACGCATTCATCGCGCTTCAGAGGGCGGCAGAGAGCGTCGAGGGCTCGACCCAGGGGGAGATCGTGAAGGCGGGGCTGACGCAAAGCCAGTTTGGGGTGCTCGAGGTCCTGCTGCACCTGGGGCCGATGTGCGCCAAGGACCTGGCGGGGAAGCTGCTGAGAAGCAAGGGCAATTTGACCTTGGTCGTGGAGAACTTGGAGAAGCGAGGCCTCATCGGAAGAACGCGCAACGACGAAGACAAGAGAATACAAACGGTCACCTTGACCAAGAAGGGCAGAGGGCTGATCATGGCCATCTTTCCGGAACACGTCCGGGGCATCACGACCGCGTTTTCGGGTTTGACGGCCGCGGAGCAGGAAAATTTAAGACATATATGCCGCAAGCTCGGAAGAGCCCAGGGCTAAGGAGGCGGTTATGAACAAGAAAATCGAAGGCTATATCGAAGTGAAGAAGGCGGGCGACCGCTTCCACACGCAGATCTCGTGGCTCAACGGCCGTCACAGCTTCAGCTTCGGCCAGCACTACGACCCGACGAACACCAATCACGGGCTGCTCCTCGTCAACAACGAGGACTATATCGACCCGATGAAGGGCTTCAACACGCACCCCCACCAGGACATGGAGATCGTGACCTGGATGCTCGAGGGCGAGGTGGAGCACAAGGACTCCATGGGCAATAAGGGGATCATCTACCCCGGATTGGCTCAGCGCATGAGCGCGGGCACGGGCATCTATCACTCGGAGATGAACTCCCGGGGGGACACCCGCGCGCACTTAGTCCAGATGTGGGTTCCTCCAGACACGGAGCGCATCACGCCGGGCTATGAGCAACTCGACATCACCTCCGAGCTCGCGAAGGGGGAACTCATCCCGCTCGCCTCGGGTAATAAGGACCTGGCCGCGATCCGCATCCAGCAGAAGGACGCGACGTTGTGGGTCGGACGCCTGGCGGCGGGCAAGACCATCAAGGTGCCCGAGGCGTCCCACGTCCACCTGTTCGTGGCCAAGGGCTCCGGCACGCTCGCCGGCGCCGGCGACCTCGACCAGGGCGACGCCGCGCGCCTCGTCCGCGCGGGCAGCCCGAAATGGACCGCGGGTCCCAAGGGCTCCGAAGTCCTCATCTGGCAGACCGAAGCGTAAGGTTGGGGTCAGGCCTCCCGTTGTTGCAG
>CALRXP010000039.1:0-13602 GCA_943372155.1 Candidatus Endomicrobiellum trichonymphae | reverse complement strand
CGGCGTCGACCGCGCCGCCCTCGACCTGGGCGACGGCGCCGTCCTGCGTGCCGGCCTCGACGTGAACGGGACCATCATCGACGTTTACACGGCGCGTCTCGATCCGAATCTCGGTACCGCAGGCCGCCTCGGCCGGCTCCTGGCCGCGGCCGAGTTCATCCGAGCCCAATCCCGGACCCGCGCCTTCGTCCTTCTCGGCGACCTCGCCGCCTCCTCCGACGACAAGGAGTCCGCAGTTTTTCTCGAGCTCTTGGGCGCGCGCGATCTTTGCGTCTCGCACGGCGACGAAATGTGCGGCCGCACCCATGAGGACCGGCGCGTGGACTACGTCCTTATCCCCTATTCGTCCCGGCCGCCCCGAGAGACGGCGCGCACCGCCTTCACCGGCAGGTTGCAGGACGGCGACGAGTCGCGGCCCCTCTCCACGCACTACGGGCTCACCGCGCGCGTGGACGGCACGTGGCTCTCTCTTCGTCTCGCGGCCCGGCCGGACGGCCGCGCCGAGGCCCTTGCCGCCGCGTCCGATCTATTCGACGTCGCGCGCGCCGACGCCGAAGTCCGCGCCGCCCGCGCCGGCTGGCTTCCCTGGAGCGGCGCCGTCGCCTCCCGCCGCGCCCGTGCCGAGGTGGCCCGTTTCACCGCCGACGGCGAGCGCGCCCGCACCGCCCTCGCCCTCACGGCCACGCCCGCGGTTCCTACATACGAGTAGACTGTGCTAATCTTGAGCGCATGAGCACCTCATTGGAGCCGCGTTTCATCATCGAGACCGCCGAGCGCTTGCGCAAGCGCATCGAGGAGCGTTTCCCTGGCTCTGGCCTGCTCAAGGTCTCCGAGTCCGTCGTGAAGCTCGCGTATGAGGCGGACGAGCGGAGCACCTTGATCGCGCGCCCCTACGCGCCGTTGCGCGTCGCGGCTTGGGCGCTGGGCGCGGTGCTGGCCACGGGGCTCGGCGCGGCCTTCCTGCAGGTTCGCGTCGCCGGCGCGATCGGCAACATCGCCGAACTGCTTCAGGGCGCGGACGCCGCCGCCAACCTGACCTTGCTGCTCGGCGCGGCCATCGTCTCCGTCATGAAGCTCGAAGAGAACCTTCGCCGCAAGAAGGCGCTCGCCTTGGTGCACGAGCTTAAGTCCCTGGCCCACGTCGTCGACATGCATCAGCTCACCAAGGACCCGGAGTCTATCTCCGGCGCGACACGCACCGAGTCGTCTCCCAAACGCACCTTGACCCCCTTCGAGCTCAGCCGGTACCTGGATTACAGCAGTGAAATGCTCTCGGTGCTCGGCAAGATCGCGGCGATCTACGCCCAGCGCATCCAGGATCCCGTCGTGCTCGAGGCGATCGACGGCGCCGAGGACCTCGTCACGGGGCTCTCACGTAAGATCTGGCAGAAGATCGCGATCCTCAGCGACCGCGCCGCGGCGAAGGGCTGATGGCCGGCCTCGCGGCCGAGCAGACGGCGACCCTCAATTCACCGCGCCGTCCTTATGGCCTCCTCGCCCGCCTGCTTTTCCTCGGCATGGACCTCGCCTACGGGCGAAAACGCACGCTCTCGAAGTTCACGGTGCTTGAGGTGATTGCGCGAGTGCCGTATCAGGCGTGGGAGCAGGTGGCCTACATCGCCATGACCCATACGTATCTCAAGCCCGGCTTCGCCCGGCGCGTCTTCGAGTTCGTCAAGGAATCCCGCGCCCAGCAGGATAACGAGCAATGGCACCTCCTGATCCTCGAGGAGCTCATGCAAAAGGACGGCGTCCGGGAGAGCTTCCTCCTCTACCGCCTCGCGCCGCAGTTCGTCGCCTTCTTTTACTATCACGTCAGCTGGCTGCTGTACGTCCTCGACCCGAAGCACAGCTACTCCCTCAACGCCGACTTCGAGGATCACGCCGAGCACGAGTACATGGAGTTCGTCCGCGAGCACCCGGAGTTCGAGACGCGCCCGTTCACGAGCGAGTTCGAGCCCGATTACGGGAAGTTCGGAAGCCTCGCGGACCTGCTGCGGCAGATCGGCCTCGATGAGCGGCACCACAAGCTCGAAAGCCTGGCCCGCATCGCGACGCCGCGCTTTTCTTAAACTGGGAGGCCGGGTTTAGGCCGGGCCCGAGGGGCCCGGCACAGATGCGTCTGAGGAAATCCTCATAGCATCTAGTCCCACTTAAACGTCCACGCCCCGACGGTCAGGAACAAGGCCGTCATTCCCAGCAGGACGTAGAGATGAACCGACACTTGAGCGAGGGTCGCGCCCTCGGTCATCACCGCGCGCGCGGCCTCGATGAGATGCGTCAGCGGCATCACGTTGGCGAACATCCGTAGCCCCTTAGGCGCGCCTTCGAGCGAGAACCAGACGCCCGACAGGAACATCATCGGCCAGGACAGCATGTTGAGCACGCCGCCGGCGAGCTCCTCGCTCGTCACGCGCGCCGCCACCAGCAGTCCGAGCGAGGTGAGGCAGGCGGAACCAAGCGCGAAGATCAGGTACAGGTCGAACAATGAGCCGATGCGCTGATAGTGAAGGAAGAGGTCCGAGCCCTGGTAGACCACGGTGAACACGCCCATGATCAGAATCAGGCGTGAAACGACCTGCGCGGCCAGGAACTCCACGGCGCGCAGCGGCGTCGCCTTCAGGCGCTTGAGCACGCCGTTCTTGCGGTAGCGCACCAGGTTGTAGCCCACGCCGAACAGCGCGGAGAACATCATGTTCATCGACAGCAGGCCCGCGACGAGCCAGTCCACGTAGCGGATGGGCTTGCCCTCGACGGCCTTGCGCTCCGGTGAGAATTTGGCCGCGTCGGTGCCGAGCATGATCTTCTCGACGAGATAACCCTTCGGGCTCTTCTCGTTGACCCAGTAGGTCAGCGGCTTGCCGCCTTTGACGAGGATGTCGAGCTGATGGTGGCGCAGCTTGTTCTGCGCCGCGTCGGCGTCGTCGAACGGCACAAACTTAAGGTGCTTGGTCGAAGCGAAGCCCTCCGGCAAGGCGGAGACCTCTCCGATCACGCCGACCTTGAAGATGTCCTGCGCCTTGTCCGAGAACGCGAACGCCATTCCGAACACGACGAAGAACGGGAACATGAGGTTCCAACCCAGCGCGCCGCGATCGCGCAGGAATTCCTTGTTGCGGCCGATCATCACGGCCCAAAATCGCTTGATCATTCGCGCAGCTCCCGGCCGGTGAGCGCCAAGAAAAGATCTTCGAGAGTGCGGGGGCGCACCCGCAGATGCGCGAGGCTGCGCCCTTCGGCGCGAAGGCCGTCGAGCGTCTTCTCGACGTCGTTGGTCATGATCTCCTTGCCCTCGAGCTCGATGACGACGCCGTCAAAGTGCTTCTTCAGCAAGGTGTCGGGAGAGCCTTGGGCGATGATCCGCCCCCGGTCCACGATGGCGACCTCATCGCACAGCGCGTAGGCCTCTTCCATGTAATGCGTGGTCAGCACGATCGTCTTGCCGCGCGACTTGATCTGCCGGGCCAGGTCCCAAAAATTGCGGCGGGCCTGAGGATCGAGGCCGGTGGTCGGCTCGTCGAGAAAAATGACGTCGGGATCGTTGACCAGAGCGAGGGCCAGCAAGGCGCGCTGGCGCTGACCGCCGGAGAGCTTCTCCGGATCCCGATCGAGCAACTCGCCGAGGTCGCACAGCTTGGTCAGCTCCGCTTCGGACATGCGCGTGGGATAGAGAGCGCCGAACAGGTTCAGTAGCTCGCGCACGGTCAGATGATCCTGAAGGGCCGTGTCCTGGAACTGGATGCCCGTCTTCTCGCGAAATTCCGGACCGATCGGCGCGCCGCGATAGAGAATCTCACCGGAGTCGGGCTTCAGGATACCCTCGAGCATCTCGACGGTCGTGGTTTTCCCGGCGCCGTTGGGCCCGAGCAAGCCGAAGCAGGAGCCTTCGCGCACGGACAGCGACAATCCATCCACGGCGTTGGCCGCCGCCTTCGGATAACGCTTGATCAGATTGCGGGCTTCGAGGACGGCGCTCATGCAACGATTATACCTTTTGGGGTCAGACCTCCCGTTGTCGCAGTATGTAGGGGTCAGGCTTTCTGATTGTGCGATTCCGGCTTGCCAAACAGGAAGAATCGCACAATCAGAAAGCCTGACCCCTTCCCTTGACGCGAGGCCGAGGATCAGTCATCCTACGGGGCGATGATGACTCCCGAAGACCGCGAGACGGTTCGAGCCGCCGTGGCGAAGGCCGAGGCCGGCCTCTCCGCCGAGATCGTGCCGTGCGTGTTCGAGCAGAGCAGCCCGTATCCCGAGGCGATCTGGGCGGGCGCCGGAGCGGGGATGAGCGCGGCGGTCGCGATCCTGTTCCTGCTCGACGTGTTTCATCCATTATGGATGCCGCTGTCCCATTTGATTCTGTGGGTGCCCGCCGCGGGCGCGCTGGGCGCCGCGATCGGACGCTGGTGCGGCTCCGCCCGGCGGGCCCTGATCGGCGGCCACCGCATGCGCGCGGCGGTGGACCGGCGCGCCAAGGAAGTGTTCTTCGATCGCGGCATCGCGCGCACCGCGGGCCGCGACGGGGTGCTGATCTTCGCGAGCCTGCTCGAGAGGCGCGTCGTGGTGCTCGCCGACGAAGCCGTCCGCTCTAGGGTCAAGCCCGCCGCCTGGGACGATGCGGTGGCCGCCATGACTGCCCACGCCGCCGACGGCCGCGTCGCCGAGGGCATGCGCGCCGCGGTCGAGAAGACGGCCGAAGCCCTCAAAGCCGCCGGCTTCGCCGGGAAGCAGGCCGCCAACGAGCTTGGCGACGATCCGCTCACGGGAGACGGCCAATGACCCGGGCACTCCTCCTGATCCTGGCGCTCGCCGCTCCCGCCGTGGCGCTCGAGGTCCCCTTCCTCGGCGGCCGCGTCAATGACACCGCGGGCGTCCTGTCCGAGGGCACGCGTCAAAGCCTCGAGACCAAGCTCAAGGATTTCGAGACGCGCACCGGCCACCAGGTCGCCGTTCTCATCATCCCGTCCCTCGAGGGCGAGGTCCTCGAGGAGTTTTCTCTCAAGGTGTCCCGCACCTGGGCGCTCGGCCGCAAAGGTCAGAATGACGGCGTCCTGTTTCTGATCGCGAAGAACGACCGCAAGCTGCGCATCGAGGTCGGCCACGGCCTCGAGGGAAGCATCCCCGACGCCCTGGCGGGGCGCATCATCCAGGACGTGGTCGTTCCGAACTTCAAGTCCGGCGATTTCGACGGCGGGATCAACGAAGGCGTGGACGCGATCATTGGCGCGGCCGAAGGGACCTACTCCCCGCCCCCGCCCAGCCGCTCGGGCTCGCGCAACGACTTCGCCGACGCGGGCATTCTCGAAAAGATCATGATCAGCGCCTTCGTTTTCGGCATCCTCGGGCTCTTCGAGTTCGTCGGGCTCGTGGCCCCCGGCATGGGCTGGTTCCTGTACTTCTTCCTCATTCCGTTCTGGGCCGCCTTCCCCATGGCGATCTGGGGCGCGAAAATAGGAATGGGGCTTTTGCTGAGCCACGTCATCGGCTTCCCCCTCATCAAGTGGCTGCTGCCCTACACCGCGGTCGGCAAGAAGATCAGCATCAAGGGCGGCAAGAACGTCTACTACGGCAACACCCAGATGTTCACCATCAACTCGGGCGGCAGCAGCGGAAGCGGCTGGTCCTCCGGCGATTCCGGCGGAGGGTTCTCCGGCGGCGGCGGCTCCTTCGGCGGCGGCGGCTCCTCGGGGAGCTGGTAGCCTACTTCGCCGTCAGGCTGCGCGTGATCGCGCGGTCGAGGTCGGCCGTGAGATCGGCGACGTCCTCGACGCCCACGGAGATACGGACGAGCCCGTCGGTAAGGCCGGCCTTCAGGCGTTCCTCGCGCGGAATCGAGCCATGCGTCATCGACGCGGGATGGCTGATCAGCGATTCCACTCCACCGAGGCTCTCCGCGAGCGAGAAAATCTCGCACGATGAGCTCATGCGCTTGGCGCGCTCGATGTCGCCCTTGAGCTCGAGGGAGATCATGCCGCCGAAGCCGGACATCTGGGCTTTGGCGATCTCATGACCGGGGTGCTGAGGCAGGCCGGGGTAGTGGACCTTCGCGACCTCGGGGTGCGCGAGCAGGTGCTTGGCGACGATCATCGCATTCGCGCAGTGCCGCTCCACGCGCAAAGCCAACGTCTTGGTCGAGCGTAGGAGAAGGAAGCAGTCGAGCGGGCCGGGCACGGCGCCGACGGCGTTCTGCAGGAACTTATATTCCTTGTGGAGGGCCTCGTCGCTCGTGAGGATCGCGCCGCCGACCACGTCGGAGTGGCCGCCGATGTACTTCGTCGTCGAGTGCATGACCACGTCCGCACCGAGCGACAGCGGGCGCTGGATCGCGGGCGAGGCGAAGGTGTTGTCGACGACGAGCTTGGCCTTTTTGGCGTGCGCGAGCTTGGCGAGCGCGCGGATGTCGGTGATCTTGAGGAGCGGGTTCGACGGCGTCTCGATCCAGACGAGCTTCGTGGCCGGGGTGAACGCGGCCTCGACGGCGGCGAGGTCCGTGGTGTCGACGAAGGTGAACTTCACGCCGAAGCGGGCGAAAACCTTGGTGAACACGCGGTAGGAGCCGCCGTAGAGATCATTGCCGCAGACAACATGATCGCCGGAGGAAAGAGCCTCGATGATCGTGGAAGTCGCGGCCATTCCTGAACCGAAGCACAACCCGAAAGCGGCCCCTTCGAGCGACGCCAAATTTTTCTGCAGCGCGTCTCTGGTGGGATGAACCGTTCGCGCGTAATCGTAGCCCTTGTGCTTGTCGGGATACTCCTGGACGTAGGTGGACGTCAGGAAGACCGGGGTCATGATGGCGCCGGTCGCCGGATCAGGGGACTGGCCCGCGTGCACGGCGCGCGTCGAAAAACCGAGGTCTTTATCGTCGGAGGAGCTCATGAGGGCGATTCTATCACTTTGAGCCGGCGAAGGGCTCGGACTGACCCGGCTCGCCCAGGAGCTCGATTTCGATACCAGAACCCCTTATTAATAACTCGCTCGACTCGGCGGGCACCAGGAGCAAGGCCGTCTCGCCTTCGCGCTCGAGGGGACACGGCACGATATCGTCGAATTTCTCGTCGTCGAGGACCAGGCCGCCGCCCTCGAGCAGGCACGGGAACTCGAGCTCGTCACGGTCGGCCTCGCCGTCCTTGACGCGAATCAGCGCTTCTTGAAACCAGCCCTCGCCCGCGGCGACGCCGGGATCGGCGGACTCATGGACGTAGACGGTGCAGCCGAGGATGAGGTCGTCGCCGTCCTCCTCGATGGAGTCGAGGGTCGAGTCGTGCAGCTCGATGCCTCGCTTGGTCACCGGAGAGTCCGTTCCTTAGGCGGGATCGGCGAGGAGCTCGGAAACGACGCGCTCGACGTCCTTGGTCTGGGGCTGGATGAAGTACTCCAGGTTCGGCGACAGGCCGATGCCGGGAGTGGCCTTGCCGGCCAGCAGGCGCGGGCGGACTTTCAGCTCGTAGAAGCACTCGTCCACCAGGCGGCGGATCAGGTGCTCGGCGAAATTGGTGATCTCGGTCTCCTCGTTGATGAAGACGATGCGGCCGGTCTTCTTCACCGAGGCCTTGATCGCTTCCCAGTCGTAGGGGATGAGCGAGCGTAGGTCGATCACTTCGAGCGAGCCTTTGCCTTCCTTCTGGAAGCGGCGCGCCACGTCGAGGCAGATCGGAGCCATGCGGCCGTGCGTGACGATCGTCGCGTCCGTGCCGGCCTGAGAGATCTTCGCCTTGCCGATCTCGACGGTGTAGTCGGAGAGCTTGGGCCACTTCGCCTTCCACTTCGTCCGGTCGCCGAGCGGGGCGTCGATCATCTCGTGCAAGGTCTTTTCGTCAGGCTCGCCCGGGATCAGCTCCTCGCCCTTGGAGCGCAGGAGCGCCTTGGGCTTGAGGAACAGGACGGGATCGTCGCTCTTGATCGCGGCGATCATCAAGCCGTAGGCGTCGATCGGCGTCGAAGGGCAAACGACCTTCATGCCGTGCAGCTTCGAGGCGATCGAGTCGAACGAGTGCGAATGGTACATCGAGCCGTGAATGCCGGAGCCGGTCGGGGTCATCACGACCATCGGCGTCTTATAGCGGCCGCCCGAGGACCAGTGGCCGTTGGCCGCCAGCTTGAGCATGTCGATGACGTTGAAGATGTAGTCCACGAACTGGATCTCGGCGACGGGGCGGCCGCCGGCCCAGGCGAGGCCGAGGGCCGCGCCGATGATGCCGCGCTCGTCGAGCGGGGCGTTCCAGGTCTTCTCGAGGCCCTGGGTCGCGGTGAACACGCCGCCCAGGGGCGGGCCGACGTCTTCGCCGAAAATCTCGGTCACGCCCAGATTCTGCTCGCCGTAATGAAGGGCCATGCGGATGGCCTGCGCCATATTGGCCATATCAGGAGCCTCCCTTCGTCGGGTAGGACGGCGGCAGGCCGTCGGCGAACACGTCTTCCCACACGGACTCGACCGCGGGGAACGGCTCGCTCTTGACCTGCTTGTGAGCGGCGTCGAGCGCGGCCGCTTCCGTGTCCCAGGTCTTCTTAAAATCGGCGGCCTTAGCCATGCCGCGAGTGATCATGTTCTTCTCGAGCAGCTCGATGCAATCCGCCTCGGGAATGCGGTTGGCGCCGGAGGAGGACGAGTGGCCGTACAGGCGGCTGCACTTCGCCTCGAGGAGGTAGGGCTTGCGGTTCTTGCGGATGTACGCGAACGCCTCTTCGAGCGCCGCCCACGTTTCGATGACGTCGTTTCCGTTGATCGTCTTGCCGGGCATGTCCGGGAACACCTTGGCCCAGTCGGAGATGTTCTTCTCTCCGTGCTGAGTCCGCATCTCCGTCGAGATGCCGTAGCCGTTGTTGACCACGATGATGAGAATGGGGAGCGGCAGGATGGGGCGGTTGGCCCACACCAGGCAAGAGTGGAAGTCGCCCTCGGCCGTGCCGGCGTCGCCGCCGTTGACGATGGTGATCGCGTCGGTCTTGGCGCGCGCCTGCGCGATGCCGGTCCCGATCGCCGTCGAGTACTGCGTCTCGATTGTCGGGGACACGGGCACGACGTTGTGCTCGGGGATCGCGTAGTGGTTCACGAAGTTGCGGCCCTTCGAGTAGGGGTCGGTGGCGACCGAGCGCATCTGGCGCAAGGCGTTGATGGGCTCAGCACCCATGGCCATCACGATCGCGGCCGAGCGGTAGTGCAGGTGCAGGAAGTCGAAGTTCACGCCGTGGCCCTTCTTGACCTGAAGGCCCAAGGGCACGTTGAAGGCCTCTTCGCCGGGGCCGCCGATCCAGAAGAAGCCGTCTCCGCCTTTGCTCATCTTGATGAGTCGCTCCTCTAATAGGCGGGCGCGGACCATAAGCTCGTGGATCTTGAGCAGTTTGGTGGCACCGAGCTTCTTGTAGAGGTCTGAGGCGGGGGCGGCTTTAGCGGCGGCTTTCGTGGGCATCCGGGCCATTCTAGAAAATACGGAGCCCCCCCTCAAGAGGGGCTACTTGGCTTCGAGCTTGGCGGCCTTCTCGTCGGCGCGCTTGGCCAGCTTATGGGACGGGAACTTGCTGCCGAACTCCCGGTAGAGCTCAAGCGCCTTTTTCTCGTCCTTGATCGGGTCTTCGTAAACGCCGGCGGCGTCGAAGAGGGCCTGGGGCGCTTCCTTGGCGCCCGCGTAGTCATCGGAGACCTTGCGCAGGATTTCGGCCTGACGCGGGAAGTCTTTCAGGTCGCGCCGCTCAAAATCGGCGGCTTGAAGGAGCGCGTCGATGCCGTCCTGACCGCCGTGCATCGAGGACAGGCGCATGAGGGTCTTCACCGCGTCTTCGGACGCGTTCAAGCGATCACGCTGGAGCTTGGCGATCGACTTGAGGGCCTTCAGCGAGGCGGGCGTCTTGGGGAAGAGCTTGACGATGCGCTCGTGCATCTCGACGGCGAGCGCGTACTGGCGGAGCTTGTCGTCGAAGAGGCGGGCGGAGTTCTCGAGCGCGGCCTGGACCTCGGGCGCCTTCGGGTACTTCTCCACGAGTTCCTGGTAGGCGTCGATGGCCTTCTTCGGGTCGCGCAGGGCGTCGGCGTACAGATCGCCGACGGCCATCTGGGCGGCGGGGCGCAGGGTGCTGTCCGGGAAGAGCGCGAGGAGCTTGCGCCAGGACAGGACCGCGGCGGCGGGCTTGTCGTTGGCGGTGTGCAGGCGAGCGAGGGCCGCCTGAAGCTTGTCGCCGTCTTTATGCGCCGGGAAGCGCACGGTGAAATCGCGGATCTCGGAGGCGACCGGCTCATACAGCGCGTCGGGAGCGAGCGCGGCGATCTTCTGCCACAGCGCGGACAGGCGGTCGGCCTTGTCGGCGGTCTCGGGCAGCTTCACGAGCTCGTTCAAGATCGGGCGGTGCTTTCGCGAGGCCTTCTTGTCCACCAAGGTCAGATAGTCGGACTTGGCGCGCAGGCCGATCTTGGTTTCGGGATACTCGTAGAGCAGGCGGAGCAAGGAAGCGGTCGCGGGCTGCCAATCGCCGTTTTTCTGACGCAGGCCGGCCAGCAGGAGCATGGCCTCGGGCGCCTGCTCGGCGGAGGGATAGCGACGCACGAACGCGTCGAGCTCGGCGAGGGCGGCGTCCTGAACCTTACCGTCGGCGTCTTCGGCGGCGGCTTTCGCGAAAGCGAACTCATCCTCGGGACCGACGGCCTTCACGACGGCCTTCGGTTCCGGCTTCGGCTCCGGCTTCGGCTCCGGTTTCGGCTCCGGCTTCGGTTCGGGCTTGGCCTCCTCCGGAAGCATCGACGGACGCGGCGGGGCTTTCGATTCTTCTTTCGCCTCGACGGCGGGCGCCGTGGGTTTGGCCTCGGTCACCTCGGCCGCGGGAGCGGCCGGAGCGGCGACGGGCGCGGGGGCCGGCGCCTCTTCCTGAGAGAACGCGGGCGCGGCGCACAGCAGAAGCGGCAGAAGAAGGCTCTTCATTACTTGGTCTCCGAAGCGCGGGACACGGCGTTGACGACGTCGTACTTGGTCACGATATCGTAAGTGGTCTTGCCCGTCTTAACGAGGACGGCGGGGCGGTCCGGCGTGAAGTAGCGCAGGACGGACTCGACGCGGGCCTCGGGAGTCATGACCGGAAGCGGCTGGCTCATCGCCTCGCGCACGATCATCTTCTTGATATCGCGGCCCTTGAGCATCATGCCGAGGACGGCGTCCTCCATGACGGTGCCGACGACCTTATCTTTCTCGAAGACGGGCAGCTGGGAGATGTCGTGCTTGCGCATGACGCTCATCGCGCCGAACAGGGTGTCGGTCGGCTTCGCGGTCGCCAGGCGGCCGTCGCTGCGGGCCTTGCCGTGCTTGCGCTTGGCGGACAGGATGTCGGCGACCTTGAGGTGCACCTCGCTCTCGAAGTACTGGTTCTCCTTCATCCACTCGTCGTTGTAAATCTTGGAGAGGTAGCGCATGCCCGTGTCGGGCACGAGAATGACCATATAGTCCTTCTCGGTGAGCTTTTTCGCGTACTGAAGGCCGGCCCACACCGCGGAGCCGCCGGAGCCGCCGGTCAGGATGCCCTCCATCGTCGCGAGCTTGCGCGTCATCTGGAAGCAGTCGCGGTCGGGCGTGACGATGACGTCGTCCACGCACTTAAGGTCCATCGTGCCCGGGAAAAAGTCCTCGCCGACGCCCTCGACGACGTACGGCTTGGCGACGCCGATCCGGTTGTGGACGATCTTGTCGTAGTAAAGGGAGCCGACGGGGTCGGCGCCGATGATCTTGACCTTCGGGTTCTTCTCCTTGAGGTACTTCGCGACGCCGGAGATCGTGCCGCCGGTGCCCATGCCCGCGACGAAGTGCGTGATCTTGCCCTCAGTGTCCTTCCAGATTTCAGGACCCGTCGTGCGGTAGTGAACCTTGGGGTTCTCGGGGTTCTCGTACTGGTTCGGGTGGAACGCGCCCGGAATCTCCTCGGTCATCTTGTCGGCGACGGAGTAATACGAGCGCGGGTCCTCGGGCTCGACGTTCGTCGGGCAGACGATGACTTCCGCGCCGAGCGCCTTCAAGAGGTTGATTTTCTCGCGCGACTGCTTGTCGGTGATCGTGAAGATGAGCTTGTAGCCGCGCAGCGCCGCGACGAGCGCCAGGCCGATGCCGGTGTTGCCGGACGTGCCCTCGACGATCGTGCCGCCGGGCTTGAGCTGACCGGACTTCTCGGCCGCGTCGATCATCGCGACGCCGATGCGGTCCTTGACGGAGCCGCCCGGGTTCATGAACTCGGCCTTGGCGTAGATCTTGGGCTTGAGGCCCTTCGCGAGCGCGTTGATGCGGATCAGCGGCGTGTTGCCGATGGCTTCGAGGACGTTTTCGTAGCGCATGATGGTCTCCTGCGGCTTTAGACCTCGCGGCGTCCCGAGAGCGCGAAGGATAAGGTGCGCTCGTCGAGATAGTCGAGGTCGCCCCCCAGCGGCACGCCGTGAGCAATGCGCGTGACCTTGACCGGGAAGGGCTTCAAAATTTGGGCGAGGAACAGGGCGGTGGCTTCGCCCTCGGTGTCGGGATCGGTGGCCAACACGATCTCACGGATGCCGCCGGCGCGTACGCGCTCGACGAGCTCCTTGGCCTTGATGCGGTCGGGCCCGATGCCGTCGAGTGGGGACAGCGAGCCGTGGAGGACATGGTAGAGGCCGTTGAAGGCGCGGGAGCGCTCGAGGGCGGCGAGGTCCTGGGTCTCCTCGACCACGCACAGAAGGCTCGCGTCGCGCGCGGGGTCGGAGCAGAGACGGCAGATTTCCTTGTCGGTGAAGTCGAGGCAGCGCGCGCACAGGCGCATGGAGGCCTTGGCCTCGCGCAGGGCGTCCACGAAGCCCTCGACCTCGGTGCGCGGCGCGCGCAGGAGATGGATGGCGAAGCGCTCGGCCTGCTTGGGGCCCACACCCGGGAGGCGCTTGAGCGCCGAGATCAAGCGCTCGAAGGCTTTCATGACTGGGGCTTTTTAATGATCCGGGCTTTGCCGCCGAACACGCCCTCGGCGTTCTTCATGCCACCGGTGCCGGCGCCGGGCGCGCCCTCGCCGATGTCCTTCCAGCGAGTGCCGGGCGGGGCGTCCACGCCCGTCTTGGGTTCGGGCATCGAGCGGTCGACGATGTCGCTGACCGGGGCGTCGCCCGCGCCGAGCGCCAACTCAAGCGCGACGGGACGGCCCGCGAGCTTGGCGAGCTCGCCTTCGAGCAAGGGCAAGGAGCGCTTGGCCATGTCGAGGTCGAAAGCCTTGGCGAACTGGATCAAGAAGCCGCCGTCGGGCTTGGAACGGCCGCTCGCCTTCTCGAGGGCGGAGGCCAACGTGATCTTCTGTTTCGAGACGGCCTCGATGAGCGCGGGCCACGAAATATTTCCGCCGGAGGCGACGGGCGCGGTGTACTCCTCGGGCTCGGACTCGTCTTCATCGGCGGAGGGCGCCACGACCGGCGCCGCGGCCGGACGCGGAGCCGAGAGGGAAGGCGCGGGCGCGAGGCCGCTACCCCCGCCGCCGGCGGCAAGGCGCTTCTCGAGCGCTTCCAGGCGCGCGACCCAGGCGCCGAGATCGCTGGCCGCCTCGAGCGCGGAGAACAGTCCCAGCTCGAGCGCGAGCCGGGGCGAGTCGCCGTAACGAAGCTCTTCCAGCGCGCGGTTGAGG
>CALRXP010000038.1:0-13841 GCA_943372155.1 Candidatus Endomicrobiellum trichonymphae | reverse complement strand
CACTGGCCGCAGGACTCGTGGGTCAGGAAGCGCTCGATGTTGTGCGCGATTTCCACCGCATCCATCGTATCATCAAGAACGATCATGCCGCCGGCGCCGAGGAAGGTCCCCGCGGCACGCACGGAATCGAAGTCGAGCTGGATGTCGAGATCCTTCTCCATCAGCGGCGGCATCGAGGTGCCGCCGGGAATCACGCCCTTGAGCTTGCGCCCGGGCAACGGACCGCCGCATTCCGCGAGCACGTCGCGGAGCTTCACGCCCATCGGGAATTCGTACAGGCCCGGCTTCGAGACGGAGCCCGAGATCGAGAACACGACCGTGCCTCCCGACTTCGGGCCGCCGAGCTTGGCGAAGGCTTCGCCGCCCTCGCGGATGATGAACGGGAGCATCGAGAGCGTCTCGACGTTGTTGACGACCGTGGGCTTGGCCATGAGGCCGGCCACCGTCGGGAAGGGCGGGGGCTGGCGGGGCCAGGCCTTCTTGCCCTCCATGGTTTCCAAGAGAGCCGTATCGAGGCCGGAGATGTAGGCGCCGGCGCCGCGCATGAGATGGATCTTCACGCTACCAAGCAATCCGGCCTTGTCGGCCTCCGCGAGAGCTTTTTCCAGAATGTCGTACTGGTTCTGGTACTCGCCGCGAATAAAGATAAACGAGTCCTTGCTTCCGATCACGTAGGACGCGATCAGCAGGCCCTCGATGAGCTGGTGCGGCGCGCGCGTCAGGAGAATGCGGTCTTTGTAGCAGCCGGGCTCGGACTCGTCTGCATTGACGACGACGTAGCGAGGGCCGGGGACCTTGTCTTCCGGGGGCACCGTGCTCCACTTCATGCCCGTGGGGAAGCCCGCGCCGCCGAGGCCGCGCAGATTCGACTTCTTTACTTCCTCAAGCAGAGCGGCACGGTCGGTGGCGAGCGCCTTTTTCAAGGCCTCGTAGCCGCCCAAACGGCGGTACGTCTCAAGTTCGTGGAACTTGGGCTCGGTGTCGAAGTGCTTCGTTAGAATCTTGGTCATCTAAATTTGAACTTTATCCACTCGACTCACAACCCCAACTATCGGCGCCGACAGTTGGAGCACATATCCACACGCCGCCGTCGAACTGTTGTCGACAACAGTTGAGCCGTTCACTGTGGATAACTTCATTTCATATCCTTCAACTTCAAAATAGTCTCTTCCGTCGCCTTGCCCACCAAACGGTCGTTAATCTGAAGGGCCGGCCCTTGCTCGCAGGCGCCGAGGCACTCCATCGGCTCCCAGGAGAACTTCCCGTCGGGCGTCGCCGTCTTCTTCGGCACGCCGAGCGTCTTCTCCAGGCACTTCTCCATCTTGTTCGAGCCGGCGAGGTAGCACGTCAAACCGTGACAGATGCCGATTCTCTTCTCGCCGGTCTTCCAGCGCGTGAAGGTCGGGAAGAACGTCGCCACCCCCCACACGTGATTGAAGGGCATGCCGAAGATCTCGGCCACGCGCGCGGCGGCGGCGGGCTGGACGGTGCGGTGCCAGTCCTGCACGGAACGCAGCGCCTCGATCAGGCCGAGGTTGGTGTACGGATATTTTTTCGTCCAGGCGACGAGCGCCTTCTCCTGCTCGGGAGTGAAGGCGTTCTTGACCTCGAGGGCGGCGTTGGGCGTCATCGGTCCAATTCTCCGGCGATCATGTTCACGGATCCGAACGTCGGGATCACGTCGGCGATCTGGCCGCCGATCAGGAGCTTCTTCATCGCCGCCATCGGGAACAGGCACGGCGGGCGGCAGCGCACGCGGTAAGGGCCGTCGCCGCCGTCGCTGACGAGATGGAAGCCGAGCTCGCCGTTGCCGCCTTCGACGGCGAAATAGGTCTCCGACGGCGGAATCTTCACGCCCCAGGACCACATGACAAGTTCGAAATGGTTCATGAGACCCTCGATGTTGCCGTAGGTGGTCTCTTTGGCAGGCAAAGTAATTTTGCGGTCGAGAACCCGCGTGTTCGGCTGGTCATCCTTGCTCATGCCGGCCAAGGTCTGGTCTACCTTCGCAGCATACTTGGCCAAGAGCGCGGTGTCACCGTGCTTGCCGGCGTCCTGGATTTCATACGCGTACTTGATCTCTTTGGGCTCGAGGGAGTGCTTGCCTGCGGGAATCTGCTTCAGGCACTGCTCGATGAGCCGCAACGACTGCTCGATCTCGGCCATACGGCAAAGATATCTGTCGTAGTTGTCCCCCGTCGAGCCGACGGGCACCTCGAAGTCGAGGCGGTCGTACACGGCGTAGGGGTGCGAGCGGCGCACGTCGTAGGCGACGCCGGTCGAGCGCAGGAAAGGGCCGGTGATGCCGAAGGCGATGGCGTCGGCCTTGGAGATCACGCCGGTGCCTTCCGTGCGGTCCATGAAAATGCGGTTGCGCGTCAGGAGCTTGTCGCTCTCGGCCACGGCCGAGCGCACTTCCTTGGCGATCGCGGCGAATTTCTCCGCGAAGTCGGCGGGCAGGTCGCCTTTGACGCCGCCGACGCGGGTGAAGGCGGTCGTGATGCGCGCGCCGGTGAGGTTGTCGACGAGCTGGTACAGGTACTCGCGCGCCTTGATCATGTACAGGAAAACGGTGAAGGCCCCGAGCTCCATGGCCGAGGCGCCGACGCAGGTAAGGTGGTCGGTGACGCGGGAGATCTCGGAGGCGATGACGCGGATGTACTGGCCGCGCTCCGGCACGTCGATGCCCGCCAGCTTCTCCACCGCCATCGCATAGCCGACGTTGTTGATGAGCGGCGAGACGTAATTGAGGCGGTCGGTCCACGGCACCACGTTGTTCCAGGTCTCCGACTCGGCGTGCTTTTCGAAGGCGCGATGGAGGTAGCCGATCTCGGTGTCGACGTCGATGATCTTCTCACCCTGAAGCTCGAGGACCAAGCGCACGACGCCGTGCATGGCCGGGTGAGCCGGGCCCATGTTCAGCATGTACGTCTTCTGGCTGCGTTCTTCGCTCATCTTATTCGCCCGTGATCGTCGGCCGCAAAATGTTGAAGGAGGGGCTGTCCGCCTTGTCCCCCGACTTCGGACCGATCAGCGGCTGGCGCTTGGCGATCGGATAGTCCTTGCGCAAGGCGTGGCCCTGGAACTCTTCGTACATCAGTAATCGTTTGATGCCCGCCCGGTCGGCGAACTTCACGCCGAACATATCCCAGATCTCGCGTTCGAGCCAATCGGCCGAAGGCCAGATATCTTTGACGGAACGAAGGACGGGGCTCTCATCGACCGTGCAGTGGATCTCCAAGCGGCCGAGGTCCTGCCCGGTGGCGACGTCGAGCTTCATGAGACGATAGATGATGTCGAACCGCGGAGACTTCTTCTGGGGAAGATAATCCACGCAGGTCATATCGACCAACATGTTGTAGCCCTCGTCCTTGAGCTTGGAAAGCTCTTCGACGTTGGCCGAGGCTGCGATATCGCGCCGTTCACCGGCGAGAAGATTGCTCATCGGAACTGCCCCTTCGTTTTCTGGATCTTCTCTTGGAGCAACGTCAACCCTTGAATGACCGTCTCGGGCCGGGGAGGGCAGCCGGGAATATATAAATCCACCGGAATGATCGTGTCGATGCCCTGGACGGTGGAATAGTTATTGTAGAAACCACCCGTACAGGTGCAAACGCCGAAGGCCACGACCCACTTGGGCTCGGCCATCTGATCGTAGATGCGGCGCAGGACGGGCGCGATCTTGTGGCTGATCGTGCCGACGACCATGAGCACGTCGGCCTGGCGCGGCGAGAAACGCGGAAAGCCCGCGCCGAAGCGGTCCATGTCGTAGTGGCTGGCGGCGGTGGACATGAACTCCATGCCGCAGCAGGCGGTCACGAACGGGTACTGGAAGATCGAGTACTTGCGCGCCCAGCCGAGGGCGGCGTCGAGCTGGGTCGTCATCACGCCCGCGGGGGCGACTTCTCCTTCTAGCGGCATTCGAGGACTCCCTTGCGCCAAAAATAGGCGAGCATCAGCAGGACGAGAGCGGTAAAACCGGTGATCGCGAGCATGCTGGTCATGTCGAGAACGGGTTTGGACAAGGCCCACGGCAGCAGGAAGGCCAGGTCCACGTCGAAGACGACGAACAGAACGGCGAACCGCCAGTAGGAGACGGTCATGCGCTCGTAGGCGGGCGCCAGCGGCGCCAGCCCGGTCTCGTAGGGCATGTCCGCGTCGCCCTTGTGCTTGGGCTTCGGTCCGAATAGGAAGCCGGCGTTGGCGAACAAGCCGGTGATCCCGAGAACCACGAAGAAGTTGACGGCCAAGGCGAACATCGCGAGCTTGGTCATTTGATCGGAGCCCCCGACAGCCACGACATCAGCCACGGCGCCGCGCCGAGCAGGAGGACGCCCGCGGCGCAGGCGACGACGAGCGGCCCGCCGTGGGCGGTCTTCGGCTCGGGACCGCGCGGGGCCTCGAACCACAGGTCGCGCGTCAGGCCGAGGTAGTAGGAGAGCGAGATCAAGGCCGACAGCGCGCCGATCAACGCGGGCCAGAGCAGGCTGGCGTCGACGGCGCGCCACAGAAGCAGAAGCTTAGCGATGAAGCCGCCGGTGGGCGGGATGCCGCCGAGCGAGAAGAGCAGGACCGTGAAGGCGGCGGCGGGCACGCACAGCGCCGCACCGCGGCCCTTCAGCTGGTCGCGCGTCTCGATGCCGGAGAACTTGACGAAGGCGAAGGTCCCGTTGCTCATGAAGGCGTAGGCGCCGAGGAAGAAGAGGATCGCGGAGACGCCGTCGGCGGGACGGCCCACCGTGGCCCAGGCGCCGACGCCCAGGATGAGGAGACCGGCGTTGGACACCGAGGAGTAGGCGAGCAGGCGCTGCAGGCGCTCCTGGCGCAGGGCCATGACCGAGCCGAACAGGGCCGTCGCCGCGCCGATGGCGGGAAGGTAGCCGATGAAACGGGCCTGCGGGGCGAGCTCGCACAAGCGCATGAGGAAGAGCACCGCGGCCGATTTCATCGCCGTCGAAAGGAAGCCGGAAACCTCCGGAGCCGCGGCCTCATAAACGTCGGGCAGCCACCAGTTGAGCGGGAAGGCGCCGAGCTTAAACAAAGCCGCGGCGGACATCAAGACGGCGCCGGCCTGACCGAGAGGGCTGAGTTCGACCGAGCCCGCCAGGGACCGAGTATCGGCGTAGTAAAGGGAGAGTCCGAGCATGAACAGCGCCCCGGCGACGCCGCCCGCGAAGAAGTACTTGATCGCCGCCTCGAGGGCGCGGGAGCCGCGGCGCGAGCGGGCGACCAGCAGGTAGGCGGGCAAGGACATGAACTCGAGCGCGATGAAGAGCATGGGCAAGTTCGCCGCGGCCGCCAGCAAGGACATGCCCAAGGTCGAGCCCAAGAAAAGCGCGACCTCGACGTCATCGGAACCGTCGAGCCACAGCGCGAGCGGCAAGGCGCCGAGATAGATCAGGTACTGCCAGCCGAAGCTTTTCGCGTCGCCGAGCAGGATCACGGAGGCGAAGCCGTCGAGCGGGGACCAGGTCGCGAACAGCAAGGCGAGGATGACGGTCCCGACGGCGACCGTGCGCAGAGCGAGCGCGGGAGGACGCTTCATCAGGCCGAGCGACAGCGCGACGAGCACGCCGGTTGCGAGCGCCGCCTGGGGGAGCAAGGGGATCATCGCACCAGCCCCCGGATCGCGGGCTCAAACCACGCCAGCCACGGCTTGGGCGCCAGACCGATCCACAGCATCAAGCCGCACAGAACCCAGAGCACGGCGCGCTCGCGCCGGTCGAGATCGGTGACCTTCGCGCTCACCGAGTCGGGGCCGGCGGGCGCCCAGAAGACCGCCTGGAAGGCGGGCAAGGCGTAGGCGGCGGCCAAGGTCACGCCGAGCACGCCGGCGAACGCGAGAATGGGCAGGACCGAGAGGGCCCCGGACAACGACATGAATTCCCCGACGAAGCCGTTGAGGCCGGGCAGGCCGATCGAAGCCAAGGTCGAGAAGCCGAAGAAGAAGGCGAGGTACGGGGCGCGCGAGGCGAGGTCGCCGAAGTCGGAGAGGCCGCGCTTGTGGGCCCGCTCGTACAAGAAGCCGACCAACAGGAACAGCGCGCCGGTGGTGAGTCCGTGGTTGACGAGCTGGAGGGTTCCCCCCGTCAGGCCCTGGCTCGTGCGCGACAGCACGCCGAGCAGGCAGAAGCCGAGGTGGGCGATCGAGGAGTAGGCGATCATGCGCTTGAGGTCGGTCTGCGCCATCGCGCAGAGCGCGCCGTAGATCGTGCTGAACGCCGCGAGTCCGCCGAGAATGGGAAGAGCGTCGTAGGAGAGGCTCGGGAACAGCGGCAGGGCGATGCGCAGAAGGCCGTAGACGCCCATCTTGAGCATGACGCCGGCGAGCATGACGGAGCCGGCGGCGGGCGCCTCGGTGTGGGCGTCGGGCAGCCAGGTGTGCAGCGGGAACATGGGTATTTTCACGGCGAAGCCGAGCACGAGGCCCCAGAACACGAGCGGCGCCGCGGCGCCGAGCGTCGATGCGTCGAGCAGGGCCAGGTCCCACGTCCAAATGCCGGTGACGCGATGATACGCGCTGACGAGAGCCAGCAAGGCCAGCAGCATGAGCACCGAGCCGGAAAAGGTGAACAGGAAGAATTTCACCGCGGCGTGCATGCGGTTGCTCGAACCCCAGAGGCCGATGATGAAGAACATCGGAATCAAGGTCGCTTCCCAGAAGACGTAGAAGAAGAAGAGGTCGCGGGCGAGGAACACTCCGGTCAGCGCCGAGGCCAACGCCATGAAGCAGGCCCAGTAGCCGGCCGACACCTTGAGTTCCCATGAGGCGGCGACGCAGATCAGATTCAAGAACGCCGTGAGCAGGATCAGGCCGAGCGAGAGCGAGTCCGCGGACAGCCGGTAGGATATCCCGTACGCCCAGACCGGGCCGATCTCATTGAGGACCGAGAGCCCGGGGGTCGCGTGGGAGATCCAGGCGACCATCGAGGCGGCGCCGAAAAAGATCATGGAGAAGATCAACGCGCCGATCTTGGCGCGGGCGCCGAGCAAGGCGCAAACCGCCGCGCCGAGCAGGGGCACCACCCACAGCGTCGTCAGGGGCATGTTCATCGCAGAACCTTCCCGAGCAGGAGGGCCGTGCCGGCCACCATCCACCACAGGTAATCGTTGACCCGGCCCTGCGCCGAGCTGGCGAGGGCGGCGCCGGCGCCGCGGACGATGTCGTTGGTGCTCTCGATCAGACCGTCCCACCACGCCTTATCCAGGACACGGCCGGTGAAGCGCGCGATCCAGGAGACGCAACGCACGAGCCAGTCCACGAAAATCTTATAACCGAAATCGGACTCGAACATGGACTCGGCGAACCCGCCGCGCCAGCGCCAGTCGAAGCCGGGGTCGGACATGGTCAGGCGCCACGCCGCGAACGCGCCGAGAGCAACCATCAAGGTGCCGAGGTCGGCCACGACCCAATTGAAATGAGGCAGAAGCGGCTCGCCGGGCAGGTTCAAGACCAGATTCAGCTCGGGCAGACCGCTCGGCAGGCCGCGCATACCGATGACGACGAAGCGCTGGATCGGCTCCTTCAGCAGGCCGGCGAGGGCCGCGCCGAGCGCCAGAAACAGCACCGGAATGCCCAGAATCGGCTCGGCCTCATGCGCATGCGGCGCCTGCTTCTGCTCGGGGCGCGCCCCGTAGAAGGTAAGGAAGAGCATGCGGAAGATGTAGAACGCCGAACCGGCCGCGACGAGCATGCCGAGCGCCGCCAGCGGCCCGCCGTGATGCCAGGCGGCGTCGAGGATCGCGTCCTTGCTGAAGAAGCCGCCGAACGGGAACACGCCCGCGAGCGAGAGCGCGGCGAGCACGAAGGACAGGTAGGTCAGGCGCATGCTCTTCTGCAGGCCGCCGACGTCGTCCACGTTCGCCGTCGGCTGATGCAGGGCGTGGGCGATATTGCCCGCGCACAGGAACAGCGCGGCCTTGAAGAAGCCGTGCACGATCAGATGAAACAGCGCGACGCCGACCTGATCGAGGCCGAGGGCGAGCATCATCAGGCCCAGGTGGCTGACCGTCGAGTACGCGAGAATGCGCTTGAGATCCTTTTTGGTCCCGGCGATGATCGCCGCCCCGAGCGCGGTGATGCCGCCGATCCAGGCCACCAGGTGCGGCAGGCCTTCCACGAGCGAAATCAGCGGCCAGGAGCGCACGAGCAGGAACACGCCCGCCGTCACCATCGTGGCCGCGTGCATCAGGGCCGAGGTCGGCGTCGGGCCTTCCATGGCGTCGGGCAGCCAGAAGTACAGCGGGAACTGCGCGGACTTCGCGCACGCGGCCCAGACCAGGCACAGGCCGATGAGCGGCAGGAGATCGAACGTGGCGCCGCTCGCGGCCTTCAGGTACAGCAGGTGGAAATGGGTGACCTTGAACTGGAGCACGATCAATAGCACCGCGAGCAGGAGGCCGAAGTCGCCGACCCGGTTGGTCATGAAGGCCTTGAGAGCGGCCTTGCGCGCGGACTCCTTATGGAACCAGAAGCCCACAAGCAGGTACGACGCCACGCCGACCAGCTCCCAGAATAGATAAAGCTGGACGTAGTTGTTGGCCGTGAGCAGGCCGATCATCGCCAGGAAAAAGAGGTGGAACACGAGGAAGAAGCGGGAGAAGCCCGGGTCGCCTTTCATGTAGCCGGCGGCGTAGAGATGGATCAACGAGCCGACGAAGCTGACCATCGCCAGCACCGCGACGCCGGGGCCGTCCACGCGCAGGCCGAAGTCCACGCCGAAGGTCCCCGCCGCCGCCCAGCGGAACAGATTCAGGTCGAAGCTATGCCCGGTGTAAACGTCGGCCGCCAGCCAAAAGGCCGAGGCGGTGACGATCATGCAGGAGACGAGGATGGGCAGATGCGTCCACTCGGGCTTGACCCGGCGCATGACGAAGAAGCCGAATAAAATGGCGGTCACGGGCGCTGCGTACAGGAGCCAGGCGGCCAACGGCACTTGGGCGGGGGTCATCCCTGAAGCTCCGTGAGCGTCGAGGCGTCCGCGCCGTGCCCGGAGCGGCGCACGCGCAGGATCAGGGAAAGACCCACGACGGCTTCCGCGGCGGCCACGGCGATGACGAGCGCTACGACCGCGAGCGCCTCCGCGTCGTTAAAGAGACCGGCGTGATGGACCAGGCTCACGTTGACCGCGGCCAGCATCAGCTCGATGCCGAGGAGCATCGCCAGAAGCTGGCGGCGCAACGTGACCATGGCGAGACCGAAAAAGAATAAGGTCCCGGTGACGCCCCAGACGACCGCGGTGAGGTTCACGCGGCCTCCTTCTCAGGGGCGATCGCCAGCGCGGCAAGGAACATGAGCAAGGTCACGGCCTCGGTCGCCAAAGCGTAGGGCTGGAACAGCACGGCGCCCAGCCGGACCTGCAGGCCCGGATCCACGGCCACGGCCGCCGGCGCGACGCCGTGGGACAGGAGCAGCCCCGTCTCGGCGACGGCGGCGATCACTCCGATCCACGCCAAGGGCCGCGGGAAGGAAAAGTCGGCGAAGCGCTCGCCCTCGGCTCCGGCCGCCATGATCGTGACGACGACCAGGACCATGACCGCCCCGGCGTAGATCATGACCTGGAGCAGGCCCAGCAGAGGCGAGCCGCAAAGCAGGAAAAGCACCGCGGTCTGCAGGAGCACGACCAGGAGGCTGACCGCGCTGACGTACAAAGAGCGATGCAGAAGCATCACTCCGGCGAAAAAGGCGGCGACGACGCCCGCGACCAGCGCGGCCCATACGATCATTGCGCGGCTATTTTAGCGATTTTTGGCCGCCGGGTCCAATCCCCGACGGTCAGCGCGTGATCTGAAGGGTTGACAGATCGGCGGAAACGTGCAGCTTCACCACGTCCCCCCCGAACATCTTATAAGAGGTAGGAGCCGCCCCCCGGATCTGATCCATGGGAACCATGTAGAACTTATAGTCGTGCCCGCCGGCGCTGGTGTCGTCGTAGATGAAGCACAGGCCGAAGGTCGGACGGGCGGAGTAGAACAGCCGGTAAGGCCTTCCGGCCAGGTTCACGGGCTCCCCCGCCCGGTAGGTCAGGCGGAAGAGCTCGTTGATCCGCTTCTCCCACACGGTCTTGCCGGTGGCCGCGTCGGCGATCACGATGTAATTCGCGAGGCGGGGCCGGAAGATATTCACCGACAGGCTCACCTTGTACGTCAGAACCCCGTCGCTCCAGGACCCGGACATGGTCCGCTCGAGCTTGATGAAGCGGGGCGCGCCGCCCGGAGGCGTCACCGCGAGGTAGCCGTCGCCGTTGGCGTCCAAGGTTCCGCCGATCAAGGTCCTGCCCCCCGCGCCGGCGAAGGAATCCGTCGTGGACAGGTGGCGGTCAAGCAAGGCCGCCAAAGCGACGGTCTGCCCCTCGGCCGGACCCGGCGCCTCCATGAGCACCGGCTCCGGAGCCTGCACGAAATCGGGCTCGAACGCGGCGGGCCGCGCGAAGGACGGCGGCAGGGCCGAACGGAACAAGGCCGCCGGGTCGGGCGCGGCATAAGCGCGCGCCGCCAACACCGCCGTCAGCACGATGGCCGCTTTCATGCGCCCATCTTAGCAAGGGTGCCCCTCAGCGTGGACGCGGCGCGACGCCGCGAGGGGTCCGGCATTGGACCCTGAACCTTCATAGGTCTTTGGACCTACTTTCGCGGGAAGTCTTTCGCGAGCGCGGCGGCTTCGCTGAGCACGGTCGGCTCGGACACCTTCAATCCCCAGAGCACGAGGATGCTCAACAACGAGGGAACGAGGTAATAGGCCGCGCGATAAAGAAGGGCGGCGACCAAGGCGCGCCCCCCGTCATAACCGAGGGCCACGAGCACCGCCGCCGTCGAACCCTCCGCCGCCCCCAACCCGCCGGGCAAGGCCGGGATCAAGGTGGCGCCTTGGCCGACCGCGAACACGGCGCTCAGCGGACCGAGCGGAAGAGGATCGCCGACCGCGCGGAAGCACATCCACAGCGAGATCAGGGCGAAACCCCAATCGAGGCAGGTGAACAGGATCGCGAGCGTGAGGCGGCCCTGGCCGTGGCGTATCCGAGCCAAGCCGTGGGCCATCTGCTTCTCGAACGAGAGAAAGTTCTCCGGCGGAATCTGCTTGCTCGACAGCCGGAAGGCCGCCTGGTTGGTCCAGTGAAACACGCGCCGCGTCGCCTTGTTGCGGAGGCGACCGTTGAGGAACAAGGCGATCAGGCCGCCCGCGGCGACGAGCAGCACGACGAGCCCGACCACGCCCTCGACCAAGCCGACCCGACTGCCTTGCAGACGAAAGGCCAAAGTCGCGAGCCCCTGCACTAGGATCGCCGCGAGCACGGCATAGAGAATCACCGAGGTCAGCGCCGACGCCACGATCGTCGTCGCGATCGGCACGAGCCGCTTATGAAGGAGGTGCGCCTTGAGCGCGAAGCCGCTCACGCCCCCCGTCGAGATGACGTAGTTGGCCGTCGTCGAGACCAGCGAGATGCCGAGCACCGTCGGCGCGCCGAGCGGGTGGCCGAGGAGATCGAGCACCGCCGACAAGGCCAGCCCGCCCATCGCGTGGCTGGCGAGCGCGCAACCGAGCGCGGCGAACGCCCAGCCCCAGGACAGGTCCTCGGCGGCCGCGCGCACCTGGGCGTAATTCGAGTGGACGACCCACGCCAGAATACCGAGCGCCACCGCGGCCCCGAGCACGATCGCCAGGCGCCCCCCGTTTCTCATGGAGCCGCCGCCGCCGCGGAGGACAAGGAGATCACGTAGGTCAAAGATCGCGCCTTATCTTCTTCGGTCGCCTGTCCCTGCAAAGTCGCAAGCAAGGACTGGGCCGTCTCCGCATCGGGAGCCTTAAGCTCGAGCTTGCCGGACGCGTACGATTCGTAGAGCGCCGCCGAGGCGCGAGCCGCGCTCCAGGACAGGGCGAACGTCGCGGCGACGAACACGAGCGACAGCGCCCACACCGCCGCGCGGAGCGACGGCCTCTCCGGCTCGGGCGAGAGCGTCTTGAGGTCGCGCGCCAACCGAGAGAACGCGACAAGGGCGAACGGGGCCCACAGCGGGCCGATCAGCCAGCCGACGTAAGGAATCCACGACGGCAGCCAAACGATCAACCCCGCGACGGCGAGCCGGGCGGAGACGGCCCCAAGCACAGGCCGAACCCGCGCGAAGGAGAGCTCGACGGCGTCGAGGCCTCCGGCCTCGCCGTCCATCTGGTAGAACGGCGCAAAAAACAGGAGGACTCCCAACAGCAGGCCGGGGACGACGAACAAGACGAAGCCGCCTCCGGCGGCGAGCGTCGCGAGGGAAAGCACCCAAGCGAACGCCGGAGTCTGGCGCCAGCCGGCGCCCAGCGCCGCGCCCGCGCGTTCGTCTTCCGCAGCGGCGCGAATGGCCGCGGCCTGCGTCCACGTCGATAGCCCGAGTCCCGCGAGAAGGGAGATAAAGCTGGCCGCGCCCCAGATCGCCCACGGCGAACCGATGCCCACGACAGAAAGGATCCCGGCGGGAATCAGAGGAAGGAAAACTCCCGTCGCGGTCGCGAGCCCGCCGAGCGCGAGCACGGTCATCAGCGCCGTCCAGCGCCGGCGATAATCCGCCCACGACGCCGTCAGCCAGTCGCCTATGCCGGGAAGCATGGCGTCATGCTATCAAATGGGAAAGAAGCGGGCGTGCAGGGCTTTTACGGCGGTTTCCACATCGTCGTCGGTCACGACGAAGGCCACGTTGTTCTTCGAGGCGCCTTGGGAGATCATGCGCACGTTCACGCCGGCCGACTTCATGGCGCCGAAGATCTCGGCCGCGACGCCGGGCGTGGACTGGATCGCGTCGCCGACCGCGCAGACCACCGACATGCCGCGCTCGACGGTCGTCTCGAACTCCGCGGACAGCTCCGCCGCGGCCTTCGCCACGCCCTTCTCGTCGCCGGTCGTGGCCGACACCGAAACTTCGGAGGTCGCGACCATGTCCACGTCGATGTCGTGGCGCGCCAGCACGGAGAAGATCCGGGCCAGGAAGCCGGGGCCCGAGAGCATGCGCGGGCTCGACGCGCTCAGGATGAGCTGGCGGCGCTTGAAGGCGATCGATTTGAGAGGCACGCCGTGCGCGGGCGCGGCCTCCGCCACGATGCGGGTGCCGGGATGCTCCGGTTTAAAGGTATTGAGCGCGCGCACCGGCACGCCCTTGCGCATGGCGGGCACGAGCGTGTGCGGGTGCAGGACCTTGCCGCCGTAGTGCGCGAGCTCGCACGCCTCGGCAAAGCTCAAAGTCTCGAGCGGACGCGCGCCCGGCACGAGGCGCGGGTCGGCGGTCATGATCCCGTCCACGTCGGACCAGATCTCGACCTCCTCGGCGCCGAGCGCCGCCCCGATGATCGTGGCGGTGAAGTCGCTGCCGTTGCGGCCCAAGGTCGTCAGCTCACCGCCGCGGGTGCGGCCGATGAAGCCGGTGACCACGCGCAGGGCGCCCGGCGCCGTCAGCGAACGACGCAGCAGGTCGTCGGCCTCGGGCAAGGGCGCGGCCGAACCGAAGTTCTCATCGGTGAGGAGACCCGCATCGGAGGCGTCCACCGCGACCGCAGGCACGCCCGCCTTGGTGAAGGCCGCGGCCACGATCCGGACCGAAAGCCGTTCGCCGTAGCCGGCGAGGCGGTCGAGCGTGCGCGGGGTCAGCTCTTTAAGAAGAGAGACGCCGCGCGCGACCTCGGCCAGCTCCGCGAGCAACGGCTCGAGCGGCGCCGCGTCGACGCCGAGCTCGCGCGCCGCGTCGCGGTGACGCTTGCCCACGGTCTCGAGCCGCGAGAGATTCCCGGCCAAGGCCTCGCGGCCGAGCTCGAGCAGGTCGTCGGTCACTCCCCGGAACGCGGAGACCACGACGACGGGCTTGCGCGC
>CALRXP010000037.1:0-14656 GCA_943372155.1 Candidatus Endomicrobiellum trichonymphae | reverse complement strand
CCGACTTCGTCAGCGAAATCAAACCGCCCTTCGAGGCCGAGTAGTTAGCCTGTCCGGCGTTGCCTTCCTGCCCGATCACGGAGGCGATGTTCACGATCTTGCCGTAGTGCGCCTTCATCATCGGCCGGATGCAGGCCTTGATGAAGTTGAACGCGCCCTTCAAGTTCACGTTCATCACGAGGTCCCAATCTCCCTCCGACATCCGCATCAGGAGGTTGTCCTTGGTGATCCCCGCGTTGTTCACCAATATATCAATTTTGCCGAACTTTTCCATGGTGGCCTTCACGACGGCCTCGCACTGGTCGAGCTTGGTCACGTCGCACGCCACGCCGAGGGTCTTGGCGGCGTCGCCGGCGGCGAGCGTCGTCGCGGCCTTGAGCGTGGCTTCGGCGTTGACGTCGACGATCACGACCTTGGCGCCTTCGGCGGCGAACAGCTCGGCGGTCACGTAGCCGATGCCTCCCGCAGAGCCGGTGATGATCGCGACCTTGTCCTTCAGGCGGATGCCCGTCGTCGGGACGGGCCGCGGAGCGGTCTCGGTGGTCATATCTGCACTTTCTCCTCGGGCGCGGCCGATCGGGCCACGACCTCTTTCAACGCTTTCGGCAAACCGGCCTCGGCGGTCTTGGCCGCGACGCGGATCGCGTTGGCGATGGCGCGCGCGTTGGACGAACCGTGGCTGACGATCGCGACCCCGTTGACGCCGACCAAAGGCGCGCCGCCGTATTCATCGTAGCTCATTTTGCGCTTCAGACGCGAAAAAGGCCCGCGCAAAAACACCAGCGGCAGACGGTATCGCCAGGAGGACATGAGCTCGGTCTTGAGCTGCGCCATCATGGCCATAGCCGTGCCTTCCATCGTCTTGATGACGACGTTGCCGACGAACCCGTCGCAGACCACGACGTCGGTCTTGCCTCCGGGAATGTCCCGCCCTTCGACGCAGCCGAAGAAGTTCACTCCCGCGCTCTTAAGCAACGGAAAGGCCTCTTTCGCCAGATCGTTCCCCTTCCCCTCTTCCTCGCCGATCGAGAGGAGGCCGACTGAGGGCTCCGCCACGCCGTAGACGTGTCGCGAGAGCAACGCGCCCATCATGGCGAACTGCACGAGATGCCAGGGCTTGCAGTCCACGTTGGCGCCCGCGTCGAGCATGACCGTCACGCCCTTCGCGGTCGGAATCGGGCACGCGATCGCGGGCCTCAGCACGCCGGGCACGCGCTTGAAGTGGAAAAGTGCGGCGACCATCGTCGCGCCTGAATTTCCCGCCGACACGAAGCCGGCGGCTTTCCCGTCCGCGCAGGCCTTGGCCGCGACCATGATGGACGCGTCGGGCTTGGCCCGGCACGCCGCCGCGGGTTCCTCATCCATGCCGACGCACTGCGCCGCGTCGACGATCTGGAAGCGCTGATCTCCGTCTGAGATCCCGCGGGAGGAAAGCTCCGCTCGAATCTTGTCGGCCGGCCCCGCGAGAAGCAGCTCGACGCCGAAGGCGTTCGCGGCCTGGATCGCTCCCTCAATATTGGGAGTCAGTCCGAAGTCGCCGCCGACGGCGTCGAGCGCTATCCTCACGCGAGGAGAGTCAAAGTCTTACTTCGCGTCCCCGCCGCCTTCGGGCTGCGAGCCCTTCTTCTTCGTCTTCGGCGGGCGCACGAGCACGCCGTTGTAGTAACCCTCGGGGCTGATCGTGTGCGGGCGGTGCCAGCGGCCTTCCTTGTCCTTGCTCAGAGGCACGGCCTCGAGCTTCCAGTTGGCGGAGCGGCGGCTGTCCCGGCGTGAACGCGTGTGTTTACGTTTCGGATTGGGCATTGTATTCCTCTATTTGTGGAGAAGCCTGATTTTAGCCTTTCTGAGGGCGGGGGGTCAATCGGGGCTTTCGGGTATTGGCGAAATTGCCGCCCGGCACGCCGTCCCCGTCCCCCCCTTCCGGGTGGCCGCATTTGACGTCGTTGCGGTTGGCCTTGCACACCTCGCACAGGCCTTTGCAGTCCGGCTTGCACAAAATCTTCATCGGTTGAATGAGCGCGATGGACTGTCTGACCTCGTCGGTCAGGTCCATGGGGCCGCCGTCGATAGGCACCATCACCTCGATGGCGGTGCTCCACGTCTGCTCGATGGGCTTGAGGCACCGCGTGCACTCGAACTTCCACTTACCTTTCGCGGTCCCGGTGAACGCGGCCTCGTCGTCCACCGCGAGGATCATCCCTTCCAATGAAACGGCTCCGAGGAGGCTTCCCTCGCTCAGCGCGTCGGGAAAGGTCTCAGAGCCGGTCTTGGCGTTCACGGCCAGCTGGCCGTTTTCCTTCACGTCCGTCAGGGGAAATTGGAAGTCCGGGGCGCTCATCCCCTCATGGTACAACATTGCAGACGTGAGACGAGCCGAGCTCCTTCCAATCGGCTCCCTCAGGCTCGCGCGCGCGCGGCAGGGCGCGCCAGCTGAAGCAACGCTTGGCGTCCGCCGCGTCGCCATCGAGACGATAGGTCAGGTCCCAGCGCAGCTCCGCCCCTTCCTCGGCCGGCTCCGCGATCAGCGCGTCGAGGGAGGCGGTCGTCACGTACAGGCCGCGGTACACCGAGCTCGAGGCCGACAGCTCGAAGCTTCCCGTGCCCGTCTTCTCAGCGTTCTTGCCGCCGCGGCGCACCGTCAACGTCAGGCGCAGGTCCTTGGCGTCGAGCTCGCTACCGTTGCGCACCGAGACGGAAATCATCGCGCGGCCTTCATTGATCTTGAAGTTTTTCTTCATCTTGTACGTCGTGACCGTCACCGCCTGCTTATCGAGCGCGTAAGCGGGCTTGGGCGCTGGGGCCGGCGCGGGAGCGGCCGCCGTGGACACGACGACGGGAGCGGGCGCGACGGGCGTGGCCAACGTGTTGAGGTCGGCCGGAAGACGCGCGCACATCGGCGCGAGTTTAACGAACGAAACGATGAGGATGATCGCGGCGAAGAGCTTGCCCATGGGCACCGATGTTAGCATACTCGCGCGTCAGCGCGAAAAGCCGCGGTTTTCAGCTCGCACGGCGCGCAATTCGCCGGGCCGCAGGCCGAGCGCGCGGGCGATGGTTTCCGCGGCGCGCTGAGACAGGCCCGCGATCTTCCCGATGCGCGTCTCCGTGAGGTCCGTGCGGTTCGGCCCGGTCATGACGTCGGAGATCACGTAAGACACCGTGAGCTTCGCGGAGGGATGCGCGGCGAAGGCTCTCTTGATGTGATCGTACTCCATGTCCACGGTCTCGATCCCTCGCCCCCGAGCCTCTTCCACCCACGCGTCGGTCTGCGTGTTGGACGTGGGCATGGTGTGATGCGAGCCGCCCGCGGGGTCCACCCAGTCGCCCAATTTCGACTCGGGATTGATCGAGCCCGCCGCGCTGAGCACAACGACGTTCTTGGCCCCGTGCTCGAGAAGCGCCTCCATCAGATCTCCGGCCAGCTCGCCGAACAGGGGCATGAAGAACCAGACCTTGCGCCCGTCCGCCAACGTGACGACCTTCATGGGGCGCCGGGTGATGTCGTTCTCGGGCTCGGGATTGTCTTTCCCGTTGAACTCTTTCCAAAACGGGTCGCTTTCCGGCAAGTCGCTCAACAGCGCCCGCACGCTGGGGCGGGTCAGGCCGTACACGACGAGATCGGGCGCATGGCCGAGCGCCTCGAAGGTCCGCTTGTATTCGGGCTGCCACGAACGGAAGCCGCTGCGCGTCTGTACGTCGATCGCCGGCACGCCTGCCAACTTCAAAAAGCTCTGGATATGAATCGCTCGGCTCTCGCCGTTGACGCCGAGAATGAGATTTACCGCCTCCCCGTTAGGAGCGGTGGCGTCGAGCACCTGGTGGAAACCGGTTTCTTTCTCGAACGGCTCCCGCAAGGTCCACCCTTCCGTTTCGAGTTTACGCCGCGCTTCCTTCGTGTCCCCCTCCACGATGAAAAAGCGCCGTTGATTACGCAGCGCTTCCTTGCTGATGTTGTCCGTGATCCACTTCTGCAAATCCTTGACCGTGTGCGGCTGCCCGCGCTCGAGGTCCTTCAGCTCCGCGTGATAGCCGCTCAGCGGCTTGTCGTCGAGATCCGCCGGGATCGGGCGCGCGACGCGCTCCCAGTGATAGTCGAGCGCGGGGTTGACCGTGTCGCCTTCGCTGTCGTATTTCTTCTTGCTGAACTCCACCCGCACGAACGTCCGCATCAAGTCTTCCTTCGCCAGGTCCGCGCGGTGCACGGAGTAGGAATCCCAGAACGCGATGTCGAAATCGGGGGTGGCCCGGGCGTTGACCTCGAGCGCCTGACGCTCGAGCTCCGCGTGCACGTGCTGCTTGGCCGGGTCGAGCGCGGTCAGGTCGAAGCTCTGATCGTAGAACACGGTGCCGAGCGTGTCGCTGGCGGAATACAGATGCTCGGGCGGCAGCTTCACGGCGTAGCGCGCGCCCTGCACGCCGTCGATGTGGACGCCGGGACGCCGGTGGGTGCTTCCCTTCTTGACCTGGTGCTGGTCCACGGTGAAGTACATGTAATACTCGTCAAAGTCGGGGTTGACGGCCTTCTCGTGGTCGATGACCTTCTGCAGGAACTCTTTGAACTGCTCGAGCTCCTTGGGCACGGTCACCTTCCCGCCGAGGAGCTTGATGGGCATGTTCAAGACGGACGTCACGGGCTTCGAGAACTCCTCGCGCTTCTCGACGACGCCGATCTTCACGGGCTTATGCGGGGTGAGCAGGTATTTAAGATTCCAGGGCTTGAGCAAGGTCGCGTAGATCGGCGAGCGCCGGTCGTTGACCGGCCGGGGAGAGGGCGCGAGCGTGAAGCCGTCCTTCGATAGCTTGGCATCGCGCAGGTCTGTGCGCAGGGAGCGCTCGCGCTCGACGCGTTCAGAGAACGCGTTGTGTATCTGGGTGGCGAGCTTGTCGTCGTTGTAGACGACGAGGCTGATGGTCTTGAGGGTCTGGCGGGCCTCCGCCAGGAAGCGCTCCACGCCTTTGCGGAGCTCGAGGCTGATCTCACGGTAGCTCCGCTCGACCGCCCCGAACACGGAGCCGGCGCGCATCGCGGGCACGGCCACGTGCTCGAGCCCCGCGGCGTCGGCCGCCTTCAGGCCGGCGAAGACGATCTCGTTGAGCGGCTTCTCGCTCGAGTCTTTGACGAAGACGACGTTCTCGATCGGGCCTTTGCCGTCGCCTCTCGCAAGCAGCGCCTCGCCGTCCTTCATCTCGGGCGCTTTTTGGAGCTGCTGGAAGAAGCAAGGGTTGGCTTGTCCGACGACGGAGTTCACGCCGCCGTGGCAAAGGTGCTTCTCCTGCACCGTGGTCATGACGGCATTGGCGCCGACCTTCGAGATTTCCCCCTTCAGGACCTGGAGCGTGACCTCGGGGCCCGCGCCGGCCGCGGGGGCGGGCGTGTCGCTGAGATCGGCGGCGGGGCGCTCCAGAGACTCGGTGATCGCTTTGATCGTCTCATGAAGGGTTCGCTGCTTGCGCTTCCAGACATCCCCGGTCGGTTCCCAGAGGCCTTTGCCGTAGGCCCAGTCGGCGGCGCCGACCTTGTTCTGGAGCTCCTCAGGAAGCAACGCGCGGATGGCCGGATAGTTCAGTACGTCGAGCTTCTCTCCGGTGGTTTCGAGCTCGTCGTCGGTTGATTTCGGATGGGGCGCGGCGACGAGCGCCGGCACGTGTTGGGCGAGTACGGCCGCGAGCGGGGCGAGCTGCGCTTTGACGGCGGGATCGTCGAGATTGGCTTGCTCGAGGGCGCGTGAGACGGCGCGGACGCTCGTCAGATCGGGTGCTGGCGAGGTCAGGAAGGTCTGGAAGCTCGCGGTCCATTGCGGGACCTGCGCGGAGAAATTGGGAGCGGCGGCGGCGCTCGCGGCGGCGCCGATAGCGGTGGGGCCGGTGCGGACGACGAGCTGGGCGCTCGACGGGAGTACGAGTACAAAGGAAAGAAGGGCGGCGCCGAAGCGGCGCAGGGCCTTCGAAATGTGCGGCATCCCCTTTATTTTACGGCGTTAGTCGGGACTGCGCATGAGGAAAGAGACCCAGAGCGAGGGGCCGATAGGCCCCCCGCTCCGGATCGTGAGCCGCTTACGCGGCGATTTCGTCTTCTTTGAACGTCGCGACGAGGTCCGCCATCACCGCGTCCATCTCGGCGTACGCGCCCTTCTGGACGGCGGCGACCTTCTTGAAGTCGAGCGCCAGCACCGACGCGTCGCCGAGGCCGGCGACGAGGGCGAGGCCCTCGCTCGTGACGTAGCCCGCGGAGTGCGCCGCGTGGATGCGCGACATCTTGCGCCAGGCGTCGTGGCTGAAGATCACTGATTCCGGCTTCTCGGCCTTGGCCGCGGCGCGGCAGAACGCGCCCGCCGTCTCCGCGTACGTCATCAGCTCGCCGAGCTTGGTGTGAGCCAACTGGTTGGCGGTGAGCTTCTGGTCGTAGCAGGCCTTGAGCACCGAGGACAACGAGCGCAGGGCGACGGCCGCCGCGTCCGCGCCGACCGACGGGCCCTTCGCGTGCAGCGCGTCGAGCTCCTCGGCCAGCTTGTCGTAGTACTTGCCTTCGGCGTTGATGTTGGCCTGCCAGCGCTCGCGGAAGGTCGTGAGCTGGAGAATCTCCGAGGTGCCCTCGTAGATGCAGGTGATCTTGATGTCCCGCTTGAGCTTCTCGACCGGGAACTCGCGCACGTAGCCGTTGCCGCCGTACGCCTGGATGGCGTTGTTGCACGCCGTGTCGGCGGTGTCCGAGGCGAGCATCTTGGCGATGGCGCCTTCGGTCTGCATCCCCTCCTCTCCGGAGTCGATGCGGTGCGCGACCTCTTCGACGAACGCGCGCGCGGCCTCGAGGCGGGCGGCGAAGGGAACGATGAGCTTATGCGTCATGCCCTGCTTCGTGTAGAGGGGCTGGCCGCCGACCTTGCGCTGCTGGGAGTAGCGCACGGCGTGCTCGATGGCCTTCCAGCCGGTGCCGAGCGCCATCGCGGCCACCATGAGGCGGGTGTAGCCGAACACGGCCTGCGCCTGGCGCAGACCCTTGCCTTCGACGCCGCCGACCAAGTTCTCGATCGGAACGTAGACGTCCTGCAGGTTGACGGGGCAGGTGTCGGAGAGGCGGATGCCGTGCTTGTCCTCGTGCTTGTCCACGGTGAGGCCCTTGGTTCCTTTCTCGACGACGAACCAGGAGACACCCTTGGGCGCGCGGGCGAGGATGGTGAACACGCCGGCGACGCCGGCGTTGGTGATCCACATCTTGCCGCCGGTGATCTTGTAGCCGACGACCTTGTCGCCTTCCATCACGCGCTCGGCCTTCGTCTTGAGGTGCAGGAGGTCGGAGCCGGCCGCGGCCTCGGTCGCGCCGTAGGCCACGTAGCAGCGGTCCTTGGCGATCTTGGTGATCCACTTCTCTTTCTGCTCCTCAGTGCCGCCCATCATGATGGGGTCCATGCCGAGGAAGGTCGCGAAGACGGAGGTGCAGACGCCGAGGTCGATCTTGGCGAGCTCCTCGCAGGCGCGGTAGATGTCGTAGGAGTTGCCGCCGAGCCCGCCGTACTTCTCGGGGATCATGATCAGGTTGCAAGCGACCTGCTCGGGGTCGTAGAGATCGGTCATCTCCTTCGTCGGGAAATGGTTCTCCTTGTCGAGCTCGATGAGCTTCGAGTGCGGGAAGTTCTTCTTGCCGTACTCCCGGATGGTCTCCAAGACCATCGCGCGCGTTTCCTGGTCCAGCCCGGCTCCAAGGCTCTCAGCGACGCTCATGTGTTTATCCTCTCAGACGAGTGTGTGAAATAGTGTGAAAATAGGATAACAAATCGGGTGGGGTTGCGTATGTCGGCCATGTATGCAACAGATCGACTAAATCGGAGGGTGGATTAGAAGCCCGCGGTTTCGCGGACGAAGTACGGCCTCATGTCCTTGAGGTCGTAGTAGATGCGCACAAGGATCTCGGCCAGGAGGCCGATGAGCACCATCTGAAACCCGATGAGCAGGCAGAAGATGGCGACTTGGAAGAGGGGCTGGTCCTTCACGAAAATATCGAGATAGAACTTCTTGTAGAGAGTGTCGATCCCGAACGCCACGCCGAGCAGGCCCATCAGCACTCCTCCCCCGCCGAACAGATAAATCGGCTTGCCGAGGTAGGAGTCCATGAACTTGACCGTCATGAGGTCGAGCAGGACTTTGAACGTGCGCGAGATGCCGTACTTGGAGACGCCGGCCGTGCGGGCGCGATGGTTGACCGGCACCTCGGCCACGCGCGCGCCGAGGAAGCCCGCCAGCGCCGGCACGAAGCGATGCATCTCGCCGTAGAGGCGGAGCGGCTTGAGGTACTCGGCTTTATACAGTTTAAGCGTGCAACCGTAGTCGTGGAGCTGGACGCCGGTGACGCGAGAGATGAAGCTGTTCGCGATCATCGAGGGCAGCTTCCGGTCGAGGAAGCGATCGTGGCGGTCCTTGCGCCAGCCGGAGACGCAGTCGTAGCCCTCGTTGAGCTTGGCGATGAGCTTCGGAACGTCGCGCGCGTCGTTCTGCATGTCGGCGTCGAGGCAGACGATGAGCTCGCCGCTGGCGTGCTGGATGCCGGCGAGCATGGCCGCCGTCTGGCCGGCGTTGCGGCCGAGGCGCACGGTCTTGAAGTTGGGGTATTTCTGGACGAGCTTGGTCAGCTCTTCCCAGGAGCGGTCCTTGGAGCCGTCGTCGACAAGAATGACTTCGTACGGCTTGCCGAGCGCGTTCAGCGCGGAAGAGACTTCCTCCCCCAACGCGGGCAGGTTCTCTTCTTCGTTGTAGACGGGAATTAAGGCCGACAGGTAGGGCTTGCCGCTCACAAGAGGGATTCTAGCATTGACTGTTTCCAGGAAACAGTGATTATCATCAGTAATCGCAAAAAAATCGGCCGGCGCTCGGATGAGCGCCGGCCGATGTGTCGGTGCGGATTTAAGCGGCGACCGGAGTCCCGCCCATATTCTTGACGATCGCCATGCCGAACTCCGAGCACTTGATCTTCGTGGCCCCCGGCATCTGCCGCTCGAAGTCGTACGTGACGGTCTTCGCGGCGATGGTCGCCTCGAGGCCCTTCACGATCAGGTCGGCCGCTTCCTGCCAGCCCATGTGCTCGAGCATCATCACGCCGGACAAGATCAGGGAACCGGGGTTCACCATGTCCTTGTTCGTGTACTTCGGCGCGGTGCCGTGCGTTGCCTCGAAGATCGCCACGCCGTCGCCGATGTTGGCGCCCGGTCCGATGCCGAGGCCGCCGACCTGCGCGACCGCCGCGTCGGAGAGATAATCGCCGTTCAAGTTCGGGGTCGCGATGACCGAGTACTCGTCCGGGCGGAGCAGCAGCTGCTGGAAGGTCTGGTCGGCGATGCGGTCCTTGATGAGGATCTTTCCCGCGGGCATCTTGCCGTCGAGGTTGTCCCACAGCTCGGCTTCGGTCACGATCTGATCGCGGAACTCGGCCTTGGCGACCTCGTAGCCCCAATCGCGGAACGCGCCTTCGGTGAACTTCTGGATGTTGCCCTTGTGCACGATGGTCACCGACGGCTTCTTGTGGCTGATGGCGTACTTGATCGCCATGCGGATCAGGCGCTGGGAGCCGGTCTTGGAGATGGGCTTGATGCCGATGCCCGAGTCGGGGAACGGGATCTTCGCCTTCATGACGTTCGTGAGGAAGTCATAGACCTGCTTCATCTCGGGGGTGCCCTGCTGGTACTCGATGCCCGCGTAGATGTCTTCCGTGTTCTCGCGGAAGATCACGATGTCGAGCTTCTCGGGATTCTTGACGGGGCACGGAACGCCCTTGAACCAGCGGACGGGGCGAACGCAGGCGTACAAGTCGAGCTTCTGGCGAAGGCCGACGTTGACCGAGCGGAAGCGCGGGGTGATCCACTCCGACTTGCACTTCGGGCAGTTCGCGGGGCGGTCCATGAGCTCGGCCGCGCAATCGAGGCAGACGAACTTGAAGGAGCCGGCGGGCGTCGTCAGGGGGCCTTTCAGGCCGACGCGATACTCTTTGAACGCCGCGACGGTCTCGTCGGGAAGAACGGTGTCCTTGTCGTAGTTCTTGAGGGCGGTCAGGCCGGCGTACACTTCCATCCACGCGATCTTGCGCTTGCCCTTGTAGGCCTTCTCGACGGCGCCGTCGAGGACGATCTTGGTGGCCTTCCACAGGTCGAGGCCGGTGCCGTCGCCGGGGAAGAAAGGGATGATGGGGTTGTCGGGAACGGAGAGCTTGCCGTTGGTGTAGCCGATCTTCGCGCCTTCGGACGGAACTTTATACTTCGCCATGTCGTTGAGTCCTCCTGAAAGTTATACGTGCTTCAAAGCTTTGTCGGCCGCCTTGATGGCGCCGAGCGCGGCCTCGTAAAGGTCGGAGACGGTCCCCGAGCCGTCCGTATGCGACAAATAGACCAAAGGCAGGTCCCGCTGGGTGATTTTCTGCAGCTTGGACCAGGAGCCGGGCGCGGACATCGGCATCGGGTGGCCGCGGCGGTAGACCCGGACCTCTTTGAGATGGTCGACCCAGGACGGGAAGAAGGAACCGCAGAGCTCGTTGCCGGTGGCGTGAGCCTCGGCCAGGACCTCCTGGTCATCGAGGAGGTCGGGGCGGGCGGCCTCGGTCTTGGGGGCGTAGACGGTGATGACCTGCTTGCGCGACAGGTCCCCCCCGTCAGCGTAGGTGGCGTAGTCGGCGGGGATGAAATCGGTGAAGTGCTTGGCGCCGATGGCCCAGTTGTCGTAGTTGAGGTTCCAGACGACCTTGTCGAAGCAGAAGTTGTAGACGAGGTAGGGCGCGTAGCGCATGTGCTTCATCGCGTCGTTCTGGTCCTGCGGCATGTCGGCCAGAAGGTGGCGGGCGATGAATTTGGGCACGCACATGACGACCGATTTCGCGGAGACGGTTTCAGGCCTGCCGTCTTTCATGAACGAGACGTTGACGCGATTGCCTTCCTTGCGGACGGCGAAGGCGGCGGCGCCGGTGATGAAGCGCTTTTTCTGGTCTTCGGGGAAGCCGGCGAAGACCTTGCGGCTGACCATGCCGAGGCCGCCTTCGTAGGTGTTGCGCTTGCACGGGGACCACTCGTGAACGGCGGTCAGGCCGATGAGGGCGGAGGTGTGCTGGGTCTGCGCGCCCCAGTTGGACGGCCCGAAGTAATCCCAGTACTGCTTGACGCGGTGATCGTAGCCCTTGAAGAGGTCGGAGAAGGTCATGGTGTCGAGCTTTTCGACGTCCTTGGTGCGGTCGATCTTCGCGGTCTCGCGCACGAAGCGGCGGAAGTCGTCCTGAACCGACTTCGGGTACGGCAGTTGGCCGTAGCTGGGGTAGTCCGGATCGCTGTTCCAGAAATCCTTGATCCACTTGCCGTCCCAATGGGCGGAGTCGTTGCCCTTGATCTCAGGGAGCTTCAGTCCCCAGCGGTCGAAGAGCTTGACCACCTCGGGGTTGTCGAAGGCCATCCAGGCGGAGCCGGTGCAGTAGTCGAGGCCTTCCCAGGTTTCGGACCAGGCGTTGCCGCCGACGTGGGGCTCTTTTTCGAGGAGCAGGAAGTCGGAGCCGAAGCAGCGTTCGGCGGCGGCGAGGCCGGAGGGGCCGCCGCCCAGGATGACGACGTCGACGGATTTGGAAGGAGGCGGGAAGCCCGACTTCATCAGGCCGTCGCGGACGTCGTGGCAGACCTTATTGGTCTCGCTGTGCAGGCCCGCTTCGGGGATCTTGGCGCTCTCCCCCTTGCCGGCGGGGGCACAGCCGAACGGAGAGGCCGAAGCGGCCCCGGCGATCGCCCATTTGATGAAGGAACGGCGCGAAATATCCACGCGCCGTCATTAAAGCAATTTTCAGCGAAAGCGGTACGTTTCGGGCGAAGCGAGGAAGGCCGCGGCGTCCGCCGAGCCCTGCGCCAACATTTCGGCCAGGCCGGCTTTGCGGAAGTCGAGCATCATGGGCTCGAGGCGCTTGGAGGGCGCCAGACGATAGACGCGGGGCGGGCGGTCGGAGCGGAGAAGCGGCTCCAGGCCCTCATCGACGAGCTGACGGCTGGCCTCGCGGGCGCGCTGGTCGATGTCGCGCCACGGGGTCCAGTAGCGGCGGCCGATTTCGTCCTTGCGGACCATCTCGACGACGATGAGGTCGGCGCAGGAGGCGAGCGGCGAGAAATCGAGCGGGCGGGGCATGGGCACGCCGCCGTCGATGAGGCGCACGGGGCGGCCCCGGTACTCGACGTCCACCGGAGGGAAGACGACGGGGATGGCGCAGGAGGCGGCGGCGTGCTCGATGAGCGGGCCGTCCCAGCCGTCGCGGCCGGCGGGCGTGAAGCGGGCGTTGACGGGAGCGCCCTCGGCGGCGCAGGCGGAGACGATGGTGTAGTCCGAGACCAAGGCGGCCTTGGCGGCGTCCTCGTCGCGCGCCGCTTCGAAGAAGGCGCGCAGGGGCTCGATGGAGAACAGAGCGAAGGGGCTCATCTGAGGGCGGAACTTCATGGCGTCGCCGCCGATCGAGCGCCAGCGGGACAGAGCCTCGGGCAGGCGGTCGAAGGCGAGGGCGGAGCCGTTGACCGCGCCGATGCTGTAACCCATGACCGCCGAAAACCGCAGACCTTGAGCGGTCAGGCGTTCGAGGACGGCCGCTTGCCAGGAGCCGAGAGAGCCTCCCCCCTGCAGGAAAACTCCGAGGGGTTGTTTAAATTCCGCGCTCACGGCGCGCGCTCGGCGAGCAGACGGGCGTAAAGATGTTCCTGAGAGCGGACCATCCCGTCGATGTCGAACTCCGGCCCGACGGCCGCGGCCGCGGCGGCGCCGAAGGCCTTGCGGCGGGCTTCGTCTTTAAGGAGGCCGGTCACGCGGGCGGCGAGCGCCGCATGATCGCCGGGCTCGATGAGATGTCCGTTTTTGCCCTCTTCGATCAAATCGACGACGCCGTCGGTGGCGTAGCACACGGCGGGCAGGCCGCTTTTCATGGCTTCGACGAGCGCGCGCGGCAGGCCTTCCCAGAGAGACGTCATCGCGAAGACGTCGGCGGACGCCAGCCACTCAGCCGCGTCGCGGCGCCAGCCCAGAAAGAGGACCTTGCCCTCAAGGCCGAGGACGAAGGCGCGCGCTTCGAGCGTCCGGCGTTCCGGGCCGTCTCCGAGGAAAACGAAGCGCGCCTCGGGAACTTCCTTAAGAACGGCGGCCGCGGCGGCCACGAAGTCCCCCGCGTTTTTCTGGGGCTTTAGGTTTCCGACGGAGACGACGAGGAGCTTGTGCATGCCGATGCCGGCAGACATCTTGAGCTTGGCGGCTTCCACCGGCGCGGGCAGGCCGGCGAGCTTCACGCCGGAGCGGATGAGGAGCGCGTCCTCGGGGCGGACGAGGCCGTGGGCGGCGGCGTAGTCGATATTGGATTTGGAAACGAAGACGAGGGCGTCGGTGAAATGGGCGCACAATTTTTCGAGCCAAACGTAGAGGCGCTTAACCAAGACCGGTTGGCGGTCGTGGAAGCCGAAGCCGTGGTAGGTGTGGACGACGATCGGAACGCCGGACATCGCGGCGGCGAGGCGGCCGAGGATGCCCGCCTTGGAGCTGTGCGTGTGGAGAACGGCCGGGCGCTCGGCGATCAGGACCTTGGTCAGCTCAAGAAGAGCGAGCAGATCATAAAACGGAGAGATATCGCGCAAGAGCGAATCGACGAAGACCGTCCGGAACGACTGATCGGAGAGAACCTCTTCGTCGAGCATGCCGCCGCGGCCGCAGATCAGCACGGGCTCGTAGGCGGCTCGGTCGAGATGACGAACGGTATGTAGGGTGTTCTGTTGCGCGCCGCCGAGATCCAGACGAGTGATGAGATGCGCGACCTTGGAGGCCATGGGACCTCGATCTTACTAGATGCTAAGAGGATTTCCTAAATCGCATCTGTGCCGGACCCGTTAGGGTCCGGCCTTTTTCTTTTGCTTGTGGAAGTCGAGCGTGCGCTTGTAAGGACCGATGGCGGGCGGCGCGGCCTTCTTCGGCGGGGCGGGATGCAGGAGATCGATCACCTCAAGGCGCGGGAAGTAGTGGCGGACGATTTCCCTCCAGGCGACGCCGAGGGCGGCCTGGCCGAGGGCGCCCTGGCGCGGGAAGCCGAGTCCGGAACCGGTGCCCGCGCCCCACAGGATGAAGCGGTCGGCGCGGTTTCCGTTCATCAGGGTCTGGACGGTGAAAAGGGTCGAGCGCAGCGAGCCGGGGCCGAGAAGCTCGTCAATCTCTTTGCGGCCCGTGTACATGCCGACGCCGTCGGCGCCGACGACCTCGATGGCGCGCACGCGGCCGGTGGGCGTGCGGCCGGCGACGCGAAGCCGTCGAATGACGCCCAAGTCCTTGCGGCGCTCGACGCGGCGACGCAACTCGCGGCCGTCGATGATCCTCATCCAGCGAGTCGCGTTGGGGGCGGCGACGGCGGCGGACTCGCTGAACAGGCCCTCGGGCGGGGCTTCATGCGTGAAGCGTTCGAGATCGACCGGGGTGCGCCAGGGGATCGAGGGCTTAGCGGAGTCTTGCACCGAGACGAGGTGCTCGAGGCCGGGCTCGCCGCTTTCGGCCCCGTCCTCGGTCGTGCCGCCGCTGTCGACGTGCTGCATGACGAGCGCGGGGCGGCCCTTGAGCGACAAGACCAGGCCTTCCGTTTCGGAGACGGCCTCGGAGGCGGCGCGCATCTCGCCGCTCACGCCGATTGTGCGCT
>CALRXP010000036.1:0-14830 GCA_943372155.1 Candidatus Endomicrobiellum trichonymphae | reverse complement strand
GGACGCGGTCCGTGTTCTCCCGGGCCTGGGCCAGGCGCTCGGGTCCCGGCGCGGTCTCGGCCAGAAAGTCTTCGAGCGAAGCCGAGTCTTCGTCCTTTTTATAGGACATGGACACCGAGCGCCGCGAGGCCTCTTTGCGCAGGCTCGTGAAGTAGACGTTCTTCAGGATCTGCACCATCCAGGCCTCGAAGGGCAAGCTCGGGTCGTATTTGTCGAAGTATTTCATGACTCTCAAGAAGGCCTCCTGGACGACGTCTCCCGCGTCGGTTGAGTTGCCCGTCATCCGCAAAGCGACGGCGAACGCTTTGTCGGCGTGTAGGGCGATGAGGCGGTCGATCTCGGCGTCCACCTTGGCTTCCTTGGTTTCCTTACTCCGGTCGGGGGGGAAAACTTACACGCCCGGAGTGAAGGAATTATAACACCCTCGACGGGGGTTCAGCCCTCCGACGGAGGCCCGGTTTAGAGTGATAAATATGACGAAAATCGGGGTAGGTCCTTAATACTGAGTCTCTGGGCCTAAAGGCGGTGGCGAGGTTCGGGGGTCCCGGCTATAATCCTCGGGTGAGCGGAACAGCGAATAAACTCGTTGCGAGTTTTGTCTGCGCGGTTCTCGTTGTATTGTCGCCGGGCGGCTCGGCCTATGAGGCCTTCGCCGGAGTCGTCGAAAGCGCTCCGATCCAAACGGGCTCTTCAGCCGGCGGCCAGGCCGGAGCCGCCGGCTCGCTCAATTCCGGCTCCCCCGTCGTTCCCCTCGCGTTGTCGGTCTCGGGCCTTTCCAGCGGCCTTCTCGCTCCTTCGATCTCGCTGTCTCCTACGCCCGTCGCGCTGACGGCTCAGGTCCTGCCCGCTGCCGCTTTCGTCAACCCCGCGATACCGGCCGCTCCTCAGGCGTTGGCCGTTTCCGCGGTTCGCGCCGCGGCGTCCGACCCGCTCAAGCCGGCGCCCTCCCGGATTTCCGCGGCGTTGACGCCCGCGGCCCCGAAGCCGTCCGGCGCGGCGGAAGCGGCGTCGGCGCCGTCCGCGATCGATTCCCCGGTCGCCTATCGCGCTCACCGCTTCATGCTGCGCATGGTCGCGGCGCTGACCGGTGAAGTGAATTCTTTGCGTCCCGCGGGCCCCGATTTGACGGAGCGGGCCGTGGCCGCCGCCTCCGGCAAGCGCGCGGTCTTCTCCGACTACGACGAGACTCTCGCCGATTCGAACGCGGCGTTCGACAACAAGCTTTCGCCGGACATGGTGGAGGCGGTCAAAGCCGTGAAGGCGGCGGGCAAGACCGTCGACGTCATCAGCGACCGCCCCGAGTCCGTGCTCGAGTCGCTCTCGTCCCTGCCGGCCGAGACCCGCGCCGGCATGTACGTCGCGGTCGATGCGGGCGGCCGGGTCTATCGCTACGATGCCGCCGGCAACGCGGCTCTGGTTTACCAAGCGCCGGCGATGACCGACGCGGCCAAGGCCGTGATCACCGCTGCCGGCGACGCGGCGATGAAGAAGCTTCCCGCCGGCGCCGAGCCCGTTCTGCGCCCGTACACTTACACGATCAAGCTTCCCGTGGGCTCGTCCTGGGAGCAGGTTCGCGATGCGGGCGCCGTTTTCCAGAAGGAGCTCTCCCAGCGCGGCAGCCCCCTGACGGTCCGGGCCCGGATGGCCAAGGATCCGGCCAACAATCCCTATCTCGTCGTTTCGGTCAACACCAAGGCGAACGCCTCACTCTTCATCGCGCGGGCGCGGGGCCTCGCGGCTAAGGACGTCGTCATCTTGGGAGACGGGATGTACGCCCCTCGCGCGGCGGAAAAATCATCCTGGCTGACACGGCTTGGCGCGAAGGTCGGCGGCCGCGAGCTCGCGGACCAGGGCAACGGCAACGACGCCGAGATGGAGAGAGGAGTTCCCGGAGCGCGGACCTTCTCCGTCGGCGGAACCGGGGATCCGCGCCGCAAGAATCTCGTCGTGCTCGGAGCGACCGGCCCCGCGGCGTCGCGTGACGTGCTCCTGTCCGTCGCCTCGCGCCAGGCCGTCCCGGCTCCCGAGGTGTCGGCGGAGAAAACCCGTTCTCCGTTGCATGAAATCCGCCTGTGGATCAGCTCCCTGCGGCACTACTTCCTCGAGGTCAACGTCGAGAACTGGCGCGAGTACCGCAAGCTCCGCGCGGCCGCGCCGGCCGTGATCGCGGGCAAGGCGAGCGTCTCGAACGCGCGCGGCTTTTTCGTGGATTCCCGTATGATGGGCATGATCGGCGGCGTGCGCACGGTCGGCTCGCGCTCCGGTTCGGACGCTTATGTGAGCGGCGAGGCGATCAAGCTCTTCGATCGCTACTTCGACGTCGCCGGCGACGTGGAGGCCCGGCCCGCGTTCCTCGCCTTCCTCGATCGCGCCGTCCTTTATAACCCGATGCGCAGCTCGAGCAATCTTCGCAAGCACATCCGCAAGGCGCTTCACGGCGCGTCGATCCTCGCGCCTTCCGAGATGAAGGCCCACTTTGACAAGCTTATGGGGCCCGAGATCAACGCGGGCGCGGCTGAGTTCCAGAACGACGGCGCGCAGGCCGTGCTCGATGCCTTCCGCGTGTCGATCTCGGCGACCGTCGCCGAGGAAGACCTCTTCGCCCCCGACCGCGTCGTGGGCGTCGTTCTTCTCGGCAGCTTCGCCACCGGGGCCGCGACTCCGACCAGCGATTTCGATCTGCATGTGCTGACCGACAACGGTAATTCACGCCGGGTGCCCGGGTTTCTTGAGCGTCTGGAGCGTCGCTGGAACGCGGACCCGAACTCGAAGGGCCATCCCGTCAACGGCGCGGATTTCGGCTTCCTGCCTTCCCGCTCCATGCTTCTGGGAATGCACCACGACCGCTTCTTGGTCATGAGCCCCGACGCGGAACTGGAGCGCTCCCTGAGCCCGCCCGGCTCCATCACGGATCGGGCGCCCCCCGAAGAGCCGACCCGCCTCAAGAACGCCGAATGGAAGTTCTACAACGGGCTGCTGAGCCTGGCGACGCGCGTCGACGACGTCGAGCGCGCCTCCGCCGGCCGGACCGTCGAGTCTCTCGACGAAGCCACCCGTAATAAGGCCCGCAACGGCTGGCTACTCGGCCGCAGCCTTTATCTCATCGGATTTATTCTCGCCGGGGTCATCTCCTACCCGATGCTCGCCCAGGCCCTCGTCGGCGCGCAGGGCTACACCGATCTCATGTCGCTCGGCGCAGTCGCCGCCATCCTTCTGGCCCCCTTGTCGGGCCTCGTCGCGGATCGCCTGAGCTTCCGAAACATGTTCGCCCTCAACGGCGTGGTACGGGTCGTTCTGGCTCTCGCTATCCCGGCGTTGGTTTTGACGCACGCCGCCGGCTTCTGGCCGCTGCTGGCGGTCGCGCTTCTCACCAGCTGGAACGTCGCCAGCTCGCTTGTCGCCGAGGACAAGATGATGCCCGCGCTGGCCGGCTCCGATCCCAAGCGCCTGCCGGTGCTCAACGCGGCCGCCAATATCAACTTCATCGGCCTGAACGTTCTTCTGGGCACGTTCCTTCTCGCCGGCCGCTGGGTGGACTCACTCGCCTCCGTGTTTGGCGTCCTCAACGGTCTTTCCGGGATGTTCGCCATCAGCGCCGCGCTCGCCGCCGCGGGCGCCTTGATTCAGTGGTACTCGATTCCCAACGTGTCCCTCGCGAAGCCGGCGTCCGAAAAGCCGACGGCCGGGGCGTCCGCCGAAGCCGCCGCAAGCGGTCGCCGCAATCTGGCGATCTGGACGGGCGTCATGGCGGCGGGCGGAGCGCTGTACCTCGCCCTGCACGCCATCGTGCCGCAGTTCGCGGCCTTGTCCTTGGTCGGCGCGGCGCTGATCGGCCTGATTGCGACCTCCAAGGGCTTGGCTCGTCTTTGGAAGAACCCGACCATGCGCACGGGGACCTTGCTCAGCATGGCGTACTCCTTCGTGGTGTACCCCGTTGGCTCCATTCTCATCCCTTTCGCCGCCCGCGATCTCAATGGCGGCGCGTTGATGCAGGGCCAGCTCCAGGGCTCCTTGTTCTTTGGTCAGCTGCTGGCGGGTTCGACCATGCTCAACCTGCCGGGCCGCTGGAACACCGTGGTGCGCGCGATCGTCCTCGGCGCGCTGGGCGCGTGGCTGGGCTTGTACCTCTTCCCGGCGAGCCTGGCGATGGCCGCGGCGGGCATGGCGATCGCGGGCGGCCTTTACGCGGTGTCCACCCGCCTCAGCGACCGCGGCTGGATGCGCTACTCCTTCATCGGTCTGACCTCCCTCGCCTTGCCGCTCGCCTTCTGGGGCAATATCCCGGCGCTTCTGTTGGGCATCCTGATCATCGGGCTGGTCAACGTCCCCAACAAGATCACGATCGACACGGTCGTTCAGCGCGAGGCCAAGGCCGATGCGCAGCACACGGGCGAGCTGCTCGGTCTGCGCTCGGCGCTTTCCGCCATCGCCGCGGCGTTCGGCTACTCCACGATCGGCGCGGTCGCGAGCGGCATGTCCTTCCCCGCGGCCCTGTGGCCCATGCTCGGCGCCTTCGGCCTGATCGGTCTGCTCCTCTGGATGGCCCCGCGCTGGTTGGGAAACAAGATCTCGGCCACCAACTTTAAGACCGATGAAGTCGCCGCGCCGGCGGCGCCCCGAGAGCATTCGTTGGATGAGCTTGCCGCCGCTATTGCGGACCGCCTGAAGTCCAAGGGCATCAAGGCCGTGATTACCGACTACGACGGGACCTTGATGGACAAAGATTCCGACGACAAGGCCGTCGTCGCCTCCGACGAGCTCGTCGGCCTCCTGCGCCGCCTGCGCGAGCTCGGCGTCACGGTCGTCGTCTGCACGAACCACTTCTTCACCGGCGATCACAACGGCATGACCAACCTCCTCGGCGACCGCCTCGACGCCAAGACCCGCGCCGGCATGCTGTTCGGCGTGCAGTCCGGCGCCCGCGTCTACGAGTACGGCGCCGACGGCGCGACTCCGACCGAGCCCGCCTGGAAGGAAGTCGGCTTCGACGACGCCGAGCGCGCCAAGATCACGCCCGTGTTCGAGGCGGCCGCGGCCAAGATCGGATTGAAGCCGAGCGACATCAAGATCTATCACGAGGAGAGCCGCTCGCTCGTCGAGTTGCTCAACCACTGGGAGCTCGAAGGCGCCTTCTACGAGGCGATCGCAGAGGCCAATAAGGCCAACGGCTTCGGCTACCTCGTCCAGCTCAAGGCGACTCCCACGATGCGCGTCGGCAAGGTGCCCTACGTCCAGTACTTCAAGGCGCATAAGGGCACCGGCGCGAAGAAGGCGATGGAGATGCTCAAGGCCAAGGGCCTCATCGACGACGAGTCTCAGGTCGCGATCTTCGGCGACGACTTCAAGCCCGAGGGCGGCAACGATCTGTATATGGCCCAGGCGATGCCGCGCGCGCTCGCCGTCTCGGTGGGCAAGACCTTCGACGCGAACCAGCCGAACGTGCTGCAGGCCAAGGAGCGCGGCTCGGCCACGATCCGCGCCCTCATCGGCCGCCTCAACGACATGCTGGCCGCGCGCGAGAACGAGAAGAAATGAAGCGGCTGGCCGTCTTAACGCTTCTCTCGCTCCTCGCGCATCCGTGCCTCGCCGCCGGCCTGACTTGCCCGGCCGACGCGCTCGATAAGGACGGCAAGGCCTCGCTTCTCCTTTTCTCCGCGTTGCCTTTGGGTAAGACCAAGTTCGCCAAGGAGTGGGGGAAAGCTCAGAAGGAGCTGACCAAGAAATTCCCGGGCCTTTCCTTCGAGAAGGTCGAAAATCTCCATGTCACGTTGTCGTTCATGGGGGCCGGCTGGAATCCCGCCGCGACCGAAGACATGGAAAAACTGTCTCTCGACGGTCCTGATCTGTCGAGCGGTCCGGTCAAGCTGAACGGCACGCCGGACCTGTTCGGCCCCAATAAGAACGTCGTGGCTCTCGCGCTGAGCCCCGTGCCCGGGGAATGGGCCGCGCGTCTCATGAAGAACCGCGACGAAGCGACGGCCAAGGGCTTCCGCAAGCGCGACCGCTACGACGACGTGTTCAAGCCGCACATCTCGCTCGCCTCGGCGCCCAAGCCTGACGAGCAGCGCGCTGAGCTCGCGGCGTTTCAGACATGGATGACCGAGCACGCCAAGCGTTTCGGCGGCCTCGAGATTGCTCTGACACGGGACGTCAAGCCGGCCTTCTTCCTCGTCCTGGGCAAGGGCCCCGACACGCGCTTCGTTCCTCTGCGCGAATACTGCGCGGCGAAGTAAGCGCTATAATGGCCGCGATGAAAGGAAAGCTCTGGGAGCTCGGCCCATACGTCCTGGCCCTGCTGGTCGCCCTCTACGTCATCTACGACCACGTTCGCCATCCGGCCCCGGCCCAGGTCGAGGCCCCCATCGGCGGCGCCCCGCGCGGAGGCCTGACGCCGCGTCTGAGCACCGGTCCCGGCGACCCGACCAAGCCCGAGGATTTTCTCCCGGACAAGGACTCCAAGCCCGATCCCAACAGCCTCCCCGATCCGACGGCCTCCACCGTCACGCGCGGCGCCCCCGTCACCCGCCCCTAAAACGAAGGGGCCCCCCGCGCCGAGAGCGGGGAGCCCCCAATACGTCGCTGACCACCTCCTTACTGAACGCCCTTGGGCGCCTGGTCGATCAGGCTGTGGATGCGCTCCAGCCCTCCCGTCAGTTCGGCCTTCAGCACCGGCTCCGTCTCCACCTGCAGCCGGCCCGCCAGCAAGGTCTCGCCCTGCTTCGCGTCGATGAGCTTCGCCACGACCGCCTTCTTCACGGCGACCGCCGCGTAGCGCCGCGCGTCGGGATCCGGGCTCTGCAGGCCCTTCTCGACGTGTCCGATGCCCGTCTTCACGAGCGCGGGCCGAGTCGCCATCGCCATCATGCCTCGGCGGAAGGACGCCTTGTCCGCGGACTTCAGATGCTCGTCGAGAAGCGCCGGGCTGATCCAGGGCATCTTGCCCGCGCTCTCGATCATGCCGACCGCCTCCAGGCGCTCGAGGATCTTGCCGATGAGCTCGGGATCACGGTAATCCTGGAGCGAAATCGCACAGCCGGAGATCAGCTTGGCGTTGTCGGTCGAGGTCATCAGCGTCACGAGAACGTCCTTGGCCTTGACCCCGCCCGTGCGGCGCAGGACCGACGGATAAATCCCGTCGGGCACGAGGCCCTTCTCGCCGAGCTCGAGCACCTTGGCGTACACGGACGAGCCGCGCACGCCGGTCGGCGCGCCGATGCGCTTGAGCGCCTCGAGGCGGATTTCCACGGGACCGTCCTCCATCGCCTTGAGCACGAAGTCGCGGCTGGTTTTCCCGGACACGCGTCCCGCCAGGAAGCCCACCGCGCGGCGGCGGAGCTCGACGTCCTCCGTGCCGCCGTCGCCGGGCTTCTCGAACACCGCGGTGATCGCTTTGGCGAGGCTCTCGGCGCTGACGGAGTCGATCTCCTCGCCGTCGAACTCGGGGGACTCGAGAGAGGCGAGGAGGCTGCCCAGATGCGTGCGCTTGTCGGTCTCGGCGGCGACCTCGGCGTTGGCCAGGTACGCGTCGATGGCCGTGTCCACGGTGCGGTCGGGACGGGTCTCGATCTGGATTTTGGGCAGAACGTTCTTGACGGGCGGCGGAGTGGAGGCGAGCTTGCTGAGCTCGTTGTACTTCTGTCCGACCCCCGCCGCGACGAGGGCGAGGAGGCTGACGCCGGCGACGGTTTCCATGCGGTTCATAAATCACTTCTCCGGACGCTTCGGGCCTCTGGTGCGGAGCGGGCCTGCGTCCGTGGTGAATACGCCCGTGAGGGCGTGAACCTTACATGGTATTTAGCGTTCCGCGCCGGTCGTGAATTGAATCGCCTGACGATTGCGATTGACGACTTCCACCAGCCGATCCTGCTCGGTCAGCGAGTGCGCCGCGCCGATTAAGCGGTTCGATAAGACGCGCTTGAGGGCGAACGGCATCCGAACGGCGCCTGAGTTGGCGGCCAAGGTTTTCAGCACCGACTCCAGCAATAGCGCGTCCCGCCGGATGACGTCGGGGCCGACGCCGCCCTGGGGGCTGAGATCGTAGGAGCGGCGGATGAGCTCGTGGTTGAAGCCGCGGTCCGCATTGTCGATCCGGGAGTTCATATCCATCCGGCGCATGATCGAGAAAAGTATGTCCTGCAGTTCGCGATCCCCGGCCTTCTCAAGGCGCACGAGATTGGCCCGGTCGCTGAGCGCGGCGAGCACCGGAGCGAAGCCGTGCCCGGCCCGTTCGATGAGGAATTCGCGGCGCACCCGCGTCCAGGATTCGGCGTACTTGCGCGCGGCCCGCTGTTCGCTGCGGCTCGCGCCGGGGTCCGCCGCCGGAGGCATTCCCAAGATTTCGTCGAAGGATGCCCCGAGGGTATGGATCACGGCGAGCGGGTTGCCGGAATCGTCGATGAATTTCTCACCGGTGACCGCCTCGAATTCGGAACTGAAGCGCGACAGCGCCCCGCGATCCGGGAAGTTTCGCGCGTTGATGCGGTAGGCGGATCTCGGGTGAACGACTGCCGTCGCGCTCAGGGGACCGTTGCTCCTCAGGGCGCCTTCGGCGGCGTACTTGGCCAGCAGATCTCGCAGCTTGGGCGTGTATTTGACGAGCTTGCCGGATTTGACTGAAGCGGTCTCCTGCTCGAGCCAGGTCTGATGACCGGCCTTGGCGATATTGAGCATTACCTTGTCCGGTATGCGGTGCGCCAGCGACACGAGCGCCGCGTCGTTGGCGTCCTGAGCCTGCTCCATGACCTGGAGCATCGGAATCGCGTTGTGCAGGCGACGCACGACCTCGGAACGCGCCACTTTGTCCCAGCGCCCCTCGAGGACCTTAAGAATATCTCCGCTCATGAACTGGTCGATCAGGCCTTGGCTTGAAAAGACGTACTTCAGGTAGTCGAGGAGGTTTCCAAGATCGTCCGCGAGAGCCACCGGACGGTTGTCCTGCGCCGTGATCGCCGCCGACAGGCGGGCTTCGTCGACCGAGTCCCCCAACGCCTGCGCGAACGCCGGGTTGCCCTTGAGCGCCGACAGCGAAGCGCGGACATCTTCGGGCATCTTCAATCCGTCGAGGCCCGTCAGGATGGCCTCGACCGTCGCCTTGAAGGTCACGGCGTCCTTGATGATCTCTCCCATGCCGATGCCGACGTTCGGGTCGGGATGAAACGCGCGGTATTGCAGCTTGTAATCGAAACCGAACCACGGATTGTTGAGCCTCCAGCCGACGTTGATGATGCGGACCATGTCGACGAGCGCGTCGAGATACTGTTCGCGAGTCTGCGCGGCGGCCAGTTTCGCCCGAACCTCCGGATTGTAAAGGGCGGCCAGGCCACTGGCGACGTTGTCTTGCTGGAGGCCCGCCAGGAAGCCGGCGCGCTTCTCGCTCCAGGCCTTCGCGTTCTTTTCTCCGACCGTGATCGCGCCCGCGTTCTTCGAGTTGGGCAAGAGCACGTCCCATTCACCGGCGAGCATGCTGATCTCGAAGCCGCTCTGGAACGGCCGGCCCGCGGCCGTCCCGAATGCCTCGACGAACGCCCGTTTCTGCGAGCCGTCGGCGTCTCCGTCGAAAACGAAATGTTCGGCCCGGAGGCGGAACTTCGCTTTGGGGCCTTCGAACTCGTCGAGGGTCATCTTCTTGCCTTCGGTGACCGGCACGCCCGGGTTTAAGACCCTGCCCTCGGCGACGGCTTTCTGAAGGAAGCGGTGAAGCGGGAGCGTGTACTGAACGAACTTCGGGCCGAGCTTCTCGTTGCGTAGCCACGCCTCGTGCTGGACGCGGGCCAAGGGCCCGGCCCAGGTCGGATTCTCCGCTTCGAAAACCTCGCGAAGGGCCGTATTGGCGTCGCGCTGGCTCTCGAACGCCGGATACATCGCCACGAAGTTTCGCAGACGCTGCTTCATCTCGGCTTCATCGACACGCCCGCGGGCCGCGAGCGCCTTGATGATGTCGCTGTTGACGTTGGCGTCGATGGATTCCGAGCGGGAGAACATCGTGACGAGCTGTTCGGGGGTGTTCGGGATGCGGCTCTTCGCCGCGCGGTCGATGGCGGCGGACATCTGCTCCGCGGTGCCATGGGGCACGCCGAGGGCGTCGTCGATCGCGGTCATGGAAACGTTCATTTTCTCGACCGCCTTCGAGAAGCCGACCCTGTATTCGCTTCCGACTTCGGACTGGACCTCGTAGGCGAGTTCGACGAGCGCCTTCGGGTCGCGTCCCAGCCGCTCGGAGGCGATGGCCCAGGAGGAAATCCATTCATGCGGGTAGCGGTAGTCCCGTTCGGCGTCGCGGCCGTCTTCGAGCCGCGCCCCGTTCTTGGCGGCGGGGCGGCCGTACGCCTTGAGGGCTTCGAAGAGCGGGAAGCTTCGCAGCCCGCTTGCTTCGCCGCCGGGGCGCGCCCGTTGGGCTGCGGTCATCTGGTCGATGAGAGATTGCTCGACGCGCAGCGTGTGATTGTAAGGCGTGTCGGCGAAAACCTTCTCCGCGGGAACCGCGTCCTTATCCCAGATGTTGAGGATATAGTTGTCGTCGCGAACGTCCCCAAGACCGAGAAGCGCGATGTTGGCCCGGGCCTGAGGGTCGCGCCGCGAGGCGTAAGCGCCTCCTGCCAAGAGGAAGAAGCCGGTGAACGCGGCGACGGCTAAGCCCGTGACGGAAAGACCGGGCGCCAGGAAGAGCGCGGCGACGGCGGCGAGGATCAACGCGGCGCCGAGCAAGCCCGTGAGAACGCCGATCCACGGCGTCGTGGGAGCGGGCGCTTCAAGAGGCAGTCTCGCAGGATCGATGCCGAGATCGCCGAGTTCCTCGCGGACTTCGCGGCGGACGGTGCGCAGCCGGATGCGATTGATATCGGAAATTAAAACGAGGCGGCCGTTCTCCTCGACGATGTCGTCTTTCTCATTGTCCTTCTCGTTGAGAATCGCCGCCTTCTCGCTTTCGCTCAGGGCGTCAAAGCGCGAGCGCGGGAGCGTCGTCCGGTTCGACATTCCTCCGAGGGCGCCGATGCCGTCGGGCTTTCCTTTGTTGCTGCGGCTGATCAGGGCGAGATTGATTTCCGCGAGCCGCTCCCTCATGGACTCGCCTTCGCGCAGCGACCCGGCGTGCATCGTCACGTTCGCGCCGCTGTTAAGCACGAGCGCGCGGTTACCGTTGCGATACAGCAGTTCGGCGCGCTCAGGAGATCCGGCGGGCAATGCGGCCATGCGCACCATCAATTCAGCCCGCGTCGCGAATTCGCTCGAGGGGCCGGACGGGGCGCCCAGGGGCCTGGCGACGGAGGGGGCGGCCGCCTCGGCGTTCGGGCTCGCGCCCGCGCGCCCCAGCGACCAAGAGGAAGGCCGCGCCCGGCGGGGCGAGCCGCCGCCGGACGCCGCCGACGCGCCCGGATCCTGCATGTTTCGGCTCTCGTGAAACGACTCGGCCATTTCCGCCGCGGAGCGGCCCGCCTTGATGCGTCGCACGGCGGCGTCGAATTGAGCCATCCGGCTCTGAAGCGGGCGCCCGTACACGGCGTAGGCGGAGAAATCCGCGGCGGCGCGATCGAGGGCGGCCGCATTCGGGGCGCCGCTCAGAGCGAGCCAGGCACGCGCGTTGAATTCCTCGGCGGCTTTGTTCTGAGCGACGGCGTAAGATTTGGCCACGGTCTGCTCGATCGCCCGCATCGCCTCCGGGGTGCCGGCCGCCTGCGCCTGAGCGACCTGGGCCGGAAAATCCGCGGGCAAAGCGGCCGCGAGCTGCCCCATCACCTGGAGCTGAGGCGCCGATCCCTCGAGCGAGAGCACTCCCTTGAGCCCGGCGAGGGGTGATGCGGGGGAATTGGCGAGCCCGCCTCCGGCGAAGGTCTGGAGCGCCGCGAACACCGGGGGCGTCATCGGTGATACCCCCGAGGCGGAGCCGATTCCCGCCCGTCCGGTCTGCGCTCGCGCGGTATTTGACGCGAACGAAGCGCAAAGAAGCATTGCAGACAGCAACAGAATTCGGCGGGAGGGGGTGAACATGGGGGGGTATCTCCGATTTTGCGCGGCCTGGCCCAGTGTAACCCCGGGCTCGAAGATTGTCAACGTGATCCTTTCCGTGGTCGTTCATGCGATAATATAGGAAGCCGTGTCCTCTCCCACCTTCCGCCACGACCCCCGTTTCCTTCCCATGACGCGCGCCGAGATGGACGCGCGCGGCTGGGACGCGCCCGACATCGTCTTCGTGACGGGCGACGCGTACATCGACCATTACTCCTTCGCCGCGGCCTTGCTCGGACGCATCCTGTCGGACAAGGGCTACCGGGTCGCCATCCTGTCCCAGCCGAACTGGCGCAGCGCCGAGCCGTGGCGCACCTTCGGCCGTCCGAAACTGTTCTTCGCGATCTCCGCGGGGAACATGGACTCGATGATCAATCATTACACGGCGAATAAGAAGGTCCGCAACGACGACGCCTATTCTCCCGGCGGTAAAATCGGCCTGCGCCCCGACCGAGCCACCATTCCGTATTGCCAGCGTGCGCGCGAGGCCTTCCCCGGTGTTCCGGTGATCGCCGGCGGAGTCGAGGCGAGCCTCAGACGATTGGCTCACTATGACTATTGGTCGGATTCGGTGCGCCCTTCCGTTTTACTCGACTCGAAAGCCGACCTCGTCGCCTACGGCATGGGCGAGGAATCAATCGTCGAGATCGCGAACCGGCTTAAAGCGGGAAAATCGGTCAAGGAGTGCCGGGACATTCCGGGCGTCTCCTACTTCCTAGGCGCTTCGGAAGCCCCGCCTTCCGGCCCCGACGTCGTCGAGCTTCCGTCTTTCGAGGCCGTGAAGGAATCCAAGGACGAGTTCCTCCAAATGGCCCGTCTGGCTCATCGCGAGACGAGCCCTTTCAACGCGAAAAGCCTGGTGCAGAAGCACGGCAATCGACATGTCGTCGTGACTCCGCCCCAGTTGCCCGTGACGCAGGACCGCATGGACTACTACTACGGTCTTCCCTACACTCGCCGCGCGCATCCTTCCTACGCCGGCTCGCAGATCCCCGCGTGGGAGATGATCAAGGACTCCGTCACCATCATGCGCGGCTGCTTCGGCGGCTGCACGTTCTGCTCGATCACCGCCCATCAGGGCCGCACGATCCAGTCGCGCTCAGAAGGCAGTGTCCTGAAGGAGATCTCGGGGCTGACCCGGGACCCGGAGTTCAAAGGCGTGATCTCCGACATCGGCGGCCCGACGGCGAACATGTACCAGATGCGCTGCACCGAGCCCGAAGTCGAGAAGATCTGTAAGCGCCAGTCCTGCGTGCATCCCGTCGTGTGCAAGTTCCTCGGCACCGATCACGGCCCGCTGGTCAAGCTCATGAAGAAGTCCCGGGAGACGCCGGGGATCAAGAAGGTCTTCGTTGCCTCCGGCATCCGCATGGACCTGGCGCGCTTGTCGCCGGAGTACATGAGCGAGCTCACCGCCCATCATGTCAGCGGCCGCATGAAGGTCGCGCCCGAGCACGCCTCGCCGAAGGTGCTCGAGCTGATGAAAAAGCCGCGCCACAACACGTTCGAGGACTTCGCCAAGAAGTTCGATGAAGAGTCGAAGAAGGCGGGCAAGAAGCAGTTCCTCGTTCCCTATTTCATCGCCAGCCATCCGGGCTCCGACCTGGCCGCCATGATCGAGCTCGCCGTCTTCTTAAAAAAGAACGGCTACAAGCCCGACCAGGTCCAGGACTTCATCCCCGGTCCGCACGACCTGGCGACGGCCATGTACTACACCGGCCGCAATCCCGAGACGGGCCTGCCCATGCCCGTCGCCAAGGGCATGCGCGACCGCCGGATGCAGCGCGCGCTCCTGCAGTTCTTCAAGCCGGAGAACTACTTCGAGGTCCGCGAGGCTCTGCTCTCCGCCGGTCGTAAGGACCTGATCGGTTCCGGTTGCGACTGCCTCATCGGCGAGCATCCGCCCAAGGAAGCCCTCATGGCGCGCCGCGAGAAAGCCCAGAAGGATTTCCACGAGCACACCCACGCGAAGGATATGCCCAAATCGAAACCGAAGCCGGGCGAGCCCCCCAAAAAGGGCTACCGACCGGGCCGTTCATCGTGGGAGAGGAGAGAGAGGAAATGACCACCGGCTCACCGCGCCTCGTGCGCTTCGGAAACCTCGACGCGATCGAGATTCCCAATTCCGATCCGAAGGCGCTGACCGTCATCTGCCTCCACGGCTACGGCGCCGACATGCGCGACCTCGCTCCGCTCGCCGAGGAGCTCGAGACCAAGCGCCCGATCACCTGGCTTTTTCCCGACGCGCCCGAGACGCTCGACTGGGGCGGCCGCGCGTGGTTTCCCATCGACGTGGCCGCCTTTGAAGAGGCCCAGCGCACGGGCACGCCGCGCGACCTGTCGCTCAAGGAGCCCGCGGGACTCGAGTGGGCCCGCGAGGAGCTTCAGCGCTTCATCAAGGGGCTCGAGAAGCCGTGGGAGAACATCGTGCTCATGGGCTTCTCCCAGGGCGCCATGCTCGCCGTGGATCTCGCCGCGCGCGCGGAGACCGCGCCCGCCGGGGTCGTGATCCTGTCGGGCACCTTGGTCGACAAGAAGACGCTATCCGAGCTCGCGCCGTCGAAGAAAGGCATGCCCTTCTTCCAGTCTCACGGCTCGGTGGACCCGATCCTGGGCTATGCTCAGGCGCGATCGCTTGAGAAGGTGATCACCGAGGCCGGCTGGAAGGGCCAGCTTCGCCGCTTCGAGGGCGGCCATGCGATTCCGGCCGACGTGCTGGAAGCGCTCGCGGCCTGGCTCGAAAAGCGATGAGCGACTGGACGAAGCGCTTTTTCCGCGCGCCCGTGTTCACGCCTGGCTCGCCCGAGGCGCTCTCCGCCGCTCCGCA
>CALRXP010000035.1:0-15022 GCA_943372155.1 Candidatus Endomicrobiellum trichonymphae | reverse complement strand
ATCCCCCGAAGGGCGTAGGATTCGCCGCGACTAGGGGGCTTTATACGTCGCGGACAATCCCCGAGGCCGGGTCAATCCCGGCCGTCCCTGAGGGGGATGACCTCCCCGCCCCGCCGTCATAAAGCAAGCGACCGGTTCCCGCTTGGGGGAACCGGTCGCTCGAGTCGGTTGGTACGGGGCTAAGCGGCTACGGCGTGCCCTTTGCGGTTCTTGATCTCCGCCGTGATGAGGGGGAGGAGCTCCGCGTACTCGCCCTGAACCGCGATCGAGGCCATCTGCATCAGCGGGCAGTCCTTGTCCGTGTTGATGGCGACGATGGTGCCAGAGGAAGACATGCCGGCCAGGTGCTGGATTTGGCCGGAGATGCCGATGGCGACGTAGAGCTTGGGGCGCACGTTGCGGCCGGTCAGACCGACCTGGTGCTTGTAGGGAATCCAGCCCGAATCCACCGCGCGGCGGCTGGCGCCGACGGCGGCGCCCAAGGCGTGGGCGAGGTCGTAGACGGGCTTGAAGCCCTCGGCCGAGCCGAGGCCGAAGCCGCCGGAGACGACTTTCTCGGCGGCGCCGAGGTCGATCTCGCGGGACTCTTCCGCCTTGAAGGAGGAGAGCTCGCTCTTCAACGCGCCGGGGTCGAACGCGACGGCTTCCACGGCCACGGCGGCGCCTTTGGGCTCCGCGCGAGGGAAGGTCATGGGGGCGACCGTCAGGACGGCGACCGCAGACTTGAACTCCACTTCGGCGATCAGGTTGCCGCCGTAGTAACCGCGGCGGACCTTCCCGTCGGGCAGGATCTCGGCGACGTCGGTGGCGAGGCCCGCCTTGAGGAGGATGGCCAGGCGCGCGGCGAGGGCGCGGCCCGCGACGGTCGAGGGCAGGACGACGCGCGTGGCGCCGCAAGCGGCGACGGCGGCGGCGGCGGCCTTCGCGTACGCCTCCTCCGTGAAGTTCGTCAGTCCGGCGTGCTCGACGGCCAGGACCTTGTCGGCCCCGCGGGTCGCGAGGTCCGCGGCGAGGGCCTTGGCGTTGCCGCCGATCACGGCGACGGTCAACGGCGCCTTGAGGGCGTCCGCGAGGGCGCGGCCGGCGCCGATCAGTTCGTAGGACGCGGGGGAGAGGGCGCCGCGCTGGGGAATCGCTAAGGCGAGGATGTTGGCCATGTTAGATGAGCTTCCTTTCGACGAGGATGTCGACGAGTTTCGCGGCCTTCTCGGCCGCGGTGGCGCCTTCGATCTTCACGCCGGCCGGGCGGGCCGGGGGGAGCGAGGCTTTCACGACGACGGAGCCGGCGCCGGCGGCGCCGACCTGTGCGGGCTGCAGGCCGAGATCGGCCGCCGTCCACTTCGGGAACACGGCCTTCTTCGAGGCCATCTTGCCCTTCAGCGAGGGCAGGCGCGGCTCGTTGATCTCCTTGACGGTGGAGAGGCAGGCGGGAAGCTGAAGCTTCACGCTGTCGAGGCCGTCCTCCATCTGGCGGGTGACGGTCGCGGAGGTCTCCGAGACTTCGTCGATTTTCTTGATCGCGGACGCGGAGGACCAGTCGAGCCAGGCGGCGGTCTGCGTGCCGACCACGCCGGCGCCGACGTCGCTGGTGTTCTTGCCGAAAAGGACGAGGTGCACGGGCTTTTCGCCGTGCAGCTTCTTGATCGCCGCGGAGAGCGCCAGGCTCGTCGCGTAGGAGTCGCCGCCCTCAAACTCGGGGCCGGAGACGATCGCGCCGGCGTCCACGCCGCGGGCGATGGCTTCGCGCAGGACCTCGGCGGCGGCGTCGGGGCCGACGGTGAGCGCGGTGGCGAACGAGCCGGGGACGCGCTCCTTAAGACGGACGGCCTCTTCGACGGCGAACTCGTCGAAGGGGTTCAGGGCGGTCGGAACGCCGGCGATCTTCGGCTGGCCGGACGCGTCGACGCCGACGTTGACGGAGGAGGGGGTGCTTTTTACGCACACGACGATGTGTAGTGCCATGGTTGAAGCATAGCAAAAACTCGATATTTCTCTCGACTGAAGAGGTGTGACCGGGCCGTCATGGACGCGCCTATCCGGGACTGATACACTCACCCGGTGAACAAGGCTTTCTGGGGGCTGTCGGTCTTGCTGGCGGCGGCTTCCGCCTCCGCCCAGATCGACGACGCCAAGCGCCTCCTGTTGGAGGGAGGCTACGAGGACGGCGTCGGAAATCCCGGCCCGAACGGGGCGTATGCTTTCCTTTACATGAACCGGCCTGACATAGCGGGCAAAGGGTCGGCATGGCGCCTCGCGCTCGCGCCGGTCTATCTCGACACCGAACTCGGTCTGCCCGGCATCTTCGGCACCCGGACCGACGCGGGGATCGGGTTCAGCGGCGGCGGCTATGCGTTCAGCCGCAAGGAAGTGGTCCGCGGAGATCAGCGCTTCGGCGAGTCCTTCATCGGCCACGGCGGAGGACCTTCGTTGTCGCTGTATCCCCGCATTATGAATATCGGCCCGGTTCCCCTGAGCGGCGTGCTGCGCGTGTCCGCGCTTTACACGGATTATCAAAACACCGCCCAGACCGACGCGAATTTCGTCATTCCGCCAGACGAGTGGACCGGGACCGCGCGCGCGGGCTTGAGGCTGGGGGGGCAGGAGCCGGGGCTTGGACGGGGTCCGGCGATGGAACTGTCGACGTGGTATGAGACGCGGGTGCGCGACCGGCCGGGCACATACGGCTACAACAACGACCGGTTCGTCCGCCGTAACGTCAATCTCTATTGGATGCGCTTTCTTCTGGTCATGCCCACGGAGGGTGACGCGGCCCGGGTGGCGGGCGGCGCGAGCGCCGGTGGGGGCGACCGTCTCGGCCGTCTCGCCGCCTATCGTCTCGGCGGCATGCTGACTCAGTCCTCCGAATTCCCATTGATCATTCCCGGCTATTTCACTCAGGAAATCGCCGCGCGCGAGTACGGCCACGTCTGGGGACGCGTCGGCTTTCCGCTCGAGCGCACGCGCAGCTTCTACCTCAACTTGCTCGCGGCGGCCGCGTCGGTGACCACGATCGGCGGCACCGATCCGGGCGGCTCGCTTCACGCGGGCATGAGCGTCGGGCTTGAGTTCGCCCCGCCCAAGGGCGCGCTTCACGGAGAGTTGTCCTACGGCTTCGCGCCGACCGCGATGCGCGGCGACCGCCGGGGCGGACATTCGGTCGCTTTGACCGGAGAACTCGACTTCATGACGCCCGACCTCAAGACGCGAAGCGACGTGAAGACACGTCAGCAGGGTCTCGGCTGGCTGCTCGGCCGCTGACGAAGCAGGGCCGGAATTGGCATAATCGCCGCCATGGCGAATTTGCGCGCGCTCAAGCTGCCCACCCGCTTTGGTAAGAAGGCCCCGGGCTCCTCTCCCGGAACGCTTCCCGAGCAGCTCGAGGCGCAGGCGCCGCCCAAATCCGACGGGGTGGTCAAGGTGACCGTCATCGACTATTCCGCCGATCAGGTTGAGATGGCCGGCGTGCTCGACTTCGACGCGTTTCTGCTCACGCACCGCCCGGCCTGGTCGACGGTGCGCTGGATCAACATCGACGGGCTCACCAATCTCAAGGCCATCGAAGCCCTGGCCAAGAAATACGAGCTGCACCCGCTGGCCGTCGAGGACCTGCTCAACACGAGCACGCGGCCCAAGACCGACGCCTACGGCGGCGATCCCGCCGTGGCCGCGCGGGTGTTCATCATCACGCGCATGATCGAGCTCAAGGAAGGCCGACTCGACAGCGAGCAGATCTCCATATTTCTCGGTCACAAGACCGTGCTCACCTTCCAGGAGACGCCAGGCGACATTTGGGACCCGATCCGCACCCGGATCAACGCCAAGGGCTCCCGCCTGCGAATCGGCGACGCCTCGTTCCTCGTTTACACCTTGCTCGACGCGATCGTCGACCATATCTTTCCGGTGTTGGAGCATTCCGGCGACCGCCTCGAGGAGCTGGAGGCGCGGGTTCTCGTCGGCAACGAGCCGAAAATCCTGCTCGACATCCACCGCCTGAAGCGTGAGCTTCTGCTCCTGCGGCGCGCGTTGTGGCCGATGCGCGACGTGGTCCACCAGCTCCAGGGCGAGAGGCACGAGTGCCTGAGCGAGACCACGCGCACCTACATGACCGACCTGTACGATCACGTGGTTCAGGCCATGGATATTCTGGAGACCTATCGCGAAGTCGTCGCGGGGCTGGCCGAGACGCATCTCTCGACGGTGAACAACCGGCTCAACGAGATCATGAAGGTGCTCACGGTGATTTCGGTGGTCTTCATCCCACTCAATTTCATGGTCGGCATGTTCGGCATGAACTTCGAGCACTTCCCCTGGAAGTGGCCGTACGCCTTCCCGGCCTTCGGCGTCGTCTCCCTGGGCATCGTCCTGGGGATGCTGGGCTGGTTCCGCCGCCACAACTGGATATAAAAAAAGACCGGCTCTCTCGAGCCGGCCTTTTTTTCAAATGGTGGTAGGGACAGGATTCGAACCTGTGTAGGCTATTGCCGCCGGTTTTACAGACCGGTGCTTTTGACCGCTCAGCCACCCTACCGTTACGAATTTACGCTTACTTTTTCTACCACTCTCGGCGTCTTGATTTTCCGAGAGTCCGAATAAACCGGATTTTTTGTCGAGATGTGTGTCGAGATGAGTCCGAATTTCGAGCTGTTTTCCAATCTGCTAATCACTGACAGTTGCCTCGAATGGTCGCGGCAAGGGAATGAGTAGAGTATGCCAGTTTCCCCGTGCCGCCGCAATGCGGGATTTGCGAGGGCGGCGTCCGTCTTGAATAACCTTGACATAATTCAATAGTTGTTGTACTATTGAATTATGAAAAAGCAAGCGGCGACCGAAATTTTCGAATCTCTTTCGTCGGGCATTCGCCTCGATATCTATCGCCTGCTGGTCCGAACGGGTCCCGACGGCATGGTTGCCGGCGATATCGCCGCGAAGCTTGAGCTACCCGCCACGAATCTGTCGTTTCATTTGAAGGCGCTGACCCAGGCAGGGTTGGCCGCGGTGACGCAGGAAGGACGCTATCAGCGATACCGGGCCAATATCCCCCTGATGTTCGAACTGATCGCCTATCTGACTGATGAGTGCTGCTCGGGGCACCCGGAGAAATGCGCGCCATCGCGCAAGCCTGCGGGCTCATCCGAGGATGCCGCGCTACTCGCGGCCTTGGGACGGAAGAGGAGATAACGCCATGAACGTCTTGTTCCTGTGTACTGGCAACTCATGTCGCTCGATCCTGGCTGAAGCCACTTTCAATGCGCTGGCTCCTGCGGGCTGGCATGCGATGAGCGCCGGCAGCAAGCCCACCGGCCAGGTCCATCCGCGTTCCTTGGCCCTGCTGGCTCGCGAAGGCATCCCGACCGCGGGCCTTTCTAGCAAGTCTTGGGAAAATCTGCCCGCGACGCCGGACATCGTGGTCACCGTCTGCGCCAGCGCGGCCGGTGAAACATGCCCGGCCTATCTCGGTCGGGCCCTGCGAGCGCACTGGGGCGTGGATGATCCCGCGCACGCGAAGGGAACGGAGAGGGAAATCGACGCGGCCTTTGTGGAAGCCTATCGGATTCTGCGCGCCCGGATCGAAGCGTTCCTCGCTTTGCCGCTGCAGGTTCTAAAGGACAAGCCGACGACGCTCACCGTTGAACTCGAGCGCATCGGTGGAATCACCGTCTGAACTGGAGGAGTATATGCCTAAAATTCAAGTTTTCGATCCGGCGTTATGCTGTAGCACCGGCGTATGCGGCGTCGACATCGATCAGCAGTTGGTCGGCTTCGCCGCCGACGCGGATTGGGTTAAGAAGCAAGGCGGTCAGCTCGAACGCTTGAACTTGGCGCAGCAGCCTTTGGCTTTCGCCGAGAACGCGGTCGTGAAGAAATTTCTGGAGCGCTCCGGTCAGGAAGGCCTGCCGCTCATCCTGGTGGATGGCGAAATCGCCCTTACGGGACGCTACCCGCAGCGCGCCGAGTTGGCGCGTTGGGCCGGGATTGCCGCGCCCGCAGCAGAAGCCAAATCGAAGGGCGGGTGTTGCGACGGCGGCGGCAGTTGCTGATCACGGGTCCGAACAGGAGGTAGCCCATGCTGTTCCTCGATAAAGCTCCGGCGTTTCTCTTTTTCACCGGCAAAGGCGGAGTCGGCAAGACGTCGTTGGCCTGCTCGACGGCCGTTCACTTGGCCGGCCTGGGCAAGCGCGTGCTGCTGGTGAGCACCGACCCCGCTTCCAATGTGGGGCAAGTGTTCGGCGTGGCCATCGGCAACGCCATCACGGCTATAGGCTCCGTCCCGGGACTCTCGGCGCTCGAGATCGACCCACAGGCCGCCGCCCAGCAATACCGAGACCGCATCGTCGGCCCCGTGCGCGGCGTCCTGCCGGAAGGCGTCGTGAAGGGTATCGAGGAGCAGTTGTCCGGGGCGTGCACCACCGAAATCGCCGCCTTCGATGAGTTCACCGCGTTGTTGACCGATCCGAAGCTGGTGGCCGGCTACGACCATATTCTCTTTGATACCGCGCCGACCGGGCACACCATTCGATTGCTGCAGTTGCCCGGTGCGTGGACCGGCTTCTTGGACAACACGCCCGAGGGGGCTTCCTGCCTTGGGCCGCTGTCCGGCCTGGAAAAACAGCGCGCCCAATACAAGGACGCGGTGGCCGCGTTGTCGGACCCCGCGCGCACTAGACTGATCCTGGTGGCCCGAGCCCAGCGCTCGACGCTGCAGGAAGCCGCGCGAACTTTCGGAGAGCTGGCCGCCATCGGTTTTAAGAACCAGTACTTGGTGATCAACGCCGTCTTTCCCGCGCGTGAGGCGGAAGATGATCCTCTGGCCTCCGCGCTCGTGACGCGCGAGCAGGCCGCGCTGGCCGGGATTCCGGAAGCGTTACGAGGCTTGCCGACCGATCGTCTACCGCTCAAGTCGTTCAATCTCGTCGGGGTCGAGGCGCTGCGAAGATTCTTCCATGAGGCCGAAGCGCCTGCGCGCGAAACGACCGCCGCCCAGACGGCGCTCAACGCGCCCGGCCTTTCATCCTTGGTGGACGGCCTGGCGGCAAACGGTCACGGCTTGATCATGCTGATGGGCAAAGGCGGGGTAGGCAAGACCACTTTGGCCGCGGCCATCGCGGTGGAGTTGGCTCATCGCGGTCATGACGTGCATCTCACGACCTCGGACCCCGCGGCGCATTTGTCCGCGACCCTGGAAGGTACGCTCGAGCACCTGACGGTGAGCCGGATCGATCCGCACGTCGAGACCGAACTCTACCGTAAGCACGTGCTCGCCGCCAAAGGAAAGGACCTCGACGCGCAGGGCCGCGCCTTACTTGAGGAGGATCTTCGTTCTCCCTGTACCGAGGAGATCGCCGTGTTCCAGGCTTTCTCCGGCATCGTCCGCGAGGCGGACGAGCGCTTCGTCGTGATGGATACCGCGCCGACCGGGCACACTTTGCTGCTCCTCGACGCCGCGGGGGCGTATCATCGCGAGGTCGCGCGGCAGATGGAAAACAGCGGCAGGCGCATCATCACGCCGATGACTCGGCTGAAGGACCCGGAGAAAACTAAGATAGTGCTCGTGACCTTGGCCGAGGCCACTCCCGTGCTCGAAGCGGCCGGCCTGCAGGCCGACCTGCGCCGCGCCGGCATCGAACCCTGGGCTTGGGTGGTGAACAACAGCGTGGCGGCGGCGAAAACCCGATCGCGCTTGCTGCGGCTGCGCGCGGCCGCCGAACTGGCGCGGATAAACGAGGTCGCCGCGCGCCATTCCCGTCGCTATGCCGTAGTCCCGATGCAGACCGAGGAACCGGTCGGGGTCGCCCGTCTGTTGAAGCTCGCGGAAGGGCCGGCCGCTCTTTCGAACACTTGAGCGCATGATCCGTTTCGCGCGCATCGTCGTGGTGAGTTGCGCCCTTCTGGGGATGATGTCCTGTCAAAAGCTCGCTGTTCCCGGTTCTCGGCTGAGTCCGGAGCTATCGCGGTTGGAAAGCCGGATAATGCCTCTCGGCGGACGCGTCGCTTCCAGTTCCGAGCCGATCCTTGATAAATCGACCCTGCGCGCCGAATGGGAATTTGAAACGGACTGGACCAAGGAACGCTACGACGCTTGGCTGAAGAACGAGCTCGCCTCTGATTTTAAAGGCGCAGTTAAGGCTTCCGGCCTCCTGTTCACGCGCTACTCTGGTCGCGACTTTGAAAGCATGGAGATAACGAGCGGCGCCAGGAACGGGAAGCTGCGCGTCCGTGCGGTCTTTGTGTCTTATCCGGATTGAAAGAGAATCGAGGAGGCATCGTGGGAGCGAGTAAAGTCCTGTTCGTGTGCGTTCACAACTCCGGCCGCAGCCAGATGGCCGAGGCATTTCTCCGGGCCGTAGGGGGCGAACGCTTCGAGGCCGAGAGCGCGGGATTCGAGCCCGGAACGCTCAATCCGATCGTTATCGCCGCCTTGAAGGAGATCGGGCTCGACATCTCTCAGGCCAAGACCAAAAGCGTCTTCGACCTATACAAACAAGGCCGTATGTACCAATACGTCATCGCCGTTTGCGATGAATCCAGCTCGGAACGTTGCCCGATTTTCCCCGGCGTCGTTCGTGCGCGAATGCAATGGAGTTTCAAAGATCCGGCCGGCTTCCAGGGCTCGCCCGAGGAGAAGCTTGCCCAGGTCCGCGTCGTGCGCGATGAAATCAAGGCGAAGATCGAGGAGTTTGTGAAGACGGAAACGTCTCGGGCGTAGCGCCCGGTACGGCCATAGAGCGTATCGCGCCGTCTTAGTCGCCCTGCTGGTCTCGGGAGGGATGCTGATCCTGGGTAACATCCCGAACATCATCTCCGTGAAGAAACTCGGGATCAAGAGCCGCGAGTGGGCGCACGCCGCCGTCTCGCTCGGGCTCATCCTGATGACGGTCTATTTCGTGGTGTTGAAAACCGTCGAACTCGCTCGCTGAACTCCGGCCGAAGTCCCTCGCAGGTTCGCTCGAGGTGGGTTGCCAACGTCCGGGTTACCTGTTATAATGTCGTGTCGGCCGGCGATGGAGTTCGCCGCCCAAAGCCCCGCTCGTCGCGGGGATGATGACTCCTACCGAATCATCGGTAGGGGTCTTTTTTTATGCCTATGAACGAGATATGGACGACCGCGGCGGCGATGGACCTGGGCGCCCTCAATTGGGTCAACCACGGCTTGGGCCAGCGCCTTCCCGATGGACGCAGGGGAAATCCGCGACCCCTGGAGCAGCTCTGATGCCGCCGCTCCACTGGCGGCTCCGGGAACATCTCACTTTGGGCGCGTATACGCTCAAATGGCTGACCATCTCCACGCTCATCTCGCTAGCCATCGGCAGCGTCTCGGCTTGGTTTCTCATCGCCCTCGAATGGGCGACTCACGCGCGCGAGGCGACGCCCTGGCTCTTGTACTGCTTGCCCGCCGCGGGCGTCCTCGTGGCGGCGCTTTATCATTACCTCGGCAAGTCGGCGGAAGGAGGAAGCGACCTGATCGTCGACGAGATCCATGAGCCCGGCGCCGGCGTTCCCAGCCGCATGACGCCGTTGATCTTCGTCGGGACTGTGCTGACGCACCTGTGCGGCGGCTCCGCCGGCCGGGAAGGCACGGCGGTGCAGATGGGAGGCAGCCTCGCGAGCCTCTTCAGCAGGGCGCTGAAGCTGGGGCCGGAGGACCGCCGCACCGCCCTCATGGCCGGCGTGGCCGGCGGGTTCGGGGCCGTCTTCGGAACGCCCTTGGCCGGGGCCGTGTTCGCGATGGAGGTTCTCGTTATCGGCAGCCTGCGCTACGATTCCATCCTGCCGTGCCTCATCGCCTCTCTCGTCTCGCACTGGGTTTGCCGCGCCTGGGGCGTGCACCACGCCGAATATCACATTCACAGCATCGCGACGGCTGACGGCGGCGGGTTCGTCATCTTGAAGGTGGCGATCTCGGGCATCTGCTTCGGGCTGGCCAGCACCTTTTTTTCGGAGCTCACGCACGGCACGCAAAGCCTGTTCCGGAGGATTCGGCATCCCGTCATTCGTCCGATTTTCGGCGCGGTCGCCGTCATAGCCCTGACCCGACTGCTGGGAACCCGCGATTATCTCGGGCTCGGCGTCTCTTCATCCGATCCCGGGGCCGTTACGATCCTATCGAGCTTCGGCTCCGACGGCGCTCACGTTTGGAGTTGGTGGTGGAAAAGCGTGTTCACTGCGCTCACGCTCGGAAGCGGGTTCAAGGGAGGAGAGGTCACTCCATTGTTTTATATCGGCGCGACGCTCGGGAACGTCCTGTCGGGTCTCATGTCCGCGCCGGCGAGCCTGTTCGCGGCGCTGGGCTTCGTGGCCGTCTTCGCCGGCGCGACGAACACTCCTCTCGCCTGCACGATCATGGGCGTCGAGCTCTTCGGCGCGGAGCACGTGGTCCCGCTCGCCGTGGCCTGCTTCGTCTCATACCTGTTCAGCGGCCATTCGGGGATATACCTGTCGCAGCGCGTCGGTGCGCCGAAGCACGGTCGCGGGCCGAGCCCCGGCGCGTCTTTGAGGTCGATCCTCGCGGACCGAGCCCGCGGTCGGGAGAGCCGGTAAAGGAGAGCCATGTCCAACGTCCATGTCGAGAGCAGCGAGGTCGGTGCCGTCCGGATCTTCCTCGCGGTCGGCGAGAAGCGTCCTCGTAAAAAGGGCTTGCGCAACTTCCTGCGCTACCTGTGCGGCAGAAGGCCGATATATATGGAGATCGTAGACGAGGCCAAGAAACAGGGCCTGTTACAGGGGACCGCTCACAATACCTACTACGGCTTCAGCGGCGGGGGAGCCGTTCAAGCGGAGATGAGCGAACTCCCGAATCCGAGCATGAGCATGTGCGTCGAGTTGATCGGACCAAAGGAAGCACTCGACCAGTTCTGCCGGCAGCACTCCGAGCTGCTGGAAGGAAAGGCGATGTTCTACGCGCGGCTCGACGCCTGGCGTCTGCGCGCGGCCTGATCCATGGACAACTGGCTTCCTTACGCGCTCGGTTCCGCCGCGTTCGCGGCCCTCACCGTCATCTTTGGAAAGATAGGCGTCGAGGCGATCAATTCCAATCTAGCGACGTTCGTCCGGACGGTCGTGATCCTCGTCATGACAGCGCTGGTGCTGACTTTCCGCCACGAGTGGCAAAGACCTCAGAATCTCTCTTGGCGAAGCGCGGCGTTCCTCGTTCTCTCCGGCCTTGCCACGGGGCTGTCCTGGCTGTGCTATTACCGAGCGCTGCAGCTCGGTCCGGCTTCAAAAGTCGCGCCTATCGACAAGCTCAGCGTCGCGCTGGCGATCTTGCTCGCCGTCGTGTTTCTGGGCGAGAAGCCGACGGCGAGCAGCGTGCTCGGAGGCGGGCTGATCGTAGCCGGTTCGCTGGTGCTGGCCTTCTCCTAAAGGACGGGATTACTCGCGCGGTACGCGCCGCACTGCCGCGAGCATGCACGCGATCAACTCCTTCCGTCGGCGGGGCGTCGTCTCGCAAATTCTCCACCGACAAGGAGAAGGAGGGCCGCCGCGGCGAAGACCGCTCCGGTATAGAACGTGGCGGCGGGGCCGAGCTTGTCCCAGAGCGCTCCCGCGAGAACGCTCGCCGCGAGCATCGCGATGCCGCCGACGAAGTTAAAGACGCCGAAGGCTGTGCCCCGCAGCTCGTCGGGGGCCGAGTCCGCGATGAGGGCCGCGAAGATTCCCTGGGTCAGTCCCATATGGAGGCCCCATAATGCCACCCCGACGGCTACGAGCGGTAATGCCGCCGCGCGAGCGAGGAGCAAATCGGCCGCGATGAGCGAGAGGAGCCCCGCCGCCAATAGAGCGCGGCGGTCGACGCGGTCGGCCAGCCAGCCTGCCGGGTAGGCGGTGCACGCGTAGACCACGTTCATCGCGATGAGCACCCCGGGGGCCAGGCTATTCGAGAGACCTCGCTCATGGGCCCGCAAGATCAAGAAGGCTTCACTGAACCGCGCCAGCGTGAAAATTCCGCCCACCGCGACGACGTGCCAATACTCGGGCGAGAGCATCGTGAGAGTCCGCCAATGGATGGGTAGCCGCGCTTTCTTGGTCGGCGTCTCCGGCTCGCGAACGCCTATCGCCAGTAAAACGACGGCCGCGCAGGCTGGCAGAGTCGCGATCCAGAACACATCCCGGAACCGGCCGGAGTACCTGACCATGAGCCAGATCGCCAGGACGGGCCCGAGAAACGCGCCGACCGTGTCGAGCGATTGCCTCAGGCCGTAGGCGGCTCCGCGGATTGAGGGGGGCGTGATGTCGGCGATCAAGGCGTCGCGCGGGGCGCCGCGAACGCCCTTGCCGATTCGATCGACGAAACGGGCGGCTAGGACCAAAGGGACTGACTGCGCCAATGCGAAGAACGGCTTGGAGAGCGCGCCTAATCCGTAGCCCAGCAAAGTCAGGGCCTTTCGCTTGCCGAAGTAGTCGCTCAGCGTGCCCGAGAAGATCTTCACAATCAGAGCGGTGGATTCCGCCACGCCCTCGACCAGGCCCACCATCGCGGCGCTGGCTCCGAGGGATGACACCATGAACACAGGAAGCAGGCTATGGATGAGCTCAGACGAGACGTCCATGAGCATGCTCACAAAGCCCAGGACCCAGATGCCGCTCGGAATCTTAGGCAGGACGCGGAGTCCGCGCTCTTCTCTCATGGCGTGCACAGCGCATATTCTATCAGGCTTGGACGTTGACACTTATACGCCTTCAACGATTTCTGGAATTTAATCGGAGAAACGGCTTCAAATGATCGCGGGGACTGAATTTGAACCAGCGTCCTCAAGGTTCGGGGCTTGCTATGGCGCGGTCTTAGCGCTACACTAACCGTATGGTTGCGAAGGCGTTCACCGGACTTCTTTTAGCGCTGGTCATCGGCGCGTGTCCGGTTGCGGCCATGGTTGCTCCGATCTCTGGAACTCGCGGTGAGCACTCCTGCTGTCCCTCCGATCAGTCCGGCAAAGACCGGAATCAATCAGCCCCGGCGAACGGAGACTGCTGCCTGCGGGCACCCGCGCATGCCCAGGCTTTCGTGGTCGCGCCCGACTTCACTGTCGTCATCGTCGCTCTGACCTCCGGTCCCACTCTGTCTGAAACGCGGCGGCTTTACGCGCTCGATTCGTCCGGAGCCTCGCCGCCGCTTGGATGCGCTTCCGTTCGTAGTTCCTCGCCTCGCGCTCCTCCCGCCGTCCCCGCCTAACACGCGCTGCGTTCCGCGCTCCCCAAGTCGTCCGCGTTGATCGGTCGCGCCGTCCATTTTCGGGATCGTTCTGTTTAAAGGGAGAACTCATATGAAGAAGTCCATCTTTGCGCTCGTTCTGTCCGTCGTCGTCACTTCAGGTCTCGCCTGGTCTCATGAAGGTCATCATGACGCCGAGCATGGGGCCGGCGGCAAGGAAGTCTCCGTCAAAGGGGAGTTGGTCGACATGGCCTGCTTAATGGCGCATGACGGCAAGGGCAAGAAGCACGCTGAGTGCGGAAAGATGTGCGTGCTGACGAACGGGACCCCGCTCGGCATCGTGACGCCGGACGGGAAGGTGTACCTGCTGGTCGAGGAGCACTCGTCGCCGAAGGCCCGCAAGCCGTACGCCGAGGCGAAGAAGCTGGTCGCCGAGACCGTGACGATCAAAGGTGACGCCTACGAGCGCGGCGGCGTCCAGGCGATCGTCGTCGAAAGCGTGACGAAGGAGTAGCTCATGAAGCCCTACCTCTTGCATCCGGCGGTCGTGCACTTCCCGATTGCGTTGCTGCTGACGGGCTTGGCGGCGGCGTGCGCCCATGCCGTGAGCAAGAGGCGGGCTTGGCTCGCCGACGCCGTCTCCTGGCTGCTGTGGCTGGGAACGGCGTCGGCATGGGCCGCGGGCGGGCTCGGGCTGCTCGCGGAGAAGACGGCGCCGCACGTGGCTCCGGCCTGGGAGACGCTTGCCGATCATCAGACCTTGGCGTATTGGACCGTGGGCCTGTTTACGGCGCTGTCGCTTTGGCGGCGCTTCTTCCGCGAACGGGCGCCGAGGCTTTTTCTGCTCGCCTGGCTCGCGGCCGCGGCCGTCTTGCTGGCCACGGCTTATGAAGGAGGGGAACTGGTGTTCACCCACAACATGGGCACGGCGGCGAGCGCCGAGTGAGCGACAGGATGGAGACGCTATGAAACGAATACTTATCGTGAGCGGAGCCCTAGTCGCGGTCAGCGGCCTGTCGGGCTGCGCCTCGAGCTCTCCCCGAGCGGCGCAGCGCGGCCTCGACGGCATGGTCCAGGAGCGCTCGGGTGCGGCTTTAAGAGCCGGCGACGGCCGCAGCGATACGGCCGTCAAAGAAACGACGCTCGCTCTGCTCAAGGAGCCTCTGACGCCGGAAGGCGCCGTTCAACTGGCGCTTCTCAACAACGCCTCGCTGCGCGCCCGGCTTGAAGACGTCGGGATCGCCCAGGCCGACCTCGTCCAGGGGGGGCTGCTGGAAAATCCGAAATTTCACGCCGGGTGGCGTTTCCCGAGCGGAGGCGGCGCGACCGGCACCGGACGGGAGATGGGCATCACCGAGAATTTCATGGACCTCCTGGCTTTGCCCCTGCGGCGCAAGCTCGCGGACGCTCAGTTCGAGCAGGCGAAGTTCCGGCTCAGCCACGATGTTCTGGGCTTGGCTGCCGAAGTCAAAACAGGCTTTTTCGAGCTGCAAGCGGAAGAGCAGCGGTTGACGTTGCGACGGACCGCGTTCGAAACGCTCGAAGCCGCGGCGAAGTTGTCCGTGGGACAGCGCCAGGCGGGCAACGTCAGCGCTCTCGACGCGGCGCGCGAACAGGCTGCGCTCCACGAGGCCAGGCTCGAAGTGGCGCGGGAGGAGGCGCAAGCCTCGCGCGAGCGTGAGCGCCTCTCATTGCTGATGGGCGTTCAAGGCATGACGCCCTGGAGCTTGAGTTCGACCGTGGCCGAGCTGCCGCCGTCCGACCCGGAACTCAAGGCGCTCGAGGAGTCCGCTTTGGAGCGGCGCTGGGACCTGGCGGCGGCGAGAAAGGAGCCCTTGGTCCTCAAAGAGGCGCTGCGCGTCAGCCGCTTGGGCTGGA
>CALRXP010000034.1:0-15179 GCA_943372155.1 Candidatus Endomicrobiellum trichonymphae | reverse complement strand
CGGACTGTCCGGGATTCCGGCGTCCGCCCAGTCGCCCACCTCCGAGGTCTACAACGTCAAAGCCACCCCGCTCGACGACCTGTCGCGGGAGCTCCTGCTCGAGACGGGCTACGTGATCCGCGAGGACGGGAAAATCTGGGACAAGATCGCCGACAACGCCGTGCGCCTCGATGAGATGTCCTACCTGCTGTCGCGACTGGCGGGCGCGCGCCGCCTTAAGGCCCTGCTCGAGCTCAATCTCATTCTCAACCGCTCCGAAGGAGAGAAAAAACTCACCGACGCGGAGCGCGAACAGGTTCGCGCCTTGCTGCGCAAACACTGGGCGGTCTTCGGCGTGGGCACTCGCAAGGATTTCCGCGGCTACTTCACCAATCAGGAGCTCGTCGAGGAGCTCGACAAGATTCCCCCGCGCTTCGACCGCGGCTCCGCCATGCTGATGCGCGACCCCGATCCCAGCACCGCTCCGGCGCTGGCCGCCACCGCCGCGACGGTCTCGATCACGGCGCCGCCGCCTGTCGCCACGTACGCGCCCGTTCCCGTGACCGCTCCCGCGACGGAGACCGCGCGTCCCGTCCCGGAGGCGCCGCGTCAATTCGTGCCGCGCTCGGTGCTGACGCCGTTTCTCGAACCTCTGTCTCTGCGCCGACCGTCGCCCTTCGCCCCGCGCGCCCGCGCGCCCGAAGCCGTCGTCCCGTCTTACGCCGCGCCCGCCGTCGCTCAGGCGCCGGCGCAGGCGCCGATCGCCGTCCCCGCCCCAAGCGCTCCGCAAATTCCCTCAGCCATCGCCGCCGTCCTCGGTGCGATGGCCCCCGTCGACGAGCCGCGCGCGGCGACGGCCCCGCAGGCCTCGGCGCCGATCGTCGCGCAGGCGCCCGCTCCCGTCGCCGTGCCCGCGGCCGCTCAGCAACCGCTTCCTCCAATGGTCTTCACGGCCCCGCCCCCGCTGACGCCGCGAAACGAGCCCGTCACCTCCGCCGCTCCGGCCGCGATCGCGCCGGTCGCCGCCGCCCCCGCCGCGGCGGCCCCCAAGATTCCGGGCATGGTCTTCGCCGCGCCGACCGGGCGACCGGCGTTCGTCGTCCCGGGCGCGCCGCTTCCCGCCGCCGCGCCGAGCACGTCGCTGTTCGGCTCCACGCCTCCGCCTCAGCCCGCCGGCGGCGAAGGCCTCGGCACGCTCAAGCCCTGGGTTCCGCCCGGGGGCGCCGCCGCCGAAGCTCCCGCCCCGGTCGCCAACCCCGCTCCGGCCGCCCCCTCCCCCGCCGCGGTCGCGCCGCCGCCGATCGTCGTCGCCCAGCTCGGACCGCCGAAGCCGGCGGACGCCTCGCAGGCAGAATACGACGCCTTCATCGCCGCCGGACCTTACGGCCGGGAGAGCCAGGCCTTGCTGCGCATGATCGCGGAGAAGGCGCCCGAGTTCTGCCGCGCGATCCTGCGCCGCACCGTCGTCCGCGGGGCGCCGCTCGTCGTGATCGACGGAACGCGCGCGGGCGCCGACCGCCGCGCCGGTTTCGCGCCCTCCGACCCGGCTCACCCCGGCGCCGTGATCGCTCTCAGCGCGGGCCCGGTTCTCGTGGAGCGCAAGAGCGGGATGTTCAGCAAGACCTTGATCGCCTTGCCCGAGGATCCCCGCGCCTGGGCCGAGCTGGGCCTGACGCCGCCCGCGCTTGAGGCTTTGAGCAAAACCGCGGCGGCCAAGAGCCAGGACAACGGCCCGTGGGGCGCCCTGCGCATCTACGGTGACCGCAGCCGCCACGGAACCTACTCCCCGCAGGAGCAGGCCGGCGAGCTGCTCGAGCGCCTTCTGCTCCTCGGCCTGGAGCGCGAGGGCTTCGCGTCCTCGACCTACGCCGCCCGCGCCTGGGCGCGCGCCGCGCGTCTGCTCTTTTCCGCCCGCGTAGCCGAGGACTACGGCAACGACTCCTTTCTCGACCCGGACCGGAAGCTCGAGCTGCGTGAATGGATCGAACGCGGCGACGAGTCCGACGACCTGATGGTGGCCTCGTGGTCTTCCTCGCGCGGCAACGTCCTCGATCCGCGCCGCGGCGGTCCCGAGTCCCAGTCGCTCTACGAGCGTCAGGCCAAGGAATCCTGCACGCGCTCTTTGCTCGCCGATCACCTGGCTGAAGCCGCCAGAAATCTCGCCGCGCGCGTGCGCACGATCGAAGGGCTCGTGGACACGGGCCTCATCGCCGCGGACGCGGCGAAGGCTTCCGCGGAAAAGGCCGCCCGCGAGGAGGCGGCCGCCCGCGCGGCCCTGCTCGCCTCGCCGCCCGCCTGCGACGGCCGCTTCGGCGCCGACGAGAGCGGCCTGCGCCGTTCCTCGGCGCTGCTCGCCGAGGTGTCGCGCGCCGAACGCGCCTTCCGCGAGCGCAAAGTCCGAGGCACGAACCATGACTAGCCCCCTTCTCGCCGCCCTGCTGCTGGCCGCCTCCCCCGCTCTCGCCGGGGACTGGCTCGCCGACGCCTCGAAGGCCGCTCAGAACGCCGTGATTCCCGGCGCCGCCCAGCCCGAGGCGCCGAAGAAGGCGTGGAATCCCTTCATCCCCTCCTCGCGCCTGTTCTCCGGCGAAATTCCCTCGGAAGGTTGGTGGCCGATGGAGGAGGAGACCGCGACCGGCTCGGTGTTCCGCTTGCTCGGCGGCGATTCGCAGTCGGGCTCGATCCGCACCGTGCTGTCCGTGCGCTTTTACGACAAGGACACCCCCGGCTTCCTTCCCATCAAGCAGGCCGTCGAGATCATGCGAAAGGAAACGGCCGAGACGAAACGCTCGATCTCGCCCGTACGCCCCGTCCGCGTGGGACTGGGCCTGGCGCGCACGTTCGAGATCAATGAGACCCGCCGCGTGCCGTCGGACGACGGCCCCGCGTTCGAGGAAGAGCTGCACCATTACGTCGCGGTGATTCCCGTCGGCGAGGCGTACTACCTGGTGCGGCTGATTTCCTCGAGGGCAACCTATCTTGAATACCGCGACGATTTCGTGCGGTTCATGAAGTCCCTGCGCACGCTCTCGACGCGCTAGAGGGAGTTCGCGAGGAAGCCGGCGCAAAGTCGCGTCAGGCGCGCGCGCCGGTCGAGGAAGTCGTGGGTCGCCCCGCGCTCGATCACCAGCCGGACCTTCCCCCCCGCGTTCGCGGCGAGACGCTTGGAGATGATCGCGGGAATCGTCGTATCGGCGTCCCCGTGCACGAGCAGGAGCGGCGCCTTGATGCGGCGCACCGCGAGGCCGGGATCGTGAGCCGTCACCGCCTTGGTGAAATCGGCGGCGAGCGCCTTGGGCTTGAGCGTGTTCAACGGGCGCGACAGGCGCGTGATGAACTCGAGGGTGCCCGAGCCGATCATCTCGGGGCCGCCGACGGGCGCGACGGCGACGACGGCGCGCAGCTTCGGGTCCCGGGCCGCCGCGTTGAGCGCGGTCCAGCCGCCCATGCTGAAGCCGAACAGCGCGACGCGGCGGGGATCGACGAACGGCAGGCGGCGCGTTGCGGCCAGAACGGCGGCCGTCTGCGCGGGCAAGGTCGTGAAGCGGTACTTGCCGCCGGAGCCCCAAGCACCCAAAAATGACGGCGCCACCGAGGCGATCCCGCGCGCCATCAATTCACGCTGGATGTCCACGTTCTTCTCCGAGCCGGGGAAACCATGAAGGAACACGACCGTCGGGAATCGTTTGGCTTCAGGGCCGGCCGGGCGATGATAATGCACCAGCATCTTCTCGCCCTGAATCCGAAAAATCTCGGTTCCGCCGTGTGCGTTCATCCTCCGATTGTAGCGAAATTTTCGTCCGCCCCAATAACGTTATCCACCGTACTTCCAACGTTGGAAGTACGGCACCCGACACCGGAAGAGACGAGTGGCCCAAGACTCGCTATAATCTCGGCGTGGCGAAAAGCGCTCCGAAACGGAACTCGATCATTCTCGGCATGGCCGGCGGCAGCGGCTCGGGAAAATCCGTCCTCGCCAAGGCCGTCGCAACCGCGTTCCCCGACCAGACGACCGTCATCTGCCATGACTGGTACTACCGCCACAACGGCCACCTGAACGAGGCCGAGGCGGCGAAGATCAACGTCGACCACCCGAACGCACTCGAGACGTCCCTGCTGTGCCGGCACCTCGACTTGCTGGCCGCCGGACAGGCCGTCGAAGCGCCGACCTACGACTACGCGACGCACAGCCGTCTGAAAGAAACCCGCCGCATCGAGCCGCGGCCCTTGATCATCCTCGACGGAATCCTGGTCCTGACCGAACGCGCCTTGCGCGAGCGCATGACCGTCTCGGTGTTCATCGAGACGCCCGACGACATCCGCCTGATGCGGCGCGTGCGCCGGGACTGCTCGGAGCGGCGAGTCGGGCTCGAGGAGACGCTGCGGATGTACGAGGCGTTCGTGCGCCCGATGCACAAGCGCTACGTCGAGCCCTCGTCGCATCACGCGACGTGGATCTGGTCTCAGCTCGACGACAAGAGCTTCCCGAATCTGCTGATCCGGGACCTCAAGCGCCGCCTCGCCGGCAAAGACCCCGCCTAGCGACTGCCGGACACTTCGTCCGCGAGCTTGCCCATCCCGTACACGTTGCGCATCGCCTCGATGATGCCTGAGGAATGCACCGCGACCGTCCGGTTGCGCGCGTCGTCGTAGGCGTAGCGGCCGACCAGCGACTGGATGTTGCCGTCGAACACCAGGCCGACGTACTCTCCCTTGGCATTGACGATCGGCGAGCCGGAATTGCCGCCGATGATGTCGTTGGTGGTCACGAAGTTGAGCTTCGTCGCGAGGTTCACCTTCTCCTTCGCCGCCTTCACGCGAGGCGCCAGGTCGAACGGAATCTTCTCTCCGTGCCCCTCGGCACGGTCGTACACGCCGTAGAACGTGGTGAACGGCGCCACTAAAGTGGTGCCGAGCTCATAACCCGCCACCTTGCCGTAGGACATCCGCAAGGTGAAGGTCGCGTCGGGATAAGTCGACTTCCCGTAGATGGCGAAGCGGGCCTTGGCGATGCGGTTGCCCTCGGCGACGGTCACGCTCTCGATATCATCCTCGTACCACTTGCGGTAGGAGCGGTAGGTCGGATCGACCTTGCGCGCCCAGACGATGAGCGGATCGGTCGAGGCGGCCACGGCCTTCTCGCCGCCTTCGATCAGCTTCTTGCGCTCCGCGACGTCGAAGAGCTTCGTGCCGGAGATCAGGTCGTGCGCGACCTTCGCGGGCTCCTGCCCGCCGAGGCTCAGACGAACGTACTCGTCGTACTCGCCGAGCTCCTTGATCGCGTCCTCGAAGGAACGCGCGAGCAGGAACTCCTCCATGTCGGGATACATCGGCGCCGGAGAGAACAGGCGGAACTTCAGGGACTCGAGGCTCGAGTCACGGAATTCCTCGTAGCGCTTGTCGTTGGGCTTGGCGACCTCGGCGACGTAGCGCACGATGGTGTGCGCCAGCCCGCCGACCTTGGACGCGCCATAGCGGCGGTAGGTCGCCTGCAGGCGCTTGTCGCCGGCCTTCTTCGTGGCGACGGCGATCTTGTCCCAGGAGGACTTGGCGGACTTCACGCCCTCGTCGTCGGACTCGGCGGCGGATTTACGCAGGGCGTCCTCGGCGCTCTTCAGCGACGCGATGAGCTTGGGGTCTAAGAGCCCCTCGTACTCGCCGGTCACGGCCTTGATCGCGTTCTCGACGCCGAAGATGCGGTCCTTGGAGCGGCGCGCCTGCTCGGCGCCGAGCGCGGAGTACGCGTAGTAGTCGGCGCGCAGCTTGGCCGCGAGCTTCAGGTACAGCGGCAGGCCGAGGTCGCGGGCGTACTCGAGCTGGGCGACGGTGTTGAGCCGGTCGGTGTGGCCGGGGTGGCCGGTCACGAACACGAGCTCGTTCTCGGCCGCGCCGTCCTTGGACCACTTGAGGAAGTGCTCGATCTGCACGGGCTTGCCGTTCTCGTACACGCGGAAGAAGGCGAAGTCGAGGGCGTAGCGAGGATAGGTGAAGTTGTCCGGGTCACCGCCGTAGAACGCCGCCTGCAGCTCGGGGGCCATGACGAGGCGCATGTCGGTGTACTTCTTATAGCGGTACAGCCAGTACTCGCCGCCTTGATACAGCTCCACGACGTCGGAGCGTAGCCCCGACTCGTCGGTCGAGGTCTTGGTGATGCGCGAAATCTGCGCCTTGCGCTGATCGTTCTGCTCCTTGTCGGAGGACTTCGGATTCACGGCCTTGAGGATCTGGTCCGTGACGTTTTCCATCGAGACCAGGACGTTGACCTCGAGGTCGGGGCAGGCGATCTCTTCCTTAAGATTCTTGGCGAAGAAGCCCTCTTTCACGTAGTCTTTCTTCGGAGTGGACATCTTCTGAAGCTGGCCCAAGGCGACGTGGTGGTTGGTGAGGACGAGTCCGTTCTTGGAGACGAACGCGCCGGACCCGCCGTCGTTGAAGCGGACGGAGGCCAGGCGAAGGTGGTCGATCCAGTCCTGCTTGGGGGTGAAATCGTAGCGCTCCTTGAGGAGCTTGACGGGCAAGTTGTCGAACGTCCACATGCCCTCGTCGCCGCGCAGCTGCGGGGTGGCGACGACGGTCATCGCGGCGGCCATGACGGCGGCGCGGGCGGTGTTCTTGCGGGACTTGGCGGTGATGGACATGGCGGGATCTCCTGATAAACGGTCCGCCATTTTAGCAAACCGCCGCCGCACTCTACAGCGTCAGTGGGCCGACGCCCGGACGGACCTCGAGCTCCTTCAACACCGCGCCGTCCTCGCCCACCGCGCGCAGGATGTAATCGCCGTCGGTCAGCCAAAGCTCGAACCGGCCCGCGGCGTCGCAAGGTATCTGATCGGACGGCACGGACTCGACGCCCTCGGATTTCGCGAACGCCTGCACGAGCACGTTCTCCGGCTTGCGGCCGGCGATCGGGGATAAGGCGCCGGCGAGCGCCTTGAAGCCCGGCCGCGCCAGCCACGCGGGGCGCAAGCCGCTGGGCGTGCGTCCGCCGAAAGGCGGATGAAAGAGATAGGCGTCGACGATCGGCTTACCGGCGGCGTCGACGCCCAGAATCTGGAGCGCGTCGAGCGCCGGGTGGCGTCCGGGCTCGTTGAGAAGCATCGCGGGCTTCACGATCGGCACGGCGGAGTCGAGCACGAACGCCTTATAGCGCGGCGACTCCGTCATGTAACGATCAAGGGCATCGGACTCCTGGTAAACGCTGAACGGCTCGAGGCCCGTTTTCTCCCAGAACCATTGCGCCATCAGCTTCGCTCCGGGCCGGGGCGCGCGCTTGTACACATGCCCATAGCCCGCCCAGACGACGACCTTCGCCTTGGGATTCTTTTTGAAGATTCTTTCTTGAAGATTGCGGGCCTGAATTTCCTCCCGATCTCCTGCGCCGTCGGTCGTCTCATCTTCATAGGCGACGAGGGTGAAGCCGAGCCGCAGGGCCTCTCGCATGAGGCCCGCCATTTGCGGCTCCTGTCCATAATAGCCGTACAGCGCGCCGGGTTTGTCGGCGCGGGAGACGCGCTTTGGCGCCGCAGGCAACGGGTACTTCAGCGTCTCCATAGCGAGATACGTGAAGCCCTTCTTCTTGAGCAGGGGCAGCAACGACGCTCCGTAGGCGCGGTGCTCCGCCACGTGATGGGCCTCGCTGATCATGATGACCTGATGGGTCTCGGCCGCGCGCGACAGGACGGCCTCGGGATCCTGGAGCTCAACCTCGGCCCGAGCGGCGCGGGACGCCTGCGCCGGGCGTAGCGCCGGGACCGGTCCCGGAACGACGTGCTGCGCGCGGGCGGCGGCCAGACGGGCCCCCGCTTCGTCTCCGATGAAGGCGAGGTAGGACGATTGCACGTCGAGCAGGAAATTCAACTCCTGATGGCCCAGCTCCGACTCCGTCAGCCTCCAAACGGCGCGCGTCGCGCCCAGATAGTCGCCCCGGCCGATGCGGGCCTTTGTTTCGCCGTCCATCCGCTTGTACAGGTCGCGCATGGCGGCGTAAGGATCGCCCGCCGCGAGAGCGCGGATCTTCACGCAGCGCACCTCCTCCTGATGCGCATCGCGGAGCGCGCGCAGGACGACGGGCTTGGACGGCGGCGTTTTCTTCACGTAGTCGCCGAAGGCAGCGGCGCTTTCCGGAGTGCAGAGCGCCGGCAGCATCGCGCGGGTGTAGTCGTCGAGGAAATCCCCGTCCTGTCGCGCGGTCAGCTCCGCCAAGGTCTGGAAGAACGGCTCGACGAATCGGGCGCGGAGCTCGCGCTGGGAACGCGGGTAGAAGGATTGCATCGCCGCGCGCTGTTCGCCGAGGGAGGCCTTCGAGCCGGGGTCGATGATCCGGGAGAACCACGCGCGCTTGGTTTCGAAATCCGGACGTGCCGCGCGGGCCGTGATGGCCGACTTCACGCCGAGGTCCGACGGATCCCGCTTGGTCTCCGCGACGATCAACGCCTCGGCGTCGGGCGCGCCCAGCTCGGCTAGGCGGACGATCAAGCTCCAACGGCGGTCCTGATCGATGAACATGCCTTTCACCGCGGCTTCGCCGCTCAGGAGGCCCCGCAGCTTGGCGGCGCCGTTTTCGCTCGCCGCGAGCTCGACGTAGCCGTCGTACCAGAGCTTCTCGAAATCCCCGCCCGGCGCCGATTTTAGGACGTTGGCCCAGAAGAACCGCTCATAGCGGGGATAGTCGGGCTTGGGGAGATAATTCAGGACGCTCGGAGACCACGCATGCCGCCCGTTAACGGTCTCCAGGACCGACGAAGCGACCTTGAAATCGGTTTCGCCACCGAGCGTCGAGAAGACGAGCTCCGCGTACTCGGTCACGGGCCATTTGGCGTCGCGGACCATATCCCATAACGTCCGCCACAGCATCATGCGCGCGAGCGGATCGCGGATTTCGGAAAGGCCGGCCTTGACGGTCTCAAGAGAGCGCGGATCGAGCTCGACCTTCACGTAGTCCTCATCACCGTGGTTCGGGAAGACGAGCGAGGGGCAGGGGCGGCCCGCGAGGGCGGGCACCGCCGTCCGCGCTCCCGAATAGGCGGAGGCGACCGGCTCCTGATCGTCGAGGGAGATCATCGTCCGGTGAGAGCGCAAGACGCCGTTGTCCGAGGATTGGACGAGGGCGAAGGAGGAGATTTTTCCCTTTGCGCAGGCGTAGTCGGCGCGCACGGAGTTTACTCCCGTCGTCTCGAGCCACTCCTTCACCCAGGCTTCGAGCCCCGCCCCCGACGCCTTGGCCATCGCCCCGAAGAAGTCCCCTTCCGTCGCGTTCGCGTAGGAGTGGGTTTTCAAATAGGCGCGCACTCCGTCGCGGAACGTGTCCGGACCGATGAAGTACGCGAGCTGCTTGAGCGTCGAGGCGCCCTTGCCGTAAGTGATGCCGTCGAAGTTCGCGAAGGCCTGCTCGGTGTCCGGCACGTCCCCCTCGACGGGATGGGTGGTCTCGCGCTGGTCCGTGTCGTAGGCCCAGACCTTCTCCCCGTTGAAGAAGCTCAGCCAGGACCGGGTGAAGCGCGTCGCGCGCCCGGTGGCGAGCGAGGCCATGTAGGTCGCGAAGCTCTCGTTGAGCCACAGGCCGTTCCACCACTTCATCGTGACGAGGTCGCCGAACCACATGTGGGCCATCTCGTGAAGGATCGTGGCCGCCATGTCCTCGCGGTCCTCGAGCGTGGGCGTCGAGCGGAACACGTAGCGCTCGGAGAAGGTCACCGCGCCGACGTTCTCCATCGCTCCGGCGTTGAAATCCGGCACGACGAGCTGATCGTACTTCTTGAAGGGATACGGCAGCGCGAAATAGTCGCCGTAGAACGCCAGGCCCTGGCGCGTGATCTCGAGCCACTCATCGTGCGGGATATACTTCGCGAGGGATTCGCGGGAGAACAGGCGCAGCGGGATCGTTCCGGCCGAGGAGGTCCAAACGTGATACGGCCCCGCATGCACGGAGAAGACGTAGGCGCTCAGTTTCGGGGTCTTGGCGAAGATCCACGTCTTGCGCCCCTCCGCGACGGAGACTTTCTCCTCCATCGAGGTCGAGACGACCGCCCACTCCGCGGGCGCCTCGACGGTCAGCGCGTAAGTCGCCTTGAGGTCGGGCTGGTCGAAGGCCGGGAACATCTTGTTCGCGTCGTACGGCTCGAAGTTGGAGTAAAGATAGACCCGCCCGTCCTCCGGGTCCTTGAAACGATACAGCCCGGCGCCGTCGACGCTGTAAGGATGGGTGAAGTCCACGGTCACGACGTTTTCGCCCGCCTTCAGATTTTCTTTGGGCAAGGCGAAGAAAAAACCGGGAGCGGGGGCGGCGACGGCAACGCCGTTGATGACCAAGGCGGAAACCTTGCCGCCGGTGAAATCCACCGTCAGCCCGTCGGCCGGAGCCTCAAGGCGGAAACGGATGACCTCATGACCGGTGAAATCGGCTTTTTCCCCGTCGAGCGAGAGCGTGAGCTCGTAGGCGGGATCGCGCACGAGGGCGGCGCGAAGCTCCGCGTCGGCTTTGGCGAGGCCTTTCACCGCCGGGCGGGCTAAGGCGGAGGGCGTGGCGAGAACGAGGAAAGAGAGCGAAAGCGTGAGGGCTCGGATCATGAGCCCATCCTACCCAATCCGTTTGACCTTGTACCCGTCCGCCAGCAGGATTTTCTCGAGCTTGTCGCGGTGGTCGCCCTGGAACTCGAAGGTCCCGTCTTTGAGCGTGCCGCCGCAGCCGAGCGCTTTCTTGAGCTTGCCGAGCATCGCGTCCTTGTGGGTCGGATGCATGACCAGACGCTCGAGCCGGGTGACGCCGGAGCCCTTGGCCCCGCGCGAGAATGCCAGCCGCACCGGCTCGGGCTGGCGCGGCGTGCCGGGCTTGCCCCAGTCGGGGTCGCTCGAGTAGACGATCTTGTCGTTCATGACTTGAAGAACTCCAGCAGGCGCGCGTTGACGCGCTCGGGCGCGTCCTCCTGAGGCGCGTGGCCGCAGGAATCGAGCAGGCAGAATTGCGCGTTCGGCATTTCCTTAGCGAGGCGCTCGCCGCCCGCCCGGCCGACCATCTTGTCGCTGTCGCCGACGAGGACCAAGGTTTTATGAGGGAGCCCCGCGTAACGCTTGATACGCTCCTTATGATCGGGCGGGATCGCGCGGCGCACGAACTCCGCGACGGCTCGCCGGCCGGCGGCGCTCTTCAGCGCATGACCGTATTCGGCCACCATGCGTTCGTCGACCTTGCTCTTGTCGACGAAGGTCGAGTTCGCGATGTAGCGCAAGGTCGTGTCGCCGAGCGCCCACTCGTAGAGGCTCCCGAAAACGGGCCAGGACAACGGCCACAGCATCTTGGGCCGGTTCTCCACATAGGCGGGCGTGCCGAACAGCGCCATGCGCTCGACGCGCGACGGCGCCTCCATCGCGGTCCAGAGCGACAGCACCCCGCCCATCGAGTTTCCGGCGAAGCGAGCGCTCTTGAGTCCCAGATGATCCATGAAGGTCAGTATCCAGGAATGCAGCCCGTGAATCGAGTAGTCGAAGTCCCAGGGCTTGTCGGTGCGTCCGAAGCCGGGCAGATCGGGCGCGAACACCTCGTAATGCTTGGCCAATTCCGGGATCGCATAGCGCCAGGAATAAGAGGACGCTCCGAGGCCGTGAAGCAGGATCACCGGCTCGCCTTGGCCCGCGCGGAGCAAATGGGTCTTGAGTCCGGCGACGGTGAGGGTCTGGGGGGAGGTCACCTCTGTATTGTAGCGGGAAATTCGACGTTTTTTTACACCGAAGGGCCCAGATTCGAGGGGACCGGGGGACCCTCCCCCCACCCCCGCTTCCCCTCTATCCTTCCTCTATGACGCGCCGAACGATGTCCGCGTTGATGGCCGCCCTCCTGATCGCGGCCCCGTTCCCGGCCTGGTCCCAGGTCGGGAGGATCACGTTCGAAGCGCCGACCTCTCCCACGCTGAACTTTTCCGCCGGCGCGGTGAACCCGGGAGGAGTCACCGCCTTAATACCCGCGTCGACGCCGGACCTCGCCCGCGCGCTCGCGCCGATCCTCTCCGCGCCCTCCGCACAGCCGCAGTTCAGCTCCCCGGTTCCCATTTACGCCGCGCAACCCGTTGCCCGTCAGACCGCCGCGATCGTCCCGGCGAGCGCGGTGGTCCGCACGCCCTCCAACACCAACCAATTCCAGCTGATTCAAAATCTGGCCAATACGGTCGAAAACGTCGAGGCCGCGCCGGAACGCATCGGAAAACTGTACGACGCCGCGCCCGCGGCCCCCGATTTCGACGCGCTCACGACGGTGAAGACGCCGGAGGCGCCCGCGCCGTGGCGGCCCTCCTCGATGCTGCTCAAGCCCGCCGCCGCCGTGGCCAACGCCTGGCGCCTGTCGCGCTACGAGAAAAAGCAACGCATGCGCGGCCCCGAAGACCGCGTCACGACCGAAGAGATGGGGCTCAAGGCGTCCCTCTCCGTCGCGCACGAGGCGCTCGAGACCAACCGCCTCCAGGACGCGCTCGAAGAATTGACCCGTCTGTTCCGCAGCCGGGAAGCCAACCGCTGGTACCGCGCCAATCCCGCCTTCCAGCCGTACCAGGCTCAGGGCCACGCCTACATCCGCTTCGTCGAGCGCGCGGTCAAGCTCGCCTACGAGCGCGCGCACGAGCGTTCCTTCGACCCGACTTTGATCGCCGAGGCCCGCGCCGCCGGACGCGCGGGCGCGGTGCTCGGCCACGATTGGCGCGCGACGGCCATCCAGGAGCGGGATTCGGCGCACTGCGCCCATCACGCTCTGTTCAACGCGATTCAAGCCTCCGTCGGCTTCGTCTATCCGATGTCGGTCCACCGCTTCATCGAGCGGGCGCGAGAGGTGCTCAACGTTCGCGGCGAGAAGCTGACGGGCCTCAACCGCGCTGAACACACGGCGCTCGAGAACCGGCTCGGATTAAAGCTCGGCAACGACGTCGGCGAAGGCATGGGCACGGAGGCCATCAAGCGCTGGGCCCAGCTCCTCGGCATGACTGTCTCGGCGCGCGGACCGCCGCAAGGCGACGCCCAGTGGAGCGCCTTGATCGGCCGCGGCCGCGAGGTCCTGATCAGCCTGCGCATGTTCCATGAGCGCTTCAAGCACGATCCCGCTGAGCGTGATCTGCACGGCCATGAGTACCGCGTCCTGCACCACGAGGTCTACCTCCTCGGCGCCTTCGACAGCCCCTCCCGCGGCGCCCGCCTGTACATGGTCCAGGACTCCGGCTCCGGCGCCACCGATTTCTACACCGCCGAGGAGCTGAGCGCCGTCACCTCCGATCTACAGATCGTCGGCGCCCCCTCGGCGGTCGCCCTGCCGTGACGTCCGGACTGGACGCCTTCGCGCATTCCTTACCCAAGGCGGAGCTTCATCTCCATATCGAGGGCACGCTCGAGCCGGAGCTGATGTTCGAGCTGGCTCAGCGCAACAAGGTGAAGCTGCGCTTCAAATCGGTCGAGGAGGTACGCGCCGCCTACCGGTTCTCAAGCCTCCAGAGTTTTCTCGATATTTACTACGAGGGCGCCGCCGTCTTAAGGACCGAACAGGATTTTCACGATTTAGCCTGGGCGTATTTCACCCGTGTGGCCCCGATGAATGTAAAACACGCGGAAGTGTTCTTTGATCCTCAGACGCATACAAGCCGAGGCGTGCCGTACAAGGTCGTTCTCTCCGGTTTGACCCACGCGTGCCGCCGTGCCGAAAATGAGCTGGGCCTCACTTCAAAATTGATTCTTTGCTTCCTTCGCCACCTGTCCGAAGAGGAGGCGCTGAAGACTTTGGCCGATGCCCTGCCGCACGGCTCCATCCACGGCGTCGGCCTCGACTCCTCCGAGCGGGATCGTCCGCCGTCGCTCTTTCAAAAGGTCTACGGGAAGGCCCGCGCGAGCGGCCTGCGCGCCGTCGCCCATGCCGGCGAAGAAGGCCCCGCCGCCTACATCACCGAGGCTCTCGATCTCCTGAAAGTCGAACGAGTGGACCACGGCGTACGTTGCCTCGAGGACGAGAAGCTCGTCGATCGTCTAGCCGCAGAGCGAATTCCACTCACCGTCTGCCCCCTCTCCAACGTCAAGCTGCGCGTGGTCGACGATCTCGCGGCGCATCCCCTCAAGACCATGCTGGCCAAGGGACTGCGCGCGACCGTTAATTCCGATGATCCGGCGTACTTCGGCGGCTACGCCGACGCGAACTACCGCGACGTCGCCCGCGCGCTGGACCTCACGAGAGCGGAAGTGGCGGCGCTGGCACGAAACTCGTTTCTCTCCTCCTGGCTGACAGACGCCGAAAAGGCCCGTCACCTCGCCGCGATCGAGGCGCTCTCCGCCTAAAAGCGGCGCTCCCCGCGCGGCCGCGCGGAGAGCGCTTTACTTCGTCATCGCCACGGCGAACCGCGCCAGCACGGTCGCGCGCCGCAGGTCCGGCTTGGGCCGGAGATCGGTCGGGATCAACGCCCGGCACGCCTCCAGCGCCACGTCGAAGGCGGAGATCGCCTTCTGCTTACGATGCCGCTTCCTCACGTTTATCACCTCCATTAAAAACGAAGAGCCCCGGGCTTTCGCCCGGGGCTCTCATCGCGCGCGAGAATAAATCGCGTTAGACGGGCGCCTCCGAGCCGCGGGACGGACCGAGATCGGTCCATCCGCAAGCCGCTGATTGGTTCTGTCTGTTTTTGATCATCATGAAAATGGGCGCGCCGCGCGCGCCCGTCCCGTCGAGGAAGTATAGCCGGATCGCCCGGTTTGTCAAGACCGCTAGCCGATGCGGCGGGCGCGGGAGGCGAGCAAAGGCAGTGATTTGTCGAGGCGCGCCGACATGTCGAAGTGGCCGAAGCCGTGCTCTTCGTACGTGTGGCGGATCTTGAGGGCCTTGAGCGCGTCGGAGAGCCGCCGCGCGCCGAGGTGGAGATTGAATTCGTCCTTCGTGCCGGCGTCGAACCACAACGTCTTCAAGCGGCGCAGCGCGCCGGCGTGTTTGGCCGCGGCATGGACCGGGTCGAGCGCCTGCCAGCGTTTCCACACCGCCGGGACCGGCTCGCCGGTGCGCGGGTCGCAGGGCAGATCGAAGCCGAAGGGAGACTTCTCGTTCGGCGAATAGCACGCCGACATCGCGATCAGGTTGATCGCCTCGTGGCTGAAGCCGTCCTTGGTCTTCGACTTGAGGAATTCCTCGACGAAGCGCTTGGGGGATCCGCCGAAGCCGCCGAGGGCGGTCGCGAATTTATAGAAATCGCCCA
>CALRXP010000033.1:0-15498 GCA_943372155.1 Candidatus Endomicrobiellum trichonymphae | reverse complement strand
CTCCCCCCTGCCAATCTTTGAGGTTCAGCGCGTAACCGAGAGCGGAGAGCTGAGCCAACAGCTTCGACAGATCGGAGATCCCGTTCTTCTTGCCGTTGGAGGCGTCGATCGCGAAGGCCTTCGCGTCCGGAGCGATCTGGCCGACGAGACCGGTGAGACGGTTGCCGGCGCCGCATTCCACGAAGGTCGTGATGCCGTCGCGGCGCATGGCCTCGATGGATTTGACGAACTCGACGGGCTTGCCGAGCTGATTGCCGAGGAGAGCGCGCGCGTCCTTCGCGGATTCGGGATAGACCTCGCCCGTGGTGTTCGCGTAGACGGGCAGAGAGGGCTTGGCGAAGCTCACCTTCTCCAAGGCCGCGCCGAACGGCTTGAGCGCGGGAGCGACGAGCGGGCTGTGGAACGCGGCCGCGACGGGCAGGCGCACACACTTCAGTCCTCTCGCCGTGAGAACCTTATCAGCCTTCTCGATTTCGGAGGTCGCGCCGGAGAGCACGTTCTGCGTCGGGGCGTTGCGGTTGGCGATCACGAGGTCGAGGTTTTCTTCTTTGACCGCCTTCTCGACGTCGGCGAACGAGGCGACCACGGCCAGCATCGAGCCCTTGTCGGACCCGTCACCCTTCATGAGACGGCCGCGCAGGCCGGACAGCTCGTGGAGAGTTTTCGCGTCATAGCGACCCGCGAGATAGAGAGCGACGAGTTCGCCGTACGAGTGACCTGCGGCGGCGTCCGCCTTCAGGCCGAAGCGCGAAAGGAGGTTCCACGCCGAGAGCGCCGCCGCGCCGAGGGCGGGCTGGGCGACGGACGTGTCGCGAAGCGACTTCTCCTGGGCTTCTTTCTGCTCCGCCTTCCAGGCGGGATGCGGGAACATCAGAGAGGAGAGCTTGCCGCCCTCGAAAGCCTCGTCGGCCTGGGACAGCGCGTCGAAGGATTCCGGGAAGGCGCAGACGAGGTCGCGCGACATGCCGACGTACTGCGCGCCCTGGCCGGGGAAGAGAACGCCGAGCTTGCCGGGCTTGCCGGTGCCGTAGAAAATGCCCTCCGCGGGCGAGGACTTAAGAGCTTTGGCCTTCTCCGCGAGGGACTTCCAATCGCCGGACTTCTCGAGAGAGATCACCAGACGGGCGTCGGCTGAGGCATTGAACGAAGAGCGGGACGATTGGCAGAGGGAACGGACCTCATCCCAATTGCGCGCCGCGGCCAGCGGGGCAATTTGCGGCGCGCAATCTCCTGATACGGCATAAATCTCATGCTCAGCGTCCCAGTCGGTCTCGGTCTTCGCGGAGTTCCCCTCTTCGAGGATCGCGTGGAAGTTCGTGCCGCCGAAGCCGAGCGCGGAGCAGGCGGCGCGGCGAGGATGCTCCTTCGAGGCCATCCACGGGCGCTTCTCAAGGCTGAGGTAGAAAGGGGTCTGACCTCCCGCGAGAATCGGGAGCGGCTCCGTCACCTTCAGAGTCGGAGGCAGAACCTTATGACGCAGGGCCATCGCGGCCTTGATGAAGGCGGCGGCGCCGGCGGCGGCCTTAGTGTGGCCGACCATGGACTTCACGGAGCCCAACGCGACCCAAGCGGAGTCTCGTCGCGACTCCTTTTTATAGACGCCCGAGATCGCCTCAACCTCAATGCCATCGCCGACTGCGGTGCCGGTGCCGTGGGCTTCAACGAGCTCGACGGTGTCGGGCGAAAGGCCGGAGAGACGATAAGCTTCTTCGATGGCGCGCGTCTGGCCGCCCGCGGAAGGAGCGTAGATCGACTTGCCGCGGCCGTCGGAGGAGGTGCCCAAGCCGCGCAGGATCGCGTGAATGGTGTCGCCGTCTTTCTGAGCGTCGGAGAGACGCTTGAGCACGACCATGCCGATACCCTCGCCGAGGGTGGTGCCGTCGGCGGAAGCGTCGAACGGCTTCGCGTGGCCGGACTTCGAGAGCGCCGGAGTTTTCGTGAAGCACGTGTACATGAAGATATCGTTGAACGTATCGACGCCGCCGGTGACGACCATCTTGGCTCGCCCGGCCTGGAGCTCGAGGGCGGCCATGTGCATGGCGGAGAGAGAGGAGCCGCACGCCGCGTCCACGACGCAGTTCGTGCCGCCAAGGTTGAAGCGGTTGGCCACGCGGCCGGCGATGACGTTGCCGAGCAGGCCGGGGAAGCTCGCTTCCTGCCACGGGACGAACTGATCGGACATGCGCGCGAGCGCGTCCTCGGCCCGCGAGGGTTCCACGCCGGCGTCGAGGATCGCCTTGCGCCAGGCGGGCAGGGAGAGGCGCGCGCCGAGAGGGATCACGATCTCGAGCGCGCCGGTGACGCCGAGGATGCAGGACACGCGCGTGCGGTCCCACGTCTCTTTGTCCACGTTGTAACCGGCGTCCGCGAGAGCCATCTTGGCGGCGACGAGCGCAAAGAGCTGCGCGGGGTCCGTAGCCTCGAGGGTGTTCGGCGACAGGCCGAACTCGGAGGGATCAAAATCATAAGTGTCGAGGAAGCCGCCCTTGTACGAGTACACCTTGTCCTGCTTTTTCGGGTCGGCGTCGAAGTAGTCGTCCTTGCTCCAGTGGCTCGCGGGCACGTCCTGGATCGCGTCCACCTTGTTCTTGATGTTCGCCCAGTACTGCCGGAGCGTCTTGGCTTTCGGGAAGACTCCTCCCAGGCCGACGACGGCGAGCGGAATGAACTCGGGAGCGGACTCGTTCTTCTTGGTCATGGTCTCTCTTAGTCCAGCAGGCGCTCGAGCTCAGCGGCGGTCAGGGGCTCGATGCGGGTGATTTCGGGATCAAGGACGACGCCTTGGCAGCGGAGGAAATGCGCGCGGGTCAGCACGGCCGCGCCGTAAAGGATGTTGCGGGCCACGAGGGCCACGTTGCGATTGGCGGGCTCTTGGAGGAACGAGCCCTGCGCCCACTCGTTGAACGCGCCCATGGCGGGGCCGCACCAGACCTGATAGTCGAGCACGCGGTCGGGGACGCCCGCGTTGGCCCAGCGGGAGGCTTGGCCGAGATAGGAGCGGAAAACGAGGGCGAGCTTGTGCTTGGGCTCTTTCTCGGCACGCTCCACCTGAGAGGGGTCGCGTTTGAGGAAGAATTCGCGGGTCGACGCCCATACGGCGTCGAGATTTTCTTTGAACAGATCCTTTTCGATGGAAGAACGAACGGCCGCGGGAATGGCCTCAAGCGAATCGTATGCCTTCCAAATCTCGTAGAGCTTGGCTCCGCGCTGGGCGAACATCGTCCCGCGCTTGAGCACCTGCACCTTCACGCCGAGCTCGAACATGTCGGCGGCGGGCGCCATGATGCAGTCCGCCTGACCCGCGGCGGCGAGCATGGCGCGGACCTTGTCGGAGGAGCCGGACTCGACGCACGACTGATTGACCGAGCCGGTGAGCACATACGCCGCACCCATCATGTAGGCGGCGGCGGCCGCGTCGGGAGTCGCGATGCCGCCGGCGGCGCCGACGCGCGCGGGGCTCTTAAACTTGAACTGCGCCTGCAGGCGGTCGCGCAGGGCTATCATCGCAGGAAACATGGCGACGAGCGGGCGATTGTCGGTGTGGCCGCCGCTGTCGGCCTCGACGGTGAGGTCCTGGGCCATCGGGATCTCGGCGGCGAGCGAGACCTGCTCGCTCGTAAGCAGGTTCGAGGCGGCCATCTCACGCAGCATGGTCTCGGCGACGGGAGCGAGGAATTTGCCGGCGACCTCGACGCGGGACACCTTGGCGACGACCTTGTTGGGCGCGACGACGCGGCCGTCGGCGCCGCGGGAGATCCCGTGCAGACGGTAGCGCACGATCGCGGGCGTCAGGCCCATGAAGGCGGAGGCCTCGACGAGACGCACGCCGCGGCGGAGGTACAGGTCGCAGACGGCATTCTCGAGGTCGGTTTCGCTCGGGCTATGGATGAGGTTGAAACCGCGGGGCTTGTCGCCGAGTTTATCGAGGCGGTCGATGGCGGCTTCGACGCGGGCGGGTGGCAGGCCGGCGGCGCCGAAGAAGGACAGCAGGCCGGCCTTGGCGCCGGCCTCGACGAGAGATTCCGAGGCGATGCCGTTGGCCATCGCGCCCGTGGCGTAGGCGTAGCGGACGCCGTGCTCGGCGAGGAAGGCGGGATCTCCGAGTTGCTCGGGCATCAGCGCGGGGGCGACGGCTTTCCCGGACGACGCGGGCGCGCGCAGATCGCGCAGGAGGCCGCGGAGGCCTGAGGGGGTCGCTTCGAGAGTGCGTGAGCTCGGGGTCATCAGTACGCGCGCGTATAGGGAGAGACGGGTGATTATACCCGTTTTAAGGTGATTTTTTCAGCGAATGTGGTATCATCCGTGACCCATGCAAGCGCACTTCCACGAGTTGCTCAAGATCTGGTTCCACTTCGTCGAGACGTGGGGCTATTTAGGCGTGTTTCTGCTCATGGCGCTGGAGAGCTCGATCGTGCCGATTCCGAGCGAGATCATCATGCCCCCCGCCGCGTACTGGGCGAGCCAGGGCCGCATGAATTACTGGCTCGTCATCCTGGCGGGCACGGCCGGAAGCTGGTTCGGCTCGATCATCAGCTACGCCGTGTCCCGGGCCGTGGGCGAGCCCGTCGTCCGCCGCTTCGGCAAATACGTCTTCGTCTCCGAAGACAAGATCACCGCGATGGAAGGCTGGGTCGCCGAGTACGGCGTGTCCGGCATTTTCTTCGCCCGGCTCTTGCCCGTCGTTCGGCATCTGATCTCGATTCCCGCCGGCATCCTCAAGATGCGCGTCGGGCCGTTCTCCGCCGCGACGACGGCCGGCGCTTTCCTCTGGTGCTGGACGCTCGCCTGGTTCGGCCGGAAGGTCATCGGCGACGAGCCCGCTCTGCTCGATTCCCCCGAGCAATTGGCCCACGCGCTCAAGGCCAAGATGCACGTCGTCGTGATCGCGATCGTCCTGTTCGCCGCGGCTTACGCCGCCATGGTCTGGCTGCGCAAGCGCGCGGCGAACGCGAAGCCCTAGAACGGGACCGCGGCGGCGGCGCCACCCCCCGAGGCGACCTGCCGGTATTTTTCCATGATCAGTCCGATCGCGGCGGTGCGCGCCTCCGCGGTTACGGGATGGGCCAGATCGAACCAGCGATCCGCCGTGGCGCCCTTCCCGCGCTCCGCCGGAAAGACCACGAACGGCTCGTCGGTTCCCGGCTCGGCCTTCTTCAGCACGCGGATGCCTTTGATGACGAAGGCGTCGGCGATGATCAACTCCGCGAACGCCATGAGCTTCGTCGCTCGGTCCGACGGGTCCTGATACGGGCGCACGCGCGCTTCCAACTTCGGCAAGTGTTCCATGTTCTCCCCCTTTGCGGCGGCCGCGTATCCCGCGGCCTCACCTACCAGACGATTGAGGGGTCGAAAAAGTTCCCTGAAATCAGGCGTCGGCCAACGCGCGGAGCACGGAATTGTCGACGAGGGTCGCGCCTTCTTCGGCGTCTTTGAGCACGCCGCGACGGCGCAGAATCTTGACCGCGGCGCGGGTCCGATCGGGCGGCAGATGGGCCTTCGGAATGAAGGATTCTTTCGCTCCCCAAAGAGAAGACAGCTCGGGCGCGACCAGGACGCCGTCACCGCTGAAGCCGGCGTAATGAAGGAGATGGAGCAGGACCGTGACTTCGTCGGGGGTCAGAGCCTTTGCGCGCTCGACGAGGGACCGAAGCTCCACGACCAGGACCGCCCGGAGTTCGGGCGTCAGCTTGGAAAGGTCGCGCTTACCGTCAGGCCCCAATCCACTCATAGGCGGACCGATGACTGTCGAGCTCGTCGGCGTGCGCGACGAAGCGCGCGTAGACGGGATGGCGGCCGATCGTGGCGGAGTCTCCGACCACGATGAGGCAGCGTCGCGCCCGCGTGATGGCCACATTCAAGCGGCGCATGTCGGAGAGGAAGCCGATCTGTCCGGCCTCGCTCGAACGCACGAGGCTGAGTATGATCGCCTCTTTCTCGCGGCCCTGGAAGCCGTCGACGGAGCCGATCTCGAGGCCGGGTTCGCGCACGAGGGTCTTCAGGAGCTTGGCCTGCGCGGTGTACGGCGTCAGGATGGCGACATCCTTGGGCTTGATGCCGGAGCCGAGCAGTTCGTAGAGAAGCTTCACGGCGAGCTCGGCCTCGCCTTTGTTCTCCCGGCTCTCAAGCATGTCGTTCCAGACCTCGTCGAAGCCCGCGCCCGCGGTATCCACGTAGGTCACCGGGCGGCTGGTCAGGTCCGACGGCGCCACGCCGGCGAGCTCCGAGGCCAAATGCTTGGCCACCGTCTCGTCGGCGATGAGCTTGCCCTCGTAGAACTCCTGCGACGGGAAGCGCATGATGTTCTCATGCATGCGGTACTGCACGCGGAGCAAGGTCTGGGAGGAAGCAGGCAGAATCTTCTTGAGACGGTCGAACAAGGTGACGGTGAGACCGCCCTCGGCGGCTTCCTTGGAATAGATCGTGGGCGGCAGCTGGTTGGCGTCGCCCGCGAAGATCGCCTTGCGCGCGATCGTCAGCGGCACCCAGGACAGCGGCTCGCTCGCCTGGCTGGCTTCATCGAGGACGACGAGGTCGAAGTCACCCTTCACGTAGCGCTTGGAAATTCCCGCGTGCGTGGCGAGCACCACGTTCGCTCCGGCCACGATATGCCGGGCGATCTCGGCCTCGAGGTCGCGGGCCTGGCGCCAGAGCTTGCCGACCTCGCGCTCGCGCAGCTGACGCTCTTCGTAGCCGAGCTGATTGATGCCGCGGCCGTGGCGGGACTTGCGGTGGATCATGCGCTCGCGATACGCGTCGAGCTCCTTGACCTCTTCGTACGCGGGATCGTCCTCGATCTGCGCCGCCAGGTTGCCGTGGCGCAGGCTCTCGAGCGTGCGCGCCGGGTGGCCCAGCCGCGTCACGCGCAATCCGGTGCCGATGAGCTTTTCGAGAATATTGTCGACGGCGATGTTCGACGGCGCGGTGGCGAGCACGCGCTCGCCGCGGGCCACGTGCTGGCGGATGATCTCGACGAGCACGGTGGTCTTGCCGGTGCCGGGCGGACCGTGCACGAGGGCGACATCCTGCGCGGCGAGCGCGCTCTTGACCGCCGTCTGCTGGTACTCGTTGAGGTTCCGGTTGAGCCAGATGATCTTGGGAACCTTGACCCGCTCGGGCTGCTGCTCGCCGAGGAATATCTCTCTTAAGGTCGAAACGCGGGAGCGCTTCGACTCCGCCACCGTGACGAGCGCCTTGCGCATGCGCTGATACGTCGCGTCGGAGCCGAGAAGGTCGACCTGGCAGTTGCCGCGGATGGCCTCTTCGGGGGCGGCGCGAGACATGGCGACGGTCACGCGGTATTCGTCCACCTTATAAAGAGTGCCTTCCACGGATTCGAATTCGTTGCCCGGGGCCAAGGTCAGCAGGACGTTGTCGCCGGCGTTCATCGCGTGGAACGGGGCGAGCTCCTCGCCCTTCGGCACGCGCGACAAGGTGACCATGGTCAGGCCGCCCATGCCGCCCTCGACGGCATCCACGATGAGCCCCGTGACGGTCTTGCCGCGCAGCTCGCGCTGCGCGACCGGGAACTTGCGCAGTTCGCGAAGGTTCTCCGCTTTCTCGGCCTCGCGTTCGAGGTCGATGAGGGACTGGAGCTTGTCGAAGTGTTCTTTGCCGGCCATGTCAGACAAGAGTCTAGCAATTAGATACCATGGGTCCGTGGCGCTTTCCGATCTCGACCGCCTGCCGCCCCCCGTCCGCAAGTACCTGCGCCGGCCCAAACCCGGCTCCGGAGACTTCACGTGGGACCACGACGAATACTCCTCCGGCAACAAGCTCACTTTGTTCACCCGCGGCAAGGACCTGTACGCCGCCATGGCCGAGGCGATCGAAGCCGCCAAGGAGACGGTCAATCTCGAAACCTATATTTTCGGCAGCGACGCGACCGGGCGCCGCTTCGCCGGGCTGCTCGCGGCCGCGGCCAAGCGCGGGGTGCGCACGCGCCTGATCTACGACTCGGTCGGCTCCCTCGATCTGGATCCCGTCGAGGAAACGACGATGCGCAACGCCGGCGTGCAGCTCCTCGAGTATCACCCGGTCGCTCCGTGGCGGCCTCACTGGGCGTGGAACAAACGCGACCACCGCAAGCTCCTGATCTGCGACGGCATGACCGGGTTCATCGGGGGCATGAACATCTGCGACGAGCACGCGCCCACGGAAGAAGGCGGCCTCGATTGGCCCGACGCGCACGCCCGGGTCGAAGGCCCCGCCGCGTACGAGCTCGAGCGCCTGTTCCGGGCCGTCTGGCACAAGGGGACCGGCCGCTGGTTCGAGTCCGCGGGCCGGCCCGATCTCCTGGTGGGCGCGTCGAAGGTCCGGATCGTGGGCAACCACGAGCTCCTGCGCCGCTTCGTCATCCGCGAGGCCTACGTCAACGCCCTGCGCGCCGCCCGGACCGAGGTCTCCATCGCCAATTCCTACTTCGTGCCCGACTGGCGCGTGCGCCGCTCGCTGACGCAGGCGGCGCGCCGCGGCGTGAGCGTGCGCGTGCTGGTGCCCGGGAAATCCGATATCCGCTCGGTCTGGTACGCGATGCGCGCGACCTACGCCCCGTTGCTGGCGAAAGGCGTCAAAATATTCGAGTGGCAAGGGCCGATGATGCACGCCAAAGCCGTCGTCGTCGACGGGAAATGGTGCTCCCTCGGCTCCTACAACCTCGATCACCGCTCGCTCCAGCACAACCTCGAGGCCAATCTGCAGACGGACGACGCGCCCTTCGCCGCCGAGCTCAAGACGCGCTTCGAGCTGGGCCTGTCCGGCGCGCGCGAGGTCACGCTCGGCGAATGGCAGAAGCGCTCCCGCGCGGAACGCCTGCTCGAGCAATTCTTCTCGTCATTCGATTATTTCTTTTGAGGACGAAACCCGCGTCGGTCGCCGCGGTCGGGGCCGCCGCCGGAGCGGCCTGCGGCGCCGCGTGGGCCCTGCTCCTCGCGGCGACGCGCACGGAGATCGGCTTCGCCGCCATCGGCGTCGGCTACGCGGTCGGCTTCGCGGTGCGCCATGCGGCGGACGGGGAACGCGGCCGGAACCTCCAATGGATCGCGGTCGCCTGCACCGTCTGGGGGCTGCTGCTAGGCAAGTACTTCTACCTCGCGCACCTGGTGCGGGAAATGGCCGCGCGTTCCCCCAACGTCGCGACGGACGGGATTCCCGGCTGGTTCGACCCCCGCGTCTTCTCCTTCTTCCTGTCCGTGCTCCCGCGCCTGGCCGGGGTGTACGAGGCCCTGTGGCTGTTCCTCGCCTCGCTCGCGGCCTGGCGCACGCTCGATCGCGGGGCGTAGGGCGCCCGCGAATTTGGTACCCTCCCCTCCCATGAAGCGGCTTTATCTGATGCGCCACGGTCATTCCCCCACGCCCGCGGAAGCCGGGGTCGCCAAGGACGCTCTGCGCCCTCTGTCCGAGCGGGGCCGCGACGACGTCCGCCGCATGGCCGCCGAGCTCCTGCGCCGCGGCGGCGCCCCGGGCCTGATCCTGCACTCGCCGCTGCTGCGCGCGGTCCAGACCGCCGGCGAGGCCGCCTCCGTGCTCAAACCCGCCTCCGGCGCGCACGTCTTCGCCCCTCTCGACAACACCCGCTCCGCCGAAGAGGTCGCCGCCGAGCTCGCCGAGCGCGGAGGGTCGGTCGACGAAGTCCTGGCCATCGGCCACCAGCCTCAGGTCGGCGAAATCGCCGCGTTGCTCGGCAAGGTCCTCGTCGAGATGCCGCCGGCGACCATCGTGGCGCTCGAGCTGACCCCCGTCGCGCGCGTCCTCTGGACCGCGTCCCCCGAAAACACGAAATGAGCGCCCAGCGACGGCGACAGCGGGACAACGCGGATTTCCGCGCCGGCCTGCGCTCCATTCCGCATTACTACCTCTATCCCGCCGCGGGCGCCGCGCTCGGCCTCGGCTCGCCGACCGGCGCGTTCTTCCTGCGCTACTGGCTCGCCGATCCGCTGCTCAAGTCCGTCTGGGTGCGGCACGAGCTCGATTACAACTTCCTCTTTTACGCCTACATGGGCGTGGGCACCGTGCTCGCGTTCCTGATCTTCGGCTACGTGATCGGGCTTCGCTCGGAGAGACAGCGCGTCAACAACCGGGTGTTGTCCGCCCGCGTCGACGAACTGCACCTGAAATCCGTGACCGACGGCCTCACCGGGGCCTACACGCACGGTTATTTGCAGGAGATACTGGAGATCGAAATCCAGCGGACCTTGACCCACAAGGTTCCGCTGTCGGTGATGATGATCGACATCGACGACTTCAAACGCATCAACGACAGCCACGGCCACCTGTTCGGCGACCGGGTCATCAAGGAAACTGCCGAGACGCTTTCCGCCAACGTCCGCTCCGACGATCTCCTCGGCCGCTACGGCGGCGATGAGTTCGTCGTCATCATGCCCGGCGCGGACGCCGCGACCGCCGTTCATGTCGCCAACCGCGCCCGCAGCGGCATCGCCAAGAACGGCTATCTCGCGACGATCAGCGTGGGCGTGAGCACGTGCGACGGCACCGCGCCGGAAACGCCCGCGGAGCTCCTGCACCGGGTGGACATGAACCTCTACCAGGCCAAGCACGACGGGAAGAACTGCGTGCGCGACCACTGCAACCTGCCCGACGTGCCCCGCCGGCGCTTCAACGACGCCTAGCCGTCACTTCGCGGCCGAGAAGGGGCACTCCTTGCGGAAATCGCAGCGCGGGCAGTACTTCACGTCGGCGGGAAAGACCGCCGCCTCGATGCCCGACGCCGCGGCGCGGATGTCCGCGTCGAGCGCTTCCTCGCCGGCCGGATCGTAAGGGGCGCTGACGCGCTCCCCCGCCACGACGCAGTCCATGGTCAAGGTCTCCGGCCGGGGCAGGTCCAGTCCGCGCTGGGCGCCGAGGGCGTAGAAGCGCATCTGCAGATCCCCGGCGACCTGCGCCGGCGTCGGCACGCCGGGGCCGGTCTTGTAATCGATGATCTCGTACGCGCCGTCCGGGCTTTGGTCGATGCGGTCGATCTTACCGCGCACCTGGTGCGAGCCCGTGGTCCAGAAAAACTCCTTCTCGACGGTGACCGTGCGGGCGCGGCGGGATTCCTCCTCGCCGTAGAAGCGCGTCAGCGCGCGCTCCGCTTTGGAAAAAGCCCGGGACTCCGCGTCCTCGTCCGGGTAGCCCGACGTGAGCCAACGCGAGCGCAGGGCCGCGCGAAGAGACTCCCAGGACAGATCGCCGCCGGTGAACCAGGCCTCGAGCGCGCGATGAAGGGACAGGCCGAAGGAGGATTTCGGCGAGAGCGGAATCTGGCGTCCATCGACGAACAGGAGCTTGTACTTCCACGGGCACTCCCGGTAGATGCGATACCGGGTGTACGAGATATCCAAGCTACGCCGGCGGGGCGACGCGGCGGATAAACTCCACGTCGGTGTCCCCGTACCTTTCCTCGCGGAATTTCTCGTAGCCGGCGGGCAGCTCGACCTTCTCCTTCTTGTAGCGCTGAAGGAGCATGATCCCGCCGGACGCCAGCAGGTTGGCCTCGGCGACGCGGGCGAGCGTCGGCGTCGAGTAGGCGAGCATCGTGTTGTCCTGGGTCCGGTAAGGCGGGCCCATGTAGATGATGTCGAAGTCCGAGTGGCCCGCGCGATAGCCGACCCAGGACAGATCTTGCAGGATGTCGCCGTAGCACGCGCGGCCCTTTGCGGCGAGGTTTAGGGTCTTGAGATTTTGCTCGATGACGGCGATGCAGCGCTTGTCCGCGTCGACGAAGAAAGCAAAGGCCGCACCGCGCGAGAGCGCCTCGATGCCCACCGCGCCGGTGCCGGCATACAGGTCGAGCACGCGCGCGCCCTCCAGCCGCGGGCGCAGGATGTCGAACACGGATTTCTTAATGCGCGCCGAGATGGGTTTGACCATCATTTCTTTCGGCACGCTCTTGAGGGCACGGCCTCGGCTTTCGCCCGCGATGATACGCATTGGGTAATTATTATAGAATAACCGCCACAATGGGCGCTCAAATCATCATCGTGGACGACGATCCGCTCGTGGGCGGGCTCACGCTCGAGCTCCTCACCGACGCCGGCTACTCCGCCCGCCTGATCCAGGACAGCCTCAAGGCCCAGGACATCATCAAGGCCGAAAAGCCCGCCCTCGTCGTCCTCGACATTCTCATGCCGGGGCTGGACGGCCTGACCCTGCTTCACCGTCTGAAATCCGACCCCGACACCGAGCCGATCCGCGCGATCATCGTGTCGGGCAAGTCCTTCGATGCCGAGAAGCAGCGCGCCGCTCAATATGGAGCCGAAGCTTTTATAGAGAAGCCTTACGACGTGGACCTGTTCGCGCAAAAGGTCAAGGAGCTCATGTCGAAGGGCGGCGTCGAGCCCACCAAGGTCGCCCGCCCCCCTTCCGCCCCCGCGCCCGCGGCTCGCGTGGACCTCAAGGCCGTGGTCTGGGGCTGCCGCTCGAGCTCCTCGGCCGTCTCTCCGGTGGTCACGAAATACGGCAAGCACACCTCCTGCGTTTCCGTCGAGACGCCGTCGCATCTGTTCGTCTTCGACGCCGGCTCCGGTATCAGCCTGCTCGGCAACGACCTCATGAAGTCCGGCCGTCACAAGGAGCTGTGGATCTTCCTCACCCACTTCCACCATGACCACGTCGAGGGCCTGGCGGGCTTCCCGTGCGCGCGCGAGAAGGACTACACGCTCAACATTAGCGGCGCCTCCGACCCGGACAAGACCCTCGAGCAGGCGCTCAAGGCCGCCTTCGAGCCCGGCTTCGGCGATCAGATGCCCGCCGCGAAGATCGAGCTGTACGAGCTGATGGAGCAGACCTACGAGATCCTGCCCGGCGTGCGCCTGTCCGTCTTCTACGCCAACCATCCCGGAACCACCCTCGCCTACATTCTGCAGACGGAAGGCCGCAAGATCGTGTACTGCCCCGACAGCGAGCTCTACGGCGAGTACGCCACCGCGCTGCAGGACTACGACGAGAAGATCGGCGCCGTGGTCCGCGGCGCGGACCTCCTGTTCCACGACGGGCGCTACACCGCCGAGGACTACAAGAACAAGCGCAACACCGGCCACTCGAGCTTCATCTCCGCCGTGGACTTCGCGGGCAAGAACCTCGTGAAGAACCTCGTGCTCGTTCACCAGGACGACAGCTACGCGGACGCGGTGCTCGACCAGATGGGCAAGGACGCCCAGGCGCGCGCGGACGAGCGCGGCTACAAGCTGAAGGTCGTGCTCGGCCGCGAAGGCCTGCGCATCACGGCTTAGGCCGTCAGCTTCCGGGCGAACTCGAGATTGCGGCGGTCGGCTTCAGGGCCGTCCTTCGGCGTTTCCAGGATGGCGGGGCTGTCGGAGAACTCGGACCGGTCGAGCAGCGCCTTGAGGCCCTCCGAACCGAGACGGCCTTGGCCCCAGTGCTCGTGGTGCTCGCGGTGGGAGCCGAGTAAAGCACGGCTGTCGTTGAGATGGAAAGCTTTAACGGCGTCGAAGCCGAGGAGCCGGTGAGCGCGCGCGAGGAATTTTAAGGCGCCTTCGGCGGAGGAGCAGTCGTAGCCGGCGGCGTAGGCGTGGGCGGTATCCAGGCAGACCCCAATATTAGGAAGCCTTGGTTTGAGAGCGTCCTGAAGGCGGGCCAAATCTTCTAACGAGCCGCCCATGCGGCGGCCGCCGCCGGGGACGTTTTCTAACAGCAACGGCGTAGGGCAGGAACTCTGTTCGACGGCCATTAGGACGGACTCAGCGAAGAGACGGACGCCATTGCCGAGATCCGAGTCCGGCGAATAAGCGCCGCCGTGAATCACGTACGAATCGCCGCCGAGGGCCATCGTCAAGGACAACTCTTTCGACAAGTGTTGGATGGATCTCGTGCGACGATCCCCGTCTGACGACGCCAAACTCGGCACGAAGCGGGAGTGGACGAGCAGCTGGAGCTTCGCCGCGCTTCGCGCGGCGGCGAAAGACGACAACTCTTCATTTGACGGATCCGAATGTCGCCGGTACGGCAATATTTGGAGAGACTCACAGCCGAGCGCCAGCGCTTCATCGAGAGCGGCTTGGTAGCCTCCTCGGACCGAAGCGTGAACGCCTAATTTCACGGCAATCCCATCAACTTCCGGAGAAACCCAGCCTTTCGTTCATCGTACGGGAACCACCACAAATCCGGAGCGTTATCCGGCCATTCGTGAACCAGAACCGATTGGGATTGCGTGAAGGCCAGCAATCCTTCTTCCCCATGGCGCCGCCCCATCCCGCTTTGCTTCATGCCGCCGAACGGGAGCGCGCCGAAGGCGTAATGCGACGCGGGCTCGTTCACTCCGACCAAACCAACTTCTAATGCCGCGGCGAGGCGCTCACCCTTGGCGAGGTCGGTGGTCCAGACGCTCGCGGCAAGGCCTTCGGCGCCGGCGTTGGCCAGCGCGATCGCTTCCTCGGCTCGGGCGATCTTCATGACGGGAATAACAGGGCCGAAGCTTTCCTCGGTCATGACGCGCATGTCCATGCGCGCGTCGAGCACGAGCGCGGGCGACATCAGCAGCTCCTCGCGGTCGAGCACTTCGCCGCCGATCACGCGCGCCCCCTTCTGGCGCGCGTCCTCCAGTTGCTCCTGCAGACGGGAGAGCAACGGCGGGAAGACGAGCCGGCCGAGATCTGCGTTCTTGCCGTCGAGGGACTGGCGCAGCGCCGCCACCTTCGGGCGCAGGAGCTCGATGAACCGGTCGTACACCTCCGCCTCGACGAAGACGCGCTCCACGCCGACGCAGACCTGGCCGGCGTTGGAGCAAGCCGCCCAGACGGCGGCCGAAGCGGCGCGTTCGAGCGAGGCGTCCGCCAGCACGATCATGGGGTGCTTCCCGCCGAGCTCGAGGACGGCCGGCTTGAGCTGGCCCGCAGCGCGCACGGCGACGGCGCGGCCCGTCTTGGTCGAGCCGGTGAACACGACCATGTCGGTCGCGTCGACGACGGCCTCGCCGGCGGCCCCGCCGCCCGGCACCACGGTCAGCAAGCCCTCGGGCACCAAGGAGGTCGCCGCGATCGCGCGCTCGAGCCAGATCGCGGTCTTGGTCGTCCACTCCGAAGGCTTGAGCAGCACGGCATTGCCGGCGAGCATCGCGGCGAACGCGTCTCCGAAAGGGATCAGGAACGGCATGTTCCACGGCGTGATCAGCCCCACCACGCCGCGCGGGACGCGCCGCTCGTAGGCGCGCTTATTCATCAACGACCAGGGCCTGCTCGCCGCCTTGTCCCCCAGCACGCGCGGGGCGGCCGACGTCATCCAGTCGACCAGCAGGCCCGCGGCGCCGAGCTCCATCAGGTCCACCTCGACGAGAGGCTTGCCGGTCTCCTCATGGACGACCGCGCGGATTTCGTCGCGGCGCGCGGCCAAGGCCTTCCAGACGGCGCGCAAAGTCTTCACGCGCTGAGCCACCGTCGTGCGCCGCCACACCGACGCCGCGTGACGCGCCGCGGCGGCTTTCACCGCGATCTCGGCGGACGTGGCTTCGACGGCGGAGGGCGCCCGCTCGCTCATTTCTTGCTC
>CALRXP010000032.1:0-15741 GCA_943372155.1 Candidatus Endomicrobiellum trichonymphae | reverse complement strand
ACGACAGAGGTTGGTTGGCCGACCCTGATTATATGGCAGAACATTATTACGGCTTGCTGGGCGTGGCGCGCAACGCCACGGACGCGGAGATCAAGGCCGCGTACCGCAAGGCCGCCATGAAGCATCACCCGGACCGGAACCCCGGCAACAAGGAAGCCGAGGCGACGTTCCGCAAGATCAACGGCGCCTACGAGGCGCTGTCGGACGCGAAGAAGCGCAAGCTGTACGACCAGTACGGCGAAGCCGGCGTCAATCAGGGCGCGGGCGGCGGCTTCGGCGGCGGTCAGGGCTTCGAGGGCTTCGGCCAGGGCGTGGACGTCAACGAGGTGTTCGGCGACCTGTTCGAGAACCTCTTCGGCGGCCAGGGCGGGGGGCGCCAGGGCGGCGGCGGGCGCCGCGCGCGCGGCAACGACCTCAAGTACTCCACCACCATCACTTTGGAGGACGCGTTCAAGGGCGTGCAGCTCCCGCTCGAGTTCCAGCGCGTCGAGTCGTGCGGCACCTGTCACGGCTCCGGCGGCAAGCCGGGCTCGGGCGTGAAGCGCTGCACGCAATGCCGCGGCTCCGGCCGCGTGCAGGTGTCCCAGGGCTTCTTCGCGATGTCCCAGGCCTGCCCTCGCTGCGGCGGCGAAGGCCAGATCGTCGAGGATCCGTGCAAGGACTGCAAGGGTCAGGGCCGCGTGCGCAAGGACGCCGAGCTCAAGATCAAGATTCCGCCGGGCATCTATCATGGCGCGACGCTCCGCATCTCCGGCGAGGGCGAGGCCGGCCCGCGCGGCGCCGAGCGCGGCGACCTCTATCTCGAGGTCCACATCAAGCCGGACCCGCGCTTCGAGCGCGCTGAAGACGATCTCGCGGTCAACGCGCACATCGACATCGCCAGCGCCGCGCTCGGCGGCACGACCACCGTGCCCACCATCGACGGAGAGCCGGTGACGGTCAAGATCTCCCACGGCACCCAGACCGGCGCGACGCTACGCGTGCGCGAGAAGGGCATGCCCAAGCTCCACGGCCGCGGCCGCGGCGACCTGCTCGTCCACGTGAAGGTCGAGGTCCCGCGCGAGCTCACGCACAAGCAGAAGGAAATCCTCGAGGAGTTCCGTAAGACCTTAGAAGACGACCACAAGGGCGACGGCGGCGTGTTCGGCAAGTTCTTCGGGAAGTAGCGATGCGCGCGCTCGTCGTTCTCGCCTTGCTCGCGGCCCGGCCCGCCTTTGCCTGCAGATGCGCCGACCGGACCAAGCTCGAACGTCTGGCGGTCAATCCCGAGCTCGCGGAAACCGCCTTGCTCGGCGCCGCGGAAGACTCGGGGAGCGGCAGCGTGTTCCGCGTCGAGGCCTCCTGGACGAAGTATGTCGGCGCGCTTGTTTTGCCCGAGGCGACGAGCTGCGATCTCCGCCCGCCCCGAGGAGAGCGGCTGATCCTGCTCTCGCTGCGTTCGGCGGATTGGTTTGCCGAACATAAGGCCGCTCCGGGACAATGCGACTCGATCATGCTCCAGCCCGCGAAGGAGGAGCAGGCGGTGAAACGCCTCGCGGCCAAGCACAACGGGAAAGGCCCGAACCCCAACCCGTCCTGGGGCTATTGCCGGCGCGACCGGGACTGCACTCTCGCGGCCGCGGCTTGCGGCGGCGGTTCGGACGCGATCCATGGGAGCTATCGGCCGGCCCACGACGCCTGGGTCCGCCGCGTCGCGCCGACGATCAACTGCACCGGCGACGTGAGCGTGCCGGGGCTGAAGGCGCGTTGCGATCGGAACTTCTGCGTCGGGTACGCTCCGGCGCCCTAGGCCGGGATGTTGCTAGAATCGGGTCATGCCCCAATTTCTCGTCGCGCCTGAAGACGTCGGCCAAGGCGGGTTCGCGCTCAAAGGCCCCGAGGCCTTTCACGTCGTGAAGGTCATGCGTCTCGGTGCCGGCGCGGAGCTCGACCTCTTCGACGGCAAGGGCGGAAAGTTCAAGGGCGTCATCGACGCCGTGCACGCGGACGGCTCCGTGACGGGCAAGGTCACGGTCACGATCACGCCGGATGATTCTCGCGCGCCGGCCAAGCTCGAGCTTTATCTGGGCCTGCTCAAGGCGAGCCACTGGGACGACGCCCTCGACAAAGGCACCCAGCTCGGCGTCGCGGCCTTCATCCCGTTGCTGACGCCGCGCACCGTGGTTTTGCTGCATGAGGTCGACCGCGTGAAGTCGAAGGCCGAGCGCTGGTCGCGCCTGATCATGGCGGCGGCCAAGCAGTGCGGCCGCGCCGATCTTCCGGCCGTGCGCGAAGCGGTCCAGTTCCGCGACGCCATCCGCGCGGTGAAGGACAAAGGGCTCGTGCTCGTGGCGTGGGAAGGCCTGAAGGGCTCCTCCGCCTCCGACGCGCTCGGGCCGGCGTTGCGCGCGGCGAATGAGAAGCGCGGCGACAAGGCTTTGACGGTGAGCCTGTTCATCGGCCCCGAGGGCGGCTTCTCCGACGAGGAAGTCGAGCTGGCGCGGGCGGAAGGCGCGGTGGTGTTCGGCCTCGGGCCGCGCATCTTGCGCGCCGAGGCGGCGGCGCTGGCCGCGGCGGCGGTGGTGCAGTACGAGCTGGGCGGGATATGAGCGAAGAGAACGTTTCGCCGGAAGCCGCTCACACTCTGCGGATCATCGCGCTCGCGATGGGCGGCGGGATGGCCATGATGGCCGGCCTCGTGGCTTGGGCCTACTTCAACGCCGCGGCCCGGACACCGACCGCGCTCGAGGTGCGCGGAATCAACACGTTGACCATCGCCGTTATGGCGATGTCTTTCGCGTCGATCGCGGCCTCCGAGGTCGTGTGGCGGATGGTGCTGCGTAAGTCTCAGGGTGAACTCAGCCGGCGGGTTCTGACGGCGTACATCGTGCGCCTGGCCTGCCGCGAGATGCCCGGCCTGTTCGGCCTGACCGTCGCCTACGTGGGGGCGGTCAACGGGGTTCTGAAGATCTATCCGTCTTACTGGGTCAACCTCGTCCCGTTCGGTCTTTTCCTCGGCTTTCTGGCCTCCCACTTCCCCGCGGTCGAAAAGCTGACCTCCGAAGCCCGGGAAGCCGCCGGTTCCGGTCTTTAGACCCACTTCCCGAGGGGAGCCGAGGGCCCTTGCCGGGGGGGGCCTATAAGGATATAATTCGGACGTTGCAGGAGTGCCTGTTCTGCCGTATCGTCCGACGCGAGATACCCGCCCAAATCGTCCATGAGGACGAGCAAGCGCTCGTTTTTAAGGACATCACGCCCCAGGCGCCGACGCATTTATTGGTGGTCCCGAAGAAGCATTTGGGGTCGCTGAGCGCGTCGACGGACGGGGATGCCGCTTTATTGGGGCATTTGCAGAGGGTGGCGTGCCGTATCGCGGAGGGGGCTAAGCTCTCCTCGTTCCGGCTCGTGACCAATAACGGGAAGGGTGCCGGGCAGTCCGTGGATCATTTGCATTACCATTTGCTGGGCGGGAGGCCGATGCAGTGGCCTCCCGGGTAATATTCTCCGTTCCTATCGTGGAAAGGTGGTGAATTTCTAACTATGGTTTTCATTAAACTGCGCGAAGGCGAAGGGCTCGAAGAAGCTCTGCGCCGCTTCAAGCGGGACTGCGAACGCAACGGCGTGCTCAAGGAAGTGAAGCGCCGCGAGCGTTACATGTCTCCCGCCATGAAGCGCAAGCTGAAGGCCGCTGAAGCGCGTCGCAAGCTGCGCCGCTCCAAGCGCCGCCGCGTCCCTTAACTCCGTCGAGACGGGCCGGCGCCGCGCGTTTCGCGGCGTCGGCTCGTCCAATTTTCGATTTTAACTTGGCCCTGATACCTCCCGAGACGTTGGAACTCATCCGGTCCCGGCTCGACATCGTCGAGCTGGTGGGGGAGTATGTTCCGTTGACGCGCGCCGGGCGCAACATGAAGGCCCGCTGCCCGTTCCATCAGGAGCGCAGCCCGAGCTTCATCGTCAGCCCCGAGCGCCAGACGTTCCACTGCTTCGGCTGCGGCGAGGGCGGCGACGCGTTCTCCTTCGTGATGAAGTCCGAGAGCCTCTCGTTCATGGAAGCCGCGGAGAAGCTGGCGCTGCGCGCCGGCGTGAAGATCGAGGCCGACCGCGAGATGGGCCCGGCCGATAAAGAGCGGATCAAGATCCGCGAGGCCAACGAATTCGCCGCGCACCATTACGCGGAGCAGCTCAAAAAAGACCCGTCCGCCGAGCCCGCCCGACAGTATGTCGCCAGCCGCAAGCTGAGCAAGGCGTCCGTCGAGGGCTTCCTAATCGGCTACGCGCCGCGCAACGGCAACCTGGTGCCCGCCGCGTTGAAAAAAGGCTTCACCGAAGAGCTCCTGATGAAGGCCGGCCTCGCCGCCAAGCGCGCCGACGGCAGCCTGCGTGATTACTTCTTCGACCGCCTGATGTTCCCGATCCGCGACGTGAAGGGCGCGTTCGTCGGCTTCGGCGGCCGCACGCTCGGCGACGGCGAACCCAAGTATCTGAACACGGCCGAGACGCCGGTGTTCTCCAAGAGCAAAGTGCTGTACGGGCTTTTCGAGGGCCTTCCGGAAACGCGCAAGGCCCGTAAGGCTCACCTGATGGAAGGCTACATGGACGTGATCGCGTCGCACCAGCACGGCCTGAAGACGGCGTGCGCGCCGCTCGGCACCGCGCTGACTCCCGAGCACGCCTTGCTGATCAAGCGCTACGCCGACTCCGTCGCGATCGTTTTCGACGCCGACAACGCCGGTCAGAACGCGGCCGTGCGCGGCGCCGAGACGGCGCTCGAGAGCGGGCTCGCCGTGCGCGTGGCCTCCGTGCCCGAGGGCAAGGACCCGGACGAGTTCCTGCACGCGAAGGGCCTCGAGGCGTTCAAGACGGCGCTCGACGGCGCCCAGGACCTCGTGGCGTTCAAGACCGAGCTCCTGATCAAGCGCGCGGGCGAGCTGACGCCCGAGGCCAAGTCCACGATCGCCAAGGACGTGATGGCGACCATCGTGCGCTGCCCCGATGAGATTTTGAAGGACGAGTGGGTGCGGCGTCTGGCGACCCGCCTCGGTCTCAACGAAGAGTCCCTGCGGCGCTCCGGCGGCAAGGCCGTCGCGCAGAGCACGCGCCGCCCCGCGAACGCCCCGGCTCCCGCGCCGGCGCCGTCGGGGCCCGTCAAGGCGGCGGTGATCCCGCCCGCCGACCTGCAGGTGCTCGGCCTGCTGTTCAAGACGCCCGCCTCGGCGGCCGAGATCGTCTCGGACGACATCGAGTCCGCGTCCGCGCGCGAGATCGTGGCCGCTCTGAAGAATCTGCCGCTCGACGGCAAGTGGGCTCCGCGGCTGCTCGACGCGCTGCAGCCGGCCGAACGGGCCGCCGCGTCGCGCCTGCTGGGCGACGAGCTCGGCTATGACGACCCGGCCGGGCATCTGCGGATGCTGCTGGGCAAGCGCCGCACGCAGCGCCGCTTGAAGGAGCTCGAGCCTTTGGTTTTGTCGGGACGTGCGCCGGTGGATCCGGGGCTGCGCGATGAATATCATCGCCTCGCCGCGGAATTGAAGGGAACCAAACGTTAAAAGATTTTAAGACGTAAGGAGCATAAGAGAATATGGCGATTCAGACGAGTCAGGCGATGAAGAACTTGATCGGCCTCGGGAAGGAGCACGGTTATCTGACCCTGGAGGAGATCAGTCGCACGGTGTCGGCGGCGAACATGAAGTCGGAGGAGATGGACGAGCTCATGACGGCGCTCGAGGACCTCGGCATCGAGGTCGTCGACCGCAAGAAGCCCGTCGCCGCCGCCGCGCCCGAGCGCGGCCGCGAGCGCTTCTCCGAGGATTGGGGCGGCAGCTCCGACATCTCGAACTCGATCCGCATGTACCTGTCGGAAATGGGCCGCGTGCCCCTGCTCAACCGCGAAGAAGAGGTTACGCTTGCGCGTAACGTCCGCGAGCGTGAGAAGGAATTGCGCATGCTCGTTCTGGAATCGCCCGTCACGATGCGCGAAATCCGTTCTTGGGAAACCCTCATCGAAGCGCAGGAGATGACGCCCAAAGAGCTGATGCCCCGCGGGCGCAAGACCAACGCCGAGCTGTCCGGCATGCGCCGCAAGATGAAGTCCGTGGCCCAGTTCATCACCAAGGCCGAGAAGCAGATGGCCGCGCTGCGCGTGAAGCTCCTGCCCGTCAAGCTCAAGCCCCAGCGCCGGATCAAGCTCCAGAAGAAGATCGAGCAGATCAACAAGCTCGTCATCGCCCGGATCCTGAACCTGAACCTGAACCAGGACAAGATCAAGCGCCTGACGAACAAGATCAAAAACCTCGCCGGCAAGATCGAGGAGTGCCGCGACGAGATGGAGCGCTACCAGCGCCGCTACGGCTGCTCCTACGACGAGCTCAAGACCTACTTCGCCGCCCTCAAGAAGGGGAAGATGCGCCCCGAGGCGTTCCGCGCCAAGACCGGCTACGCCCCGACGGCCGTCGAGGCCGCGATGGAGAACATGGAAGTCGTCGTCGACCGCATCGACCGCATTCAGAACACGCTGCCGATTCCGATCGACCGCTTTCTCGAGCTCAACGACAAGATCATCCGCCTCGAGGACACCATCCTCGAGGACAAGCTCAAGCTGATCAAGGCCAACCTGCGACTCGTCGTCTCGATCGCGAAGAAGCACGTGAACAGCAACCTCGAGCTGTCGGACCTCATCCAGGAAGGCGGTCTCGGCCTCATGAAGGCCGTCGAGAAATTCGAGTACAAGCGCGGCTTCAAGTTCTCGACCTACGCGACGTGGTGGATCCGCCAGTCGATCAACCGCGCCATCGCCGACCAGGCGCGCACGATCCGCATCCCCGTGCACATGAAGGAGCTGATCTCGAAGCTCACCAAGGTCACGCGCCGCTACCGTCAGGAGTTCGGCCGCGAGCCCAGCCTCGAGGAGTACACGCGCTCGCTGCACATCTCGATGGACAAGGTGAAGAACGTCCTGAAGATCATGCAGGAGCCGGTCTCGCTCGCCACGCCCATCGGCGAGGACGAGGACTCCTATCTCGAGGACTTCATCGAGGACAAGACGACGGCCGCTCCGTCGAATACCGCGTCTTCCTTCCTGCGCAAGACCGAGATAGAGAAGGTGTTATCATCCCTGACGGACCGCGAGGCGAAGATCATCAAGCTTCGCTTCGGCATCGACTCCGGCTACCCGCGCACGCTCGAGGAAGTGGGCCGCATCTTCCGCGTCACGCGAGAGCGCGTCCGCCAGATCGAGGCGAAGGCGATCCGCAAATTGCGCCATCCGTCGCGCAGCAAGGGCCTGCGGGATTACTTGGATTAGGATGCGCAAACGCTCTCACCGTCATCCCGCCTTGGAGACCGCGGTATTCGCGGCGGCCTTGCTGCTGGCGGCCTTCGTCGGCCGCGAGCTCTGGCGGCGGCGTACGGTGATGGCGCCTCCCGAAGTCGAGGCCGGGCCGCAGACTCCCGCTCCGCTCAATCCCATTCGCACGACCTATTTCGGCCCCGCCCCGGCTCCCCGCACGGTCACGGCGGTGATGGTGCCGTCCCCGATCAAGCTCAGGCGCGTGAAGCCCGCCAAGGCCCGCCTCAGCAAGCACGACACCGTTCCGCTCCCGAAGTAGGGCGCGCTAAGCGCCGGGGCGGTTGTCCACGGCTTTCTGCACGGCCTCGCGCAGGCCGGTCGGCGTGAACGGCTTCTGAAAGAACCCGGCGACTTGGGGCATGGCCTCGAACAGCGGGCGAAGATCGCCCTTGGCCGTCACGATGAGAATCGGCACCTTGCCCGCGCGCGGATGATCGCGCATCGCCGCCGCCGTGCCGACGCCGTCGAGCACTGGCATCATGACGTCGAGCAGGATCAGATCGGGCAGGGGCGCGGCCGGGTTATCCGGAGAGACCCCGAGCTTGGCGAGCGCCTCTTGACCGTTGGAGGCCTCCGTGACGGTGTGTCCGACCTTCTCGAGCACCGTGCGCATGAGCAGGACTAAGGTGGGCTCGTCGTCGACGATCAGAAGATTGGCCACTACCGGCTCGGCTTGAGAAGGTCGCGAAGGTACTCGGAGGCGAGATCCTTGGCGCCGAGGCCGAGGGCGATCGCCACGGCGAGACCCATCGAGCCGACGAGTATCTGGACCGAGGGAATCAGGATTTGGGGGCGCACGCCAATCTGCTCAAGCGCGATGACGCCCGACGCGCCGATGGCCACCGTCTGGGCGGCGACGGCCACGAATCCGCCCCCGCGGATCGAGTTCGCCGCGGCCGCGTTGCGCAGGATATGCGCCAGCAGGCGGCCGAAGAGCAGGCCGCCGAACAGGATCAGGACGGCCGCGATCAGGGAGGGGAGCACGCCGACGAAACGCTCCAGCAGCTCGGAGACCACGGTCATGTTCACGGCGTTGGCCGCGGAGACGATAAAGAGAAAGAGGATGAACCAGTGCGCGACCCAGGCCACGGCGAAGGTCGGCGACTTGCCCATGCCCAGGCGCGCGAGCACTTCGTTGATGCCGACGCGGCTGGTGTGATCGTCCAGGCGCAGCTTGCCGAACGCGACTTCGATGAGGGTCCGGACGGCCCGGGCGAGGAACATGCCGACCAGGAGCAGGAGCAGGGCCGCGGCGAGGGTCGGAATGGCCCCGGAAAAGCGGTCATAGGCGCCCAGAAACGGATCCACGAACAACCGCGCGATGTTCTGTCCCATAGGCCGATTCTAGCATGTTCCTATATTGTGTCTTGTGACCGAATCGGCGTTGACAGCCTATAGGGCGTCCGCTATACTGCCACATCAGGCCATGAGCGTTGAATTCCGACAGACCGAGCTGAGGAATTCGCGGACCGGGAGACGCGCGGCAGCCCTCGCCGCCCTCTTGGCCGTGTGTATTCGGGCCGTCTGCGCCCACGCCGTGGCCATCACCTCGACCGACGGAAAGGTTCTTTACCTGCGTTCCGGTTCGTACACCTGGGCCCAGGTGTCGAGCGGCCAGGTTCTCTCTCCCGGCGACCAGCTCAAGACCGCCACCGGCGCGCGAGCGACGGTCACCTTCGACGACGCGTCCCGCGTGGACCTCAATCCCGGCTCATCCTTCACCTTGAAAGAGGCGTCGTCCCAGGCCAGCGGCATGGAGCTCAAGCTCGGCTCGCTGAAAGCGTGGATCACGAAGAGCCTCAACCGGCGCTTTCAGGTCCGCACGCCCACCGCGGTCTGCTCGGTGCGCGGCACCGAATTCGGCGTCGACGTCGACGGCACCGGCGACACTCACGTGCAGATGTTCGGCGGGTTGCTGGCCGTCGCCGATAAGTCGGGCAATGAAATTCTCGTCAAGGACACGCAGAGCGTGGACGTCACCCGCGACGGCTTGGGCCGGGTCACCGATGCTTCGTTGCGCGACGAGACCGCGCCCACGTCCGAATCCAAGCAGACGGCCAAGCGCGAGGTGGATCTGCGCATGAGCAAAGAGGAGGTCCAGGCCGCCGCGGCGGAGGAGGCGAAGACCGCCGAATATCAGGAAGGCAAGGCCCTCATCGACGTCAACGGCAACCGTGTGCGCGTCGAGGAATACATCGTGCGCCCCGCCGCCGACCAGTTCAAGCTTGTCGTGCTCAACGAGCGCGACGCCCGCTTCGACTACTTCTTCTATCACGGGACCTTCAACCAGGCTCTGCCCAGCGACATGTCGGTCGCCTTGCGCCAGATCTCGGGCTGCATCGACGCCGCCTGCACCTATTTCATGACCTCGTACCGGACGGGTCGCTCCAATACTCAGGACGCGATGCTCGAGGTCGCCAGCGGCGGGCATCAGGTCGACGTCAACAACAATGTGATCGCCGCCGCGGGAGGCAACGCCCAGGACGACGTCACCGCGGCGTACGATCCGACGACGGCCAGCTTCATCCCGCTCGCGACGGGCCGGCCGTTTTTTACGACTTTGTACGACAACTATAACCTCACCTTTAACGGCGTCAGCCATCAGAGCTGGGCCGGGACCAACATCCAAAACATGGTCAAGACGGACGCGCTCGCGCCGGCCTTCACGAACGTGACGACGGTCCAGAGCTCGCCCGCGTGTGCCCCGCCCGATTGCACCTACAATGAGATCGGCGAGGGCATATTCCACGACGTCGTCTACGCGTCCAACGTCGCGGGGGACGTTTGGGAGAAGTACGACAGCTACGTGATCAGCGACGCGGGAAAGATCGCCAAGGCTTCGGATTTCTCAGCCACCGGATTCGGCGGAACTTCGTTCAAGCAGACCTTGCTCGGCTGGAACTTCGAGACCATCGTGACCGCCTCCGAGTTCGGCGGCCGCAAGATCGACCTCGTCGTCGAGCCCAAGATTTTCATCCAATCAGGATTGATCCCATAATCGTTTTCTCGTGCTAAAACCCCTCGTCCATGCCGCCGTCCTGCTCGCCGTCGCCCTGCCCGCCTCCGCGGTCGAGTGGACTCCGGTAGTCAACGCCTCCCTGTCCGGCGGCCAGTACTTCTTTCAGGGTCAAAAGGGCAGCCTCGGCGGAAATGCGGCGCTGACCGCGGCGGGCTACGTTCGGCTGGGCGACCGGTGGAGCCTTCTGCCGATGTACGGCGGAGCCTACCGCGGCACCAAGGGCGTGGACAACACGGTCGGGGCCGGGACCTTGTATCAGCAGCAGATGGATCACACCGTATCGCTGACGGGTATCCGCAAGCTCGAGGATTCGACGTGGAGCGTGAAGCCCTCCGTCGGCTATAAGCGCGAGTTCCTGAAGGACACCCGCGACGAGTCCTGGGGCCACGGATTGTTCGACTACGAGAAAATCTCCGCCGGCCTCGAGCTTGAGAACACGTACAAAGAACCGTTCGCCTTCCGCGGAGCGCTCGACGTCTACCGTGTGCGGTTCCCGAACTACGAGTCACTCGAATCGCAGTCGGGAACTGACCCGTTCGGCGATCCCCTCGGCCGTGAACTCGCCTCGAAGCACGTCCTCGACACTTACAACTGGCAGGCCTCCGTCTCGGGCAATCGGCCGTGGCCTTTCGAGGATCCGAAGCTCGTTCTGTCGGGCGCGTATTCGTTCCTCTACAAGGATTTTCTGGACCAGCGCATCGTGCTGGACACCGGTCAGTTCAAGAATGCGGGGCGCCGCGATTTCGCGCAGTCGTTGTCGGGCTCCATCGGCCGGCCGATTCCGGTGCGCGTCTTCGGGGAGGAGGGGCGGCTCGACCTGAGCATGGCCTTGAACTTCTCCTACAGCCGCTCCAACCAGAACACCTTCGACGCGACGTTCGCCCGCTACATCCCCGACTCCTACAGCTACTGGACCCTCGGCGCGGGTCCGGGCGCCTCGCTGTCGTGGGGCGACAAGAAGGCGCCGACGTGGACCTCGATGTCCTTGCGCTGGAACCGCCAGACCTATCTGGGCCGCCTGGTCCAGGACGAGGTGGGGGTTTACCAGTCGGCGAAGCAGCGGCACGACCGCTACACGCTCTCGCTGGCCTACGGCTACCCGATCGCGCCCAAGCTCACGCTGACGTTTCGGGCGAACGCTCTCTGGGCGTCCTCGAACCAGAAGTACCAGAAGAACTACTCGTACGCCTACCGCGCCCTGAACTATCTCATCGGCGTGGCATATGAATATTAGGAACGGAGACAAGACCATGGATGGAATCGTGCTCGACGGGATGGGGGAGAAGGAGTATCTGTGGCTCGAGAAAGGCCTGCGCAAAATGGGCTTCTTCTCCAAGCTTTCCCTCAAGCATCTCGCCGGCGTGCTCCCCTATATGGCCTTGGTTCAGTTCGACAAGGGCGCGGTGGTCTGCTCCGAGGGAGATCCCGGCGACGGCTTCTACCTGATCTATGAGGGCGGCGTCGAAGTGACGAAGACGGGCTGGGATAAGCCCGTCGCCGCCCTCAAGTCCGGAGAGTTCTTCGGCGAGATGTCCTTGCTGTTCCGCCAGCCCCGCACCGCCACCGTGCGCACGACCAAGCCTTCGCGCCTGTTCGCGCTGCACGCCCAGGATTTCAACCGCATGCTGAAGAAGAACCCGACCGTGGCGAAGACGCTTCGCGCCGTCGCCGAGTCGCGCCGTAAAGAGTTGGCCCAGTCTTGATGTGACGGATATCACCTAGCGCATACCTTAATAGGGTGTTATACTCCAAAATAGCCGTATCGCATCACGGAACGCCGAGCCCGTGACAACCGAGCCCCGCCGTCTTACGTTTAAGTCGACCGCCTTCCTCGCAGCCTTCGGGCTGGCGCTGGCGCTCGGGCCGTCGTCGGCTTCGGCCACCTCCCTCGCCGTCGTCGCCGCCTCCACGGCCCCGGCCTCCGTCGACGCCTTCGCGACCAGCGTGCCGGTCTTGTACGTCGACATGACCTCGTCGCTGGGCAACACCTCCCTGGCTAACTTCACCTTGAACGTCTACGGCGACGTTCCGTCGAGCCTGCTCTACGGCTCGATGTGGCGTGATAACGGCGATAACGTCTTCAACACGGGCTCCGACGTCCTGGCCGCGAGCGGAAGCTTCGTGCCGCCCGGCGGCGGCCTGCCTGCGCGAGTCGTGCTCAACGCCACCGGCGAGCCCGCGATCACGGGCGTGACGCAACGCTACTGGTTCGCCGTCAGCCTCAGCGGCGCGCCGTCGGGCCGGAAGCTGACGTTCGGCTTCCAGATGCCCGCCGATTTCGGCGCCCCGAACAACAACCTCCAGCTGCCCTTCGTCTCGAGCGCGACCTTGGTTCAGGTCAAGGTGTACGCCTCGCCCATCAACAACATCAACGACTTCCCGACTCCCGTGGGCGGCGCCACGCGCAGCGGCGGCCTCGACACGGGGCTGTTCGTGCAGGCGGGGCAGCGCGTCCGGTCCCTGACGGTCCCGGGCGACGTGTGGGACGTCTCCACATCGACCAACGCCGACGGCGGATCGCCCGTCGAAGGCCCGGCCGGCGTCAATCGCGGCGCCCTCATCGGCCGCATCGGCTCAAGCCCCTGGCAGCTGCTGGGCCAGAGCTCGACGATCACGGCGACCTCGGCCGGGACGCTCTACGTCGCGGCCAACGACGCGAATTACTCCAATAACAGCGGCTTCATCCGCGCTTACTTTGACGTCCTGCCCGCGACGTTCTCGAAGGTCTGGGTCGGCGGCACCCTCGGTTTCGAGACCAGCGCCGACATCAACCAGAACTGGATCGGCGGCCGCCCGTTCGCGGGCGAGAGCGTGGTTTTCCCGGCGAGCGCCTACGACTGCGACTGGAACCTGCCCAACGTCGCCATTTCCTCGCTCACGGTCACGACCGGCTTCAACAAGACCATCCGCATCGCCAAGTCCGCGTTCCAGTTTGCCAACGGACTCGAGGTGACCGGCGACGCGACGATCCGCGGAGGCCAATTCAGCCTCGGCTCGTCATCGGCGGCCAGCCCGAACGTTCTCGTCGTAAAAGGCAAGCTCGTGGTGAGGGACGGGGCGGTGCTCGACGCGAGCGGCGGATCCCTGAGCCTCGGCGTCGGCATGGAGATGCGCGCCGGCGGCGCTCTCAAATCGATCGGCAGTCTTCAGATCAACCGCGCGTTCCCGGCCCTGCCGTGGTATATGCGCGTCGATCTTGGGACCGTCAACGTTTCCGCCGTTAACCTGTCCGGCGTCGACTTCCTTGATTTCATCAACGCGAACGTCGTGGCCTTCGACAACGCCAGCTTCTCGACGATCGGGACCTCGACCAACGTCTACGCCCGCTTCGCCACCGCCGGCCCCGTCAACTACGCCTTCAACTTCTGGGACGCCGGCCCTCCCGGCCGAAGCCCGAGCGTGGACGCGACGAATATGTCGGCCGGCTCGACGATCACCTTCAACAACTCGACGGCGATCGGCGGCACGGCGTTCGGTTCGCCGAACACGGTTGACCCGGGCAACGTCGTCAAATGGGTGCCGGACGGCGGCGGCGCCACGGGCTCGATCTCCGGAAAGGTATTCGCCGGCTTCAACGCGACCTATCGCGTCGTCGCCTCGACCGCGCCGGATGGGACGGATTTCGGCGGCCTCGGCGGCGGCGGCAACGGCACGGCGATCGTGACCGGCGGTTTCGGCTCCTACACCGTTGCGACGCTGCGCGCGCCGAGCACGTACTTCATTTTCGCCTACATCAACGACGGCTCCGCGATCGGGGCCCACTCGCCCCGCGGCGGCTTCAAGCACGCCGGGGTGTTCCGCTCCGAGCCCGTGTTCCTGCCGCCCTCGGTCTCTTCCAACAACGTCGACGTCGTGGTCAGCTCGTGGGGCGCCGTTGCCGGCGCCGTCCATAACTTTTCCAGCCAGAGCGGTCCGATCTATGTCGAATCATGGAAGGGGCAGCCGAACGTCGTGATCAGCACGCGCCAGGCCCGCGCCGTGGCCAGCCCGAGCTTCCTGTTCGAGACCCCGGCGGACGTGGGGAGCGTCTACAACTCGAGCGCCGTGTTCGCGTTCGTGGACGCCAACCGCAACGGGTCGTGGGATGTGTTCGAGGCGTCGGCGACGATCGTTCCGGTCAACATCGCCTATCAGAGCACCACTTCTCTTAATATAAACGTTTTCGGCGGAAACCCCGCCCCCGGCGGCACCGTCACGATCGCGACGGCGGCGGCGCATGTCGGCGCGGTGGGCGCCAACGGCCCCCAGCCCCTGATCCGGACGCGTCTGACCTCGACCGGAAGCCCTTCGGAACTCGCCGCCATCAAGGTCCGCTTTCAGGGCGCGCCCCTGCCGAACCCGGGGTCTTCCTTCGGCGTCTGGCTCGACGACGGCAACGGGGCGTTCGACCCCGGTCTCGATTCGTTGCGCGGTTCTTCTCCGATTTTCACCCTCGGCCCGAGCACCTACACCGTCCTGCTCAATCCGCCCGTGACTTTGCCGGTCGGCGCCCCGAAGGACGTTTTCATCACCGTCGATCTCAATACCGGCTTCGGTCTCGCGGCGGGAACGGCCGGCGTGATGCTCGACGCCGCGACGAGCTACACGCTCTCCGCCGGCACCTTCACCGCGACCCCGTCCTTCCCCGTTCAGACCGGCGCGCTGAACGTCCTGGCCGTCGTTCGCGCCAGCGACACGGCGACCTCGGACCTTCAGGGCGGCGTGCAGGTCAGCCCGGTCTTCTTCTTCCCTGAGCAGCTCATCTCCGTGACGTCGACGGGCACCTGGAGCACCGGCCCCGGCGACGCGCCGACCGGCCCCGGCGGTCAACCCGGTACGACCGGCCTCAACACTGTTCTTCCGTCGGCCAATCGCGGCGAGCTGATCGGACGCGTGGCCAACGCCGGCATCGGGACCGGATGGCGCCGCATCGGAGCGTCCTCCGCGCCGTTCGCCGCCGGGTCTTCCGGCGTGTTGACTCTGGCCATCAACGACTTCGTCGGCGCCTACTCCGACAACTCTGGCTCGATTCTGGCGGGCTTCGTCACCTCCGGCTCGAGCGTCGGCGCGATCTCGGGCCAGGTCTTCTATTCGACGCCCGTGGCCGGGACGCTCACCATCCAGGCGCGCCTCAACGGCGTCACGACCATGGGCTCGGCGAGCGTCGGCGTGACCGTCGCCACCGCGACGGCCTTCACCGTCAACAGCCTGCCGCCCGGAAAGTACGACCTCCTGGTTCAGAATACGAATACGGACTTCGGCTTGAGCGGTCAGTCGGTTCAGGTCGTCGCGGGTGCGACGGCAACGCTCGACGCGGTCATGTACCAGAGCACGGGCAGCATCTCCGGCACGATCACCTACACGGGCGTGCAGAACTACGGCGCCTTCCAGATCGGCGTCGCCACGGTGACGGACTACA
>CALRXP010000031.1:0-16576 GCA_943372155.1 Candidatus Endomicrobiellum trichonymphae | reverse complement strand
TCGTCCGGGAACTCCTCCCATTGGCCGCCGAGGTACTGGGCGACGGTGGAGTCGTAATAGGCGCAGTAATGAAACGCCTTCGCGGCCAGGACCTGACGGCGGTCGGGGAGCATGCGGTCGTAGGCGGTGAGCGTCTCCACGGCCTGCTGATAGTCGTCGGGGTCGCACAGCGGGATCACGAGCTTGAAGTTTCGCGCTGCCGCGCGCAGGAGCGCCGGCCCCACGGGGTCGACGTAGGCCAGGACCTCGTCCTGGCTCAGCGCCGGGTCGGCGGTCGCCTGGGAGAGGGGGTAAAGATTGACCGCGACCAGGTCCACCCGCGGCTTGGCGTCGGTGATCGCGGCGATGAGCTTGGGGTGAAGCAGGCCGAGTGCGTCGGCCGGCAGGCGTTCGCCGACGAACTCCGAGATGGACTTGTGCGGCACCAGCGCGTGACGCAGGGCGGTGGCGGTGGGGCCGGTGGCGACGAGCTCGAAGCCGAGACCGATCAGCGCTTGGCCGAACTCGACAACGCCGGTGCGGTCTGCGACGTGTAACAAAGCAGTCCGGGCTAAACGTTCCTTCTTCGTCGTCACGGGAGCATCTTCTCGAATTCCGATTCCGTTATGGCTTTTACGCCGAGCTCATTGGCTTTCTTGAGCTTGGAGCCCGCATCTTCGCCGTATACCACATAGGTCGTCTTCGCCGACACCGAGCCGCTCGCCTTCCCGCCGAGAGCTTTGACCTTTTCTTCCGCCTCATCGCGCGTGAACTTGGTGAGGGCGCCGGTGAACACGAAGGTCATGCCCGCGAAAGGAGCGCCGGCGAGGATCGTGCGCTTGGGCTGGGTCATCTTGAGCCCGGCCGCTTGGAGGCGCGCGATGAGCGCCCGGCCGTTCTTCGAGGAAAAGAAGTCGTACAACGAGCGGGCCACGATCGGGCCGATGTCGGGCACGGACATGAAGTCCTGTTCGCTGGCGCGCAGCAGCGCTTCGAGATCCAGCCGTTCGGCGACGGTCTCCGCCGTTTTCTCGCCGACATGCCTGATGCCGAGGGCGAAGAGCACGCGATCGAGGGTCTTCGCCTTGCTCGCTTCGATCTGCGCCAGGAGATTGTCCGCCTTCTTATCTGCGAAGAGCTCCAGGCCCAACAGCTGGTCACGCGTGAGCGAGTAGATTCCTGAAACGTCGGCGACAATCTCTTTCGCCACAAGCTGATCCACGGCCGAATCGCCCAAGCCGACGATGTCCATCGCGGGCCGTGAGGCGAAATGCTCCAGAGTCCGCCGGAGTTGCGCCGGACAGGAGGGATTGTCGCAGCGGTAGGCGACGAGGTCCTCTTCCTTGACGACGGGGGACTTGCAGTCTGGGCAGGAACGGGGCGGCAGGATCTTCCCGCCGCGCGCGGCCTTCTCGACGACCTTGATCACCTTGGGAATGACCTCGCCGGCGCGCTCGATAAGGACGCGGTCGCCGATCTTGAGGCCCAGGCGCTCGACCTCCTCGAAATTGTGAAGCGTGACGGAGGAGATCGTGACGCCCGCGCAGAACACCGGCTCGAGCTTGGCGACGGGCGTGATCGCGCCCGTCCGGCCGACGGAGAACTCCACGTCGCGCACGATCGAGGTGGCCTGCTGGGCCGGGTACTTGAAGGCCATGCCCCAGCGCGGGCTTTTGGCGGTAAATCCGAGGCGCCTCTGGTGGGCGAAGGAGTCGACTTTGACGACCAGGCCGTCCACCGCGTAGGCGAGCTTGGGCATCTCGCGTTCCTTGAATTCGCCGTACCAGGCGACCACGGCGTCCGCGTCAGCACAGCGCTTGTAGGGGCTCGAGGCGAGGCCCATGGCGCGGCAGCGGTCGAGGAATTCCGAGTGGGAGGAGGGCTCGTCGCCTTGCCAGATTCCGTAGGAGTGAGCTTGAAAGCGTAAGCGGCGGCCGGCGGTGATCGTCGGGTCCTTTTGACGCAGCGAGCCGGCGGCACAGTTGCGGGGATTGGCGAAGGGTTCTCGCCCCGCCCGCTTTTCTTCCTCGTTGACCTTCTCGAAGCCCTTGAAGGTCATGTACACCTCGCCGCGGACCTCGAGCTTCTTGGGGATGCCCCCGCCCGACAGCTTCAAGGGAATCGAGGAGATCGCGCGGGCATTGGCCGTCACGTCCTCACCGGTTTCGCCGTCGCCTCGCGTCGCGGCTCGGGTCAGGACGCCGTTCTCGTAGGTCAGGGCGCAGGACAGGCCGTCCACCTTCGGCTCGACGAGGTATGAGGGCTTTTCGCCGGGAGGAAGATTCTTCCGCACGCGCTCGTCCCAGGCGCGGATGTCCGCTTCCTCGTAGGCGTTGTCGAGGGACAACATGGGCACGCCGTGTTTGACGGGCTTGAAATCCGAGCCGACGCCGCCGGATACGCGCCGGGTGGGGGAATCGGCGTCCGCCAGGGCGGGGTTGGCCTCCTCGAGCGCCTTGAGGCGGGCCATGAGCTTGTCGTACTCGGTGTCCGAGACGACCGGATTGTCGAGCAGGTAATACCGCCGGTCGTGCTCGCGGATCTCGGCGCGCAGCGCCTCGATCTCAGCCTTCGGGGTCGTCTTTTTTGCGGGCATTCTTCTTCTTGGCCTTGCCGTCGCGCAGCTTCTTGAGCGAGTCGAGGATTCCGTTGATGAAGCGCGTGGCTTCTTCGGTGGAGTACTTACGCACGATCTCGATGGCCTCGTCGATGATGACGCCGACGGGCGTGTCGGGCCGGGCCTCGAGCTCGTAGGCGGCCAGGCGCAGGACGTTGCGGTCGACGGCGGCCATGCGCACCATGGACCAGTTCGCGGCTTGCTCCTGGATGGTCAGGTCGAGCTTCTCGACCTGCTCCAAGGCGCCGAGCGCGAGCTCGCGCGCGAACTCGAGCGTCTCCGCGTCCACCTCTTCGCCTTCGCGACGGGTGACGATCGCGAAGGCCTCAAGCGCGGGCGTGCGCGAGACGTCGGCGACGTACAGCGCCTGAAGGGCGATTTCGCGAGCGAGGCGCCTACGACCCACGGAGCTCCTCCTTGAGCGCGATCATCTCGAGGGCGGCGAGCGCCGCCTCGTGACCGCGGTCCATCTTGCCCTTGGTCCGCGCCAGCGCCTGGCGCTCGTTGTTCGGCGTAATCACGCCGAGGACGACCGGCACGCGCGTGTCGAGCGAGATGCGGTGGAGGCTCTGCACCAGCGAGCGCGAAAGATGATCGTTTTGCGGGGTCTGGCCCTTCATCACGCAGCCGAGCGTGACGACGGCTTGATAGAGATTGGTCTTGGCGAGTTCCTGTACGGCCCAAGGAATCTCCCAGCCGCCGGGGACCTCGACGACCTTGAGCTGGTTGTCGTGCCAGCCTTCGGACTTGAAGGTCTTGAGGCAGCTCGCGAGCAGACGCGAGGTGACCTCCTCGTTGAACCGCGATTTGACGATAGCGACTCGCTTCATCTCATTTCCTCCGGCACGGTCAACAGATGGCCCATCTTCTCGCGTTTGACGCGCAGGTACTTGGCGGTGTGCTTGGTCGACGGCATCTGCAACGTCACGCGCTCGGCGACGGTGAGGCCGTAGCCCTCGATGCCGACGATCTTGCGGGGGTTATTGGTAAGAATCCGAATGGAGGTCAGTCCTTGGTCGGCTAGAATTTGCGCGCCGATGCCGTACTCGCGCAGATCGGGCTTGAGGCCGAGCGCCAGGTTGGCCTGGACGGTGTCGAGCCCCTTGTCCTGCAGGGCGTAGGCCTTGATCTTGTTGATGAGGCCGATGCCGCGGCCTTCCTGGTTCAGGTAGACGAGCACGCCCTTCTTCGCGGCGGCGATCTGCTTCATCGCGGCGTCGAGCTGGGTGCCGCAGTCGCACTTGGCGGAGAACAGCGCGTCGCCGGTCACGCAGGAGGAGTGCACGCGCACGAGGACCTTTTTGGCTCCGCGCACCTCGCCCTTGACCATGGCGAGGTGGACCTTGCCGGTGAGGCTCTCCTCGTAGACGCGGATGGTGAAGTCCCCGTACTTCGTGGGCAGCTTGGCGCTGGCCTTGCGCTCGACGAGGCGGTCCTTGCGGCGGCGGTGCTCGATCAGATCGGCGATGGTCACGATCTTGAGCTTATGCTTCTTGGCGAACTTCATCAGCTGGAGCGTGCGCGACATGGAGCCGTCGGGGTTGAGAATCTCGCAGATCACTCCGGCGGGCTTGAGGCCGGCCAGGCGCGCGAGGTCCACCGCGGCCTCGGTGTGGCCCGCGCGGACGAGCACGCCGCCCTCCTTGGCTCTCAAAGGGAAGATGTGTCCGGGGCGGCCGAGATCCTCGGGCTTCGTCTTGGGGTCGATCAGCGCCTTGATGGTGATCGCGCGGTCGCGGGCGGAGATGCCGGTGCTGGTCCCGCGCTTGGCGTCGACGGAGATGGTGAAGGCGGTGTCCTTGCCGGGCACGGCGCTCAAGGAGGCGGAGGGATCGATCATCGCCTGGAGCTTGAGCGCGTCGAGCCGCGAGGCGGGCAGGGGCACGCAGATGAGGCCGCGCGCGTGCACGGCCATGAAGTTCACCGCGGCGACGGTGCATTTTTCCGCCGCGACGACGATATCACCCTCGTTCTCGCGGTTGGGATCGTCGACGACGACGACCATCTTGCCCTTTCGGATGTCCGTGATCGCGTCCTCAATCCGGTCGAATCCCTTCATTTCAGGCTCCTGGCGGCGGCCATAGCGTAGCGGGCGAGAGGGTCGGCCTCTAGATTGACCTTGTCGTACGACGTCCGCTTGCCGAGATTGGTGTTCTGGAGGGTGTGGGGGACGAGCATCACCTCGAAATGATCGGGGCCGACGCCGGTGACCGTGAGGCTGATGCCGTCGATCGCGATGGAGCCCTTCACCGCGACGAGGCCGCGCAGCTCTTTGGGCAGCGCGACGCGCAGACGGTAGAAGCCCTCGCCCCAGGGCTCGAGCGAGATCACGTCGGCGGCGGCGTCCACGTGGCCGGACACGAAATGGCCGCCGATCTCGTCGCCGAGGCGCAGAGAAGGCTCGACGTTGACGGCCTGGCCGGCTTTGAGGGCGCCGAGGCTCGTCCGCTTCCAGGTCTCGGGGCCGACATCGAAGGTCAGCTTGGTCGTTGACGTGAGCGTCAGGCAGACGCCGTTGATCGCGATGGACGCGCCGAGCTTCTGCTTCGGGAGCTTGGCCGTGATCTCGAGCGTGGTCGCCGTGCGCTTTTTGACGGTGCCGAGATGGTTGATGATTCCGGTGAACATGGGATTAGTGGCGCCCGCCGAGGTCCGGGCGGAGGGACTGAGTGTATGAGATATGTCTATTAATGTAGACATAGAATGAAAAGAAGGCGGTCATCCCCCGGGCCGTCATAACGCGCCCTCGATGAGCCAGTCATCCCCGAGCCGGGACGTCTTGGGGGCTTTCATGCGCGGAGCGGTGTTGGGATCGTCCGAGCCTGACAGCAGCTTGGGTGAGAGATAGACCTTGGCCTCATCGACGAGGCCGGCCCGGAGGAAAGAGGCGTGAATCGTCGGGCCGCCTTCAACGAGGACGGTGCCGATGCCGCGTGCGGCCAAATCCCACAGGATGCCGTTAAGCCCCGGGTCTTTGGCCGCGCCGCGGTAGACGATCGTCGGCGCCGAGGAGTCGAAGATGCGGGAGTCGCGGGGCAGACGACGGCGTCCCGCGACGACGACGCGCAACGGGTTCTTTCCCGCGCCGTGGGCAGTCAGCGCCGGATTATCGGCGAGCACGGTTCCGGCCCCGACTAAAATCGCGTCGTACTCGGCGCGCAGGCGATGCACGGCCGTCCGCGCGGGCTTGCCCGTCACCCAGCGGGACAGGCCGTTGGCGGCCGCGGCTTTGCCGTCGAGCGAGAGCGCGGTTTTAAGGATGACCCACGGTCGGGCGCGGCGCATGACGGAGAAGAAGCCGCGGTTGAGCGCCTCCGCTTCGGACTGAAACTCGGGGAGGCGGGCTGTCTTCACGCCGGCGCGGCGCAAGAGAGCGAGGCCGCGGCCCGACACCTTCGGGTTCGGGTCGAGAGAGGCGCAGACGACGCGCACGACGCCGGCGGCGATGAGCGTCTCGGCGCAGGACGGAGTTTTTTTGCCTTCGAACGGCGCGCAGGGCTCTAAGGTGACATAGGCGGTCGCGCCCTTGGCGCGGGCGCCGGCCTTCGACAGGGCGTCCGGCTCGGCGTGGGGGCCGCCGAAGCGACGGTGCGCGCCCTCGGCGATGATCCGGCCTTTCTTGACGAGCACGCAGGCCACGCGGGGGTTGGGGCTCGTCGCGCGCGGGTGGATCTTGCGGGCGGCGGCGAACGCGCGCAGCATGAAATCCCGGTCGTTCACGCGGTCACCACCGACTTCGGGATGGACTTGTCCGCGTTGGCGGCGAAGAAGGCCGGGATGTCGGCGAGCTTCACGGCTCCGGAGATGAGCAGGCCGGTGTTGACCTTGCCCTCGGAGAGCAGGCGCACGGCTTCTTTAAAATGGCGCGGGGTGTGATGGAACACGCCGTGCAGGGCGATCTGCTGGTAGTGGACGCGGTGCACGTCGAAGGGGACGGTCGTGCCCGGAGCGCAGCCGCCGAACAGGCAAACCTTTCCGCCGTTGCGCACGAGCTCGACGGCGAGCAGATGGGTGTCGGCCTTGCCGACGGCCTCGAAGACGTGGTCGGGGCCGCGCTTGTCGGCCCAGGTTTTGACCGCCTCGCGGAAGCCTTCGTCGAGCGAGCTGAACGCGGCGTTGGCGCCGGCGAGCTTGGTCGCGAGCAAGTGATCCTTGGAGCGGCCGAGCACCGCGACGCGCGCGCCGCGCGCGGTCAGAGCGTGGACGAGCATGATCGACATGGGCCCGGCGCCGATCACGAGCGCGGAGTCGCCCGACTTGACGTCCATGATCTCGGCGGCGTGAATCGTCGTCGAAAAGGGCTCCGCCAGCGCGCCGACTTCGAAGGCGACGCCGGCTTTGAGCGGGTGCAGATTCTGGCGCACGATGTGAGCGGGAACCAAGTCGTACTCGCCATAGGCGCCGTTGTGGAGCTTCAGCTTCGGGCAGAGATGGTTTTGGCCGTGCGTGCACCAGAAGCAATCGTCCATCGGCGCGGAGTTGGCGACGACGACGCGGTCTCCTTCCTTCACGGAGGCGACGTTGCGGCCGACGGCGGAAACGGTGCCGGCCAGCTCATGTCCGAAGGGGGAGGGGTAGGTCCCGAGCAGGACGGGGTGGCCCTGGCGGTAGGCCTTGAAGTCGGTGCCGCAGGTGAGCGCGGCGCCGAGCTTGACGACGACCTCGCCCGCGCCGGGCTCCGGCGCCGGAACCTCTTCGAGGCGGATGTCGCGCGGGCCGTAGTAGGTGACCCGTCTCATTTCGCCACCAAGATCGACTTGAGGGTCTGGCGCGACTTCACGGCCTTGATCGCGTCGTCGAACTTCGAGAGAGGGAAGGACAGTGGGCCGAGGATCAGCGGATTGAACTTCTTCGAGGCGATCAGCTCGAAGGCCTCCTTGAGGTCGACGAGCGACGGGGAGTAGGAGGAGAGAACGGAGAGCTCGCGATGATAAATCTGGTTGAGGTCGAGCTCGGCGAGATGGTTCGGGTGGAAGGAGGCGAAGACGTTGAGGATCCCGCCGTCGCGCAGCCAGGCGACGCAGCGCGCGACGAGCGCGGGCGTGCCGGCGGAGAAGATGATGGCGTCGAAGCCGCGGCCGTCGCTCTGCTCTTTGCCGTAGCGGGCGAACTCCTCGGCGTTGATCGTCGCCGTGCCCCAGCGGGAGAATTTCTTGACGCGTTCGGCGTCGAGATCGAGTCCGACCGCTTTGACGCCCCAGAGCTTCAGCAGCTGTCCCGTCATCTGACCGATGGCGCCGAGGCCGATGATGCCGATCACGTCGCCTTCCGTCGCCCCGATGCGCTTGACGTTGCGAAGAACGCAGGCCAACGGCTCGGTCTGCGAGGCGGAGATCGCGTCCAAATTATCGGGCACCTTGAAGGTCGCGTGCTTGGCGTGCAGGGCGGGCACCCGCACGAACTCCGCGAAGCCGCCGGGCTCGATGTTCGTCGACTTGAACTGGCGGCACATGCTCTCCTGGCCTTTACGGCAGTAATGGCAGGTCAGGCAGGGAACGTGATGGGAGACGACGACGCGCTCGCCGACGAGGAAGGGGGAATTGGGGCCGGTCTTTTCGACCTTGCCGCACAGCTCGTGGCCGAGGATCGCGCCCTTGGCCTTGGTGTCGAGCTTCATGACGTCCGTGCCGCACAGGCCGCACACCTCGACGGCCAGCAGAAATTCGCCCTCCCCGATCGGGGGGACCGGGACCTCGGTCAGTACGGCGCGGCCTTCGCGGGCCAGGATGGCCTTCATAAAGAGCTGAGCCAATGATAGAATATCGGCCGCCCGTGCGACAATTGCTGATTCTGCTGTTTCTGGCGTCACCCGCCGCCGCCCGCAAAACCTCGATCACCCCCGAGATGGATAAGCTCCTGCGCGAGGGCATCGATCATATCTATAAGATGGAGTTCGAGGCCGCCGATGTCGCCACGGCCAAAGCCATCGCCCTCGACCCGGAGTACCCCCACGCGTACCTGGGCCGCGCGGCCACCGACCTGATCCGTTTCGCCTACGGAACGGAGCAGGCCGACCCGACCTTGCTCCCGAAGTTTGAGGCCAAGATCGCGGAGACGATCAAGATCTGCGAGGCGTACCTCAAGAAGCACCCGAAGGACCCGGACGTGCTGTTCGTGCTCGGCTCGGCTCACGGCATCTCGGGCCGCCTGGCCATCGTCCAGCGCCAGTGGCTGCGGGCGTTCTCCCACGGCCGGGCCTCGATGAAGAGCATCCGTCTCGCGGCCAAGCTCGAGCCGGAGCTGTACGACGCCCAGCTCGGCTTGGGCATGTTTGATTATTACGTGGCCACGATCCCGAAATTCGCCGGCTGGCTCGCCAAGATCATGCTCGGCGGCGACCGCGTGAAGGGCATCAAGGAGATCACCCTCGCCGCCGAGAAGGGCGACTACGCGAAGACGGCCGCTCAGCTCATCCTCGTCGAGATCTACCTCGAGGACGACTTCGGAGCCCGCAACCCCGCCGAGGGCCTGCGCCTGACCCGTCTGATCCACCAGCACTATCCCGACAGCCCCATGCTCGACGCGACCTTGATCGTCGGTTTGTACGAAGACGGCAAGTTCGAGGAAGCGGCCAAGGAAGCCCGGATCTTCCAGGACCGCGTCAAAACCGGACGCTATCCCGCGATGAACCTCGCCAAGAGTCATGCCCTGCTCGGCGTCATCTTGTGGGGCGCGGGCGACAAGGCCTCGGCGCTGGCCGAGTTTCAGACCGGCTCCGACGCGCGCGGCGACGGCATGCGCACGCGCTGGATGGTGTGGAACCGCGTGCGCGCCGGCCAATTGCTCGACGCAATGGGCCGCCGTGCCGAGGCGCTCGCCGCGTATAAGGCCGCCTACGACGAGAAGGACGATTGGGGCTACCGTGAGCTGATCAAGCCGTGCCTCAAAACGGCGTGCGTCGGGGAGAAATACCCCGGACATTTCTCTCCGTACTGATATAATCTCTCAATGCCCTCTCACCCGAAACCCTGGACGATCGAAGCCGCCGAATCTCTTTATAATCTCGAGGGCTGGGGCCTGAAGTACTTCGGCATCAACGCGAAGGGCAACGTGACATTGCAGCCCAAGCGCGAGCCGGAAGGCGCGATCGACATCCTCGACGTCGTCGACGACGTCGCCTCCCGCGGCATCAAGATGCCCGTGCTCATCCGCTTCCAGGACATCCTGCGCCGCCGCGTCACCCTCATCAACGAGGCGTTCGGCGCCGCGATCAAGGAATACGGCTACGGCGGCCGCTTCCTCGGCGTTTACCCGATCAAGGTCAATCAGTTCCGCGAGGTCGTCGAGGAGATCAGCGCCGCGGGCCGCGCGTGGCAGTACGGCCTCGAGGCCGGCTCCAAGGGCGAGCTGCTCGCGGTCCTCGCCATGAACTCCTCCGACTCGCTGACGATCGTCAACGGCTACAAGGACGAGTCGATGATGCGCCTGGCGATGATCGGCCTCAAGCTCGGCAAGAAGGTCATCGTCGTCGTCGAGAAGCTCTCCGAGTTGCGCCTGCTGCTCGACGCCGCCAAGGACGCGGGCGTCCGCCCGATGATCGGCTTGCGCGTGAAGCTGCAGACGACCGGCGTGGGCAAGTGGCGGTCTTCCTCGGGACACTTCGCGAAATTCGGCCTCACGACGCCCGAAATTCTGGCGGCGGTCGAGACCCTGAAGGCCGAGGGCATGGCCGACTGCCTCAAGCTCGTGCATTTCCACATCGGCTCCCAGATCAGCGACATCCGCGTGATCAAGGACGCGGTCAAGGAAGGCGCGCGTTACTACGCGAAGCTGCGCAAGATGGGCCTGGGCGTCGAGTACGTCGACTGCGGCGGCGGCCTCGGCGTCGACTACGACGGGACGCACACCGCCGTCGACAGCTCGATGAACTACAACCTGCGCGAGTACGTGGCCGACGTGGTCTACTCCGTGCAGGAGGTCTGCAAGCAGGAGAAGGTGCCCGAGCCGAACCTCGTCACCGAATCCGGCCGCTCGATGGTCGCCCACCACGCGGTCCTCGTCGTCAACGTGTTCGGCTCCATCGAGACCGGCGCGACGCCCATCGAATTCAAGGAAACGTCCGACGAGCACCAGGTCGTGCGCGAGCTGCGCGAGGCGATCAAGGGTCTCACCCCGAAGAATCTGGCCGAAAGCTTTCACGACGGCCAGCAGCATCTCGAGGAGTCGTTCACCCTCTTTAAGCTTGGCTACCTTGGACTCGAGGATAAGGCCAAGGTCGAGCACCTGTACTGGAAGCTGTGCCTGGAGATCGGCAAGCTCCTGCCGAAAGCGAAGTTCGTGTCCGAGGACCTGCTCGAGATGCAGAAGGCGCTCAACGACCAGTACCTCTGCAACTTCTCGCTGTTCCAGTCCTTGCCCGACTCGTGGGCCATCGGCCAGCTGTTCCCGATCATGCCCCTGCACCGGCTCAATGAGGAGCCCCAGCGCCGCGCGTCGCTCGTGGACATCACCTGCGACTCCGACGGCAAGATCCAGAACTTCGCGTGCCATCGCTCCGCCGGCGGCACCTTGCCGGTCCACACGCTCGACGGCAAGCCGTACTACCTCGGCTTCTTCCTGATGGGCGCCTACCAGGCGACGATGGGCGACATCCATAATCTGTTCGGCCGCGTCAACGAGGTCCACGTGTTCCAGGACGAGGCCGAGGAGAAGGGCTACTACATCGAGGAGACCATTCAGGGCCAGACCGTCCGGGACGTGCTCCAGAGCATCCAGTACTCCGACTTCGAGCTCGTGCGCATGATCAAGGAATCCGCCGACGCGCAGATCAAGTCGGGCGGGCTCAAGCCCCGCGAGGCCGCCGATCTGGTGGACCGCTACGAGGCGGTCTTGAGCGAGTACACCTACGTCGACCATCTCCCGACGGCCGACGAGAACAAGCTTCCGGCGGCGCGCCCCGCCCGGCTCGCCTCAGTCGAAGTTTAGGACGACCCGGTTCTCGGGCGCGGGCCCGCGAGGGACGGCGAGGGGCTTGCCCCGCCAATACACGACGACTTGGCGCTTCGCGCCGTGCCGGTCCAGGGAATGCTGGATGCGCGCTCCGATATCGACGACCAGCTCTCGCACGATGTTCGGCTCCGAGCTTTTGCTCGCCGCGGTCTCGTAGTCGGCGAGGTTGTGGGGCGCGGTCGATTGAATTCCCGGCCAAAACTTGGGGGAGGCGTGGAAATAGGTCGCGGCGAGGACGATCCTCACGGTCTTCGCGTTGGAGAAGCGGATCAGGTCGGTGACCGTGTCCTGCATGCAGGCGCTTAAAAAGCCGCCGCCCACGACGAAGTTCGTGTCTCCGAGATCCTCTTCGAGCTGGCCGCCGCTCGAAACCTTCCGCGTGAAGGAGACGCCGGGCGTTTGGGGGTCAAAGGTATAGCGGTTGCGCTCCTTCTCCGGATAGACCATCAGGACGTACTTGTTCTTGAAGGCGGTGGACTTCAGCAGCTCCACCGTGGCCGGCGCGGCGGAAGACTTCTCGTCGAAGCCGTCCTCGGGGTGCGTGATCACCAAGGTCGTCGCGCCGGCGGTCGTCCCCGCGAGCAGCGCCGCGGCCAGGATCAGTCGAGCCAATCCCGCTCCTTGAGCTTCTTGGGCAGGTAGGTCTTGGTCAGATACTGGAAGTCCTTGTTGGCGAGCGCGTCGAGTTCGTACTTCAGCCCCGACGTCAGCATGCGCTTGATCTCGACCTGCCACTCCTTCTTCTGGAACCAAGGGTAGGCCATCAGTTCCTTGGCGCGGGAGATGTCCTTATCGTTGAGCTTGATGCCGACGTTGCGCGGCAGGGCGTAATGCTCGGGATCGAGGGAGGAGAGGCCGATGAACTTGGCGGTCGGGATGGCCATGCGCTGGCTCTCAAAGGCGAGGTTGATCGAGCCCTGCTTGACGACGGAGTAGATGTAATACCCCCACGGGTCGTTGTCGACGAGGACGTACACGGGCAGCTTCTTTTCCTCGTTGAGGCGACGCGCGAGGCGGCGCACGCCGCGCGGCGGCTGGCCGTTGCCGGTGAGCAGGATGCAGTTGTACTTCTTCCAGAACTTGTCCTCGGCGAGGCGGTTCCACTGCGTTCCCTTCTCGATGAGCAGGACGAAGTCGGCGGTGCACTTCTTGATCTTGAGGTACTCTTCTTCGACGATTGAAGGTACCGAGTAACCACCTTTACCGAGTTTCGCGCAGTCGACTTTATCTCCGTCGTCTTCGAAGACGACGGGGCCGATGATCGTGCCGGCGTTCTCGGCGCGGACGTGGAACTCCTCGCGCAGCGCCGCGAGACCGACCTCGAGGTCCTCGATGACCGGGTCGGACTCGGCCTGGTCGTCGAAGGTGTTCTCATGGGAGTCGCCCATCGTGTGCTTCGTGCGATAGTAGATCTCGCGCAAGCTGGTCGTCAGGTCGGCCTTCTGGAGCTCGTTGAGGGCGTCGGCCACGAGCATGGTCTGCATGAACTTCTTGGCCATGCCCACGTTAAAGAACGTGCGCATCTGCTTGTTCTTGCCCATCTCGATGAATCCCTTCTTCTCGTTGAACTTGACGTTCGACAGCGAGCGGACAGGAATCGAGATCGCGGGGTCCTTGCGGCGCGCCGCGGCGTCGATGACGAGATCCGCCAGGCCAACGAGCTTCTTTTCGACTTCGGGGTGTCTCTTGGCCATGGGTTATCTCTTTTTCTTCTTCGCCGGCTTTGCCTTGGTCTTCTTCTTCGCCTTCGGCTCAGGCGCAGGGGCAGGGGCAGGGGCAGCGGGGGCGGCTTCGGTCACGGCGACAGGCCCCTCGACGGGAACCTCGCCCTCGATGCCTTCGGCGGTCACGATGATCGAATGCGGCAGGCCGTGCGGGCCCGCGTTCTTGTCGAGCAGCTCGTCGGTCTTCTGGCCGCCCGTGATCTTCTTGGCGATCTCGGTCAGCTGGGTCTTGAGCTTGGTCTCGGCGAGCTTGCCGCCCTTAAGACGTGAGCAGGCGCCCACGACTTCCTCGATGTACAGCTCGAAGATGTCGCGGCGCTTGCTCTCGGCGTGGGCGCGGGCGCGGCGCTTGATGAACACGCCCAGCCGGCGTCCGGCCTCGCGCAGAGCGAGGGTGATCTCCTTGCGGATCTCGTCGTAGTCCGCCAGCGCTTCCTTGGACTCCGAGGTGAACGGCACCCACACGGAGGCCATGTGCACGAACACGACCATGGGACCCGCGGGGGGCGCTCCGCGCGACTGCGCGATGCCGTAGTTCTTCCAGGTCGTATCGAGCACGGCCTTGAAGGTCGAGCACGCGGACTGCTGATAGAGGAGGGGGACCCGGTTGGCGAAGCGCATCACGCGCGCCAGCTCGTTGTCGTCGCCTTCGTGGCTCTCGCCTTCGGCGAGCGGAGCCTTGATGGCGTTGGCGGCGTCGAGCGCGGCCTGCTCGGGGCCGCGGCCCCAGGCGAGGCCGGCCTCGATGATGAAGGGGTTGCCTCGGTACACCGCGGGCGGACGGGAGACGGCGGTGTAGAAGTCGCCCTTGATCTGCTTGAACAGGCCCGCGAGGATGGCCTTCTCGCCGATCGGCGAGAGGCAGTTCGTGGGCGGGGCCATCAGCTTCGTGGCCTGGATGGTGGTGAACAGCTTCTCCGCTTCCTGCCCGATGACGTCGCGAGGGCGTTTCTTGGGGGAGATGCCCGCTTCCTTGCAGATCTGCTCCGCCGTCTCCGTGGACACGCGGGAGAAGTCGGCCGACAGGAAGCCGGCGAGCCAGTGGCTCTTGGTGTCTTGGAGCATCTTGAGGAGCATGCCGAGCTCGATGCCGTACGGGTGCGGCTTGATCTCCTTGGGCGGATCGGGGTTATGCTGGATCGTCCGCGGGTACACCTTGGTCTCGCCGTCGGGGGCGTGATAGGTGAACTGGGCGTGCGGATTGGAAATGGAGGACAGCTCCATGTACTCGTCGACCGACGCGCGCCCCTTCACGTACTTGCCCTCGAGCTCGATAGTGACCTGGGTGCCGCGGTGGGCTTCCCATTCGATCTGCTTCTTCTCGAGGATGATGGGCTCGTTCTTCTTCGAGTCGATCTGCACTTCGAAGTAGTGGGCGGGCTGCTTCTCGCCCGTGCGGGAGATGATCTTGACGGGCTTGCCGGTCGTCAACTGGCCGTACATGCCGGCCGCCGAGATGCCGATGCCCTGTTGGCCTCGGCTCATGCGCAGGCGGTGGAACTTCGAGCCGTACAGGAGCTTGGCGAAAATCTTGGGGATCTGGTCGCGGACGATGCCGGGGCCGTAGTCGATGATCGTGACCTGGAAACGAGTGGCCTGAGAGACGACGGGCGCGGGCTTGCCGTCGGAGGTCACAGCGACGAGCTTCACGACGATCTCGGGGAGAATCCCGGCTTCTTCCGAGGCGTCGAGCGCGTTATCGACGGCTTCCTTCACGCAGGTGAGAAGGGCCTTGCGCGGGTTGTCAAAGCCGAGCAGGTGGCGGTTTTTGGTGAAGAATTCCGAGACAGAAATCTCTCGCTGCTGCTTGCCCATCTCGTCGGCGGTCTTGCCGGCGGGACGCGGCTTGGGCGCGGGGGCGGCCTTCGGAGCGGCGGCGGCTTTGGGGGCGGGCTTGTTCTTCTTCATTCGGGTGAGATATTACGATATCTCCGGCCGAATCGTACTAGGTCGAGTAGCCGAACTCTTTCAGGGAGCGGGGATCCTTGCGCCAGTCCTTGCGCACCTTGATCCACAGCTCGAGGTGCACCTGGCGGCCAAGAAAGGCCTCGAGCATGGCCTGCGAGCGCTCGGTCAGACGGTTGAGGTCCTTGCCGCCCTTGCCGATGATGATGCCCTTCTGGCCGTCGCGTTCCACGTAGAGCGTCGCGAAGACCTCGTCCGGCTGACCCTGATGCTCGCGGAAGGTCTCGACGACGACCGCGACGGCGTGGGGAATCTCGTCGTGGTACAGATCGAAGACCTGCTCGCGGACGATCTCGGTCGCGAAAAAGCGTTCCCAGCGGTCGGACATCTGGCCTTTGTCGTAAAAGGCTTCGCTTTCGGGCAGGCGCGCGAGGATCGCGGCCTTGAGCTCCTCGACGCCTTGGCCCTTGAGGGCGGAGATCCGGAACACCTTCTCGGGGTTGAGGGCGACGGAGTAGGACTTCTCGATCGCGAGGAGCTTGGTCTCGGCGACGTCGCGGTCGCACTTGTTGATCACGAGGATGACGGGCGTGCCGGGACGCACGAAGGTGTCGCCGACCTTTTCCGGATTGGCCTCGATGGCGTCCACCATGTACACGACCAGATCGGCGTCGTCGCGGATGGCGCGGGTCGATTCGACCCGGAGGCTCTTCTGGAGATGATCGGTCGGAGTGTCGATGAGCCCCGGAGTGTCGAGGAAGCAGGCCTGAAAATCCTCGCCCTCGAGGATGCCCATGATTTTATGGCGCGTGGTCTGCGGCTTGGGGGAGACGATCGAGAGCTTGAATTTGAGCAGGGCGTTCATCAACGTCGACTTGCCCACGTTGGGGCGGCCGGCGAGCGCGACGAAACCCGCCTTGTGAATGGCGGTCATTTCAGGGCGGCTTCGAAAGCCGCGAGCCGGGGGTCGTGGTGGGCGCGCATCCAGGAGAGGATAGTCGTTTTGGAGGCGTTCGTCATCAGCGACAGCGGCACGGGCTTGGTCGCGGCCGAGTAGGCGGCGTGGATCGGGGGCATTCCGCGCTCGACGACGGCGAGCGCGGGGCGGAAAAGTTCGCCGCTGACGTACGGGGCGAGGGTTTCGCCTTCGAACTGAAGGAGAACGGCGGGGTTGTCCTTGCGCCCGAGGCGGCGCTGCCGGTCGGCCGAGTAATCCACCGAATCCCGCGAGCGGATCGAGAACTGGGAGACATCGGGTTTCATGAGGCCGTCAGCCGCGACGATGCGCGCGAGGTCCTCGAGGGTCGTACCGTGATAAAAAAATGCGTTGTCGACGAGCTTGAACTGCGGGATGATCCGGTCCTTGGGGCCGGCGGCCGCCGCGGCGAGGGAGCGCGCCGCG
>CALRXP010000030.1:0-16614 GCA_943372155.1 Candidatus Endomicrobiellum trichonymphae | reverse complement strand
CGTGGTCATGCTCTGGTGCGGCTCGACTGAGCGCCTGCCCGCGCCGTCGAAGTGCCACGAGGACATCGAGGCGTTCGAGCAGGGCCTCAAGGACAACGACCCGTCGATCCCGCCGTCGATGATCTACGCCTACGCCGCCATCAAGCTCGGCATGGCCTACGGCAACGGCGCCCCGAACCTGTCCGGCGACATCCCGGCCTTGGTCGAGCTCGCTGAGATCACCGGCTCGCCTATCTGCGGCAAGGACTTCAAGACCGGCCAGACCCTCATGAAGACCACGATCGCGCCGATGCTCAAGGCGCGCATGCTCGCGCTCACCGGCTGGTACTCGACGAACATCCTCGGCAACCGCGACGGCGAGGTGCTCGACGATCCGGGCTCGTTCAAGACCAAGGAGCTCTCGAAGATGTCGGTGCTCGACACCATCCTCGAGCCCGAGCTCTACCCCGAGCTGTACGGCAAGTTCCACCACAAGGTCCGCATCGACTATTACCCTCCCCGCGGCGACGCGAAGGAAGGCTGGGACAACATCGACATCCGCGGCTGGATGGACATGCCGATGCAGATCAAGATCAACTTCCTGTGCCGCGACTCGATCCTGGCGGCGCCGATCGTGCTCGACCTCGTCCTGTTCCTGGACTTGGCCAAGCGCGCGGAGCTCAAGGGCATTCAGGAGTGGCTCTCGTTCTTCTTCAAGTCCCCGCAGTGCCGCGAGGACCTCAAGCCCGAGCACGATCTGTTCATCCAGCACCTCAAGCTCAAGAATACGCTGCGCGTGCTGATGGGCGAAGAGGTGCTCGACCACTCGGGTCTCGACTACTACGACCCGACGAAGACCGCCTCGGCCGCGCCGGCTCCTAAGCCGGCGCCCAAGAAGGCCAAGAAGATCGCCGCCGGCCGCTAAAAGCGGGCGCAACGGCCGGGCGGAGGAAGACCTCCGCCCGGCTTTCTTTTTTGTAGCCTAGGCGCATGCTCCTCTTGCCGCTGATTGTAGCCCTCAACGCCGCGGCCGCGACGTACGATCCCTCCGCCGGCCGCGCCGCCCTGCGCCAAGCCGCGACGGGTTGCCACGCGGCGATCGTCGACGCGACCGGACTCCCTCTCGAGTCGGAGAAAGTGCCTTCGATCGTGAAAGGGCTCGACGAGGGCCTGAGCCTGGCGCGCGCCGCCGCCGACGCGGCCGGCGGCCTCGACGCCGCGGCGAAAGCCCGGGCCCAGGACATGAAGTCCGCGACGGACGCCCTCGACCGCCGGCTCAAGGAGTCGTCCGCGCCGGTCGCGGCCGAACGCCGGCGCATCGACGCGGGTTCCGCCGACCTAAGGGGGTTCAAGACCAAGATCGAGAAGCTCCCGGACGAGGATCAGAAGAAGTTCGCGCCGCGCGTCGCCAAGGCGGACGCGTCGCTGAAGTCCGCGGCCGAGGCCTTGGGCCCCGCCGAAGCGGCCGTCCTGGTCATGGGTCAGCGCGTCCTCGAGATGAAGGCCGCTCTGCGCCAAGGCGGGAAGGCTTTCGAGGAAGTCTCCTCCGCCTCGACCGGGACGGTTCTTGCCGCCGGAGAACTGGCCGATCCGGTGGCGGAGATCAAGAAACGTCTGTCGGACCTGAACAAGCCCCCGGTGGAAACGTCCCGTGCCCGCGTACAGGAGGTCATCGAGCCGGCGCGGGGAACCTCGCTTCGGTTATTCCAGGCCGCGGACCGGGCCTGCAACCGCGCCGACGACTTTCGGCGCGCGTCGTCCGCCCATGCGGACGCCTCGGACGCCTTCGAGAAAGCCCTGTCTTCGGCGAACCCGGCGCCCGCGAAGCCGTTCCTGGAGGAGGCGGATAAAATGCTCACGCTGATCCGCGAACTCCTCGAAAAAAAGCCGTAATTAATCCTTATATTTAAAGGATTTATTTAATCCTCCGGGCCTCGTCAAGGCACTCCGTTTTTAGTAGGATGTGCTTTCCGGTGAAAAGCCTCCTTATGAGCGTTATCGCCGCGGCCGTGCTGTCGTCGTCGGCTCTGGGACAGACGGTGTCCTCCGGGACATCGCCCTCCCCCGAGCCGCCGTCGGTGTCCACCGACACCGCAGCCGCCGCGCCCACGATCTCGACAGCCTCCGCTGTCGCGGTTGATCCCTCGACCGCCTCGGTGGCCGGACCCTCCATTTCCACGGAGACTTTGACCGTATCGACCACCGCCCAGCCTTTGCCCGGCCTGGCCACGGGCTACTTGATTCCCGTCGTGTCCACCGCCCCCGTCGAGCCGCCCGCCGGCATCGTTCCCCGCCCCTGGGTGATCGGCGACATCAAGGCCGACGGCCTCAAGAACAATAAGCTCTCCACCATCCGCGGCGCCATCAAGGCCCGCAAGGGCGACCTCTACGACCGCCCCGACCTCGACAAAGACATCCAGTCCCTGCTCGGCCTCGGGCTTTTCGAGCGCGTGGGCGCCGAGATCACCTTGCTCGAGAAGCCGGTCCCCGAGCACTTCCGCAAGGCCGCCGGAGCCGACCGCCAGATCCTGCTCAACTTCGTCGTCAAAGAAAAGCCCGTCATCCGCAAGATCTTCTACGAGGGCCAGAAGAAGCTCTCCCGCGGCCAGCTCAGCGATCTGCTGACCCTCAAGAACAAGGATCCGCTCGATCGCACCAAGCTCGACGAGGATCGCGACAAGATGGTCGCGAAGTACCGGGAGAAGGGTTTCCTCGACGCGTCGGTGGACTACGAGGTACGCTCCGACACCAAGACCACGACCGTGGATCTTCACTTCAAGATCGCCGAGGGGCCCAAGTCCCGCATCGAGCTCGTCGAGATCGGCGGCGTGACGCGGTTCAAGCCCAAGGTTCTTCTGAAGCTCATGAAGAACGCGCGCAAGAAGGTTTACTTCGAGAAGGAGCTGGCCGACGACGTCAAAAAGATAGAGGCCCACTACAAGAACAACGGCTTTCTCGACGTGGTCGTTTCAAGCCCGCTGGTCACCCTCAGCGCGGACAAGACGCGCATCAACATCGCCCTCGGCGTGAACGAAGGGCGCTCCTACCGCTTCGGCGAGACGACCTTCAGCGGCAACCTGATCTACACCTCCTCCGAGGTCGCCAAGGCCGTCGAGTACCGCAAGGGCAAGATCTTCAGCCAGGAAAAGTTCGAGGAAACGATCCGCGCGATCCAGGAGCTGTACTCCGACCGCGGCCGCCTGCGCACGCGCATCAACCCGGTCAAAACCCTTAATGCCCAGACCGACCGCATGGACGTGCTCTTCGAGATCGTCGAGGGCCCGATCTCCTACGTCGGCCACGTCGACGTCGAGGGCAACAAGGCGACGAAGACCTTCGTCCTGCGCCGCGAGATCGTGATCAAGCCCGGCGACGTGTTCCGCTCTTCGCGGGTGCGCCGCTCCATCGAGAAGATCCGCAACCTCGGCTTCATCGACGACGTGGACCTCGACCTCCAGCCGACCCCGTCGGACCCCGACAAGGTGGACCTGACCTTCGACGTCAACGAGGGCAAGCCCGGCATCCTGACCGCCGGCGCGGCGTACTCGTCGGTCGACGGCCTCATCGGCACCTTGTCGCTCCAGCACCTGAACCTGTTCGGCCGCGCCCAGAAGGCCTCCGTGCAGTGGTCGTTCGGTAAGCGCGTGCAGGATTACTCGGTGAGCTGGACCACGCCGTGGCTCGGCGAGCACCCGACGAGCCTGGGCTTCGACGTCTACAACACGCGGCGCATCAACCCCTTCGACACGTCGTTGTCCGCGTACGTCGAGCGCCGCACCGGCGGCAACATCCGCCTCGGGCCCCGCTTCGAGGAAGACAAGTACCAGCTGAACCTCACCTACGGCCTGGCGCGCATCTCCATCGAGAACGTGCAGGACCAGTTCAAGGGGACTTTGTCCGAAGGCACCAGCATCCAGTCGTCGTTCGGGGCGGAATTCTCCCGCGACACGCGCGACAGCATCTGGGACCCGGCCCGCGGCACGCGCAACGGCATCGGCCTCCTGCTGTCGGGCGGACCGCTGCAGGGCGACATCCATTTCTTCAAGCCGAGCATCACCAACCAGGCCCACTACACCTTGTTTAGCGTCGAGGACTGGCCCTTCGTGATCTCCGCCTACCACCGCGGCGGCTACGTGACGCAGTTCGGCAAGACCACCCAGGTCCCGGTGCAGGATCGCTTCTTCATCGGCGGCCAGGACTCGCTGCGCGGCTACTCGCCCTCGGGCGAGGCCGGCTACTCCCAGGGCGGCAAGATCTACAGCGTGGCGAACGTGGAGTTCGGCTTCCCGCTCGCGCGCGAGCGCAAGAAGACCATCGTCAAGTTCGTGGTGTTCGCCGACGCCGGCGGCGCCTGGGACCGTGTGCGTGATTTCAACGGCCGCATCGGCTCCGGCACGACCAACATCAAGACCGACGTGGGCTTCGGCCTGCGCTTCGTCACTCCCGCCTTCCCGATCCGTCTCGACTACGGCTACGGCTTGAACCACCGTAACGGAGAACGCTTGTATCAAATCAACTTCGGCCTAGGACCTCTATTTTAATGAAACGAATAACGCGGATGTCGCTGTGCGCCTTATTGCTGTCCGTCCACATCCCCGCGCGAGCCATCGAGCTGTCTCTCGAGGAGAACAGGGCCGAGCGCGGAAGCGTGGGCTACGTGGACATGAAGCGCCTGTTTACCGCGAGCCCGGACGCCTCCCGCGCCCGCGAAGGTCTCGAGGAGCTGGTGCGCCAGGCCGAAGAACGCGTCAACGGCAAGAAGGCCGAGGTTCTTCGTCTGCGCCAGGAGCTGGGCGCCCTCAAGATCGAGCGCGAGGAGCTCGCCAAGTCCACGCCGACCGTGTCCGTTCCCGTTGCCCCTCAGCCTCCCGTGAAAGCGCCCGCCCCCAAGCCGGTCGAGGGCCGGAAGCCGGTTGAGGCGCCGAAGCCCGCGCCCACGCCCGTCGCCGTCGCCGTGGACACCACGCCTGTGACCGCATTGCCCCCCAGCCCGTCGCGCGGCGCCATTCCGTTGCCGCCCGTCGCGCCCGCGGCCGTTCCGACTCCCGCCGCGCCGGCGGAGCCCGCGCCCCTGACGATCAACCTGCCCGGCCTCACCGACGGCCCGCTCAACCTCGAGCGTCCCGGCGCCTCGCCCCTCAACCCCACGAAGGATCGCGGCATTCCGCAGCCGCCGCCTGCACCCGAGCCGGCTCCCGTCCCGGTTCCCGCGCCTGCCGCGGCCGCGGCTAGCGCCGCGGCGTCTCAGCCCTCGACCACGACCCTCGTGTCGACTGTTCCGGCCCCCGTCGAGCCGGTCGTCGTTTCGACTCCCGTCGCCTCGGGCCCCACGCTCGCCCAGCGCCTCATCGAGCTCGACGGCCGCATCGTCGCCAAGCAAGGCGAAATCGACCGCCTGCAAAACGAGCTGGACCGCGAGCGCCTTGGCGCCGAGCGCACCTTGCTCGATGCCGAGGGACGCAAGACCGACCAGGTCCTCGCGCGGCTTTATCGCGCGATCTCCGAGGTCGCCAAGCGCGAAGGCGTCAGCGTCGTCGTCGACAAATCCGCCACGCTCTACGGCCACCCCGCCGTCGATTTGACCGACAAGGTCCTGAAGCAGCTGCGAGGAGTCGTTACGGCCCAATGAAAACTCTTCCCAAACCTCTTTCTATTTCCCAGATCGCCGGCCTCGTCGGCGGCGAGGCGCTGGGCGTCCTCGACCACCCGATCACCAGCGTGGCGGACCTCGCCGACGCCGGCCCGTCCGACGCGGTGTTCCTCGAGAACCGCAAGTACACGAGCCTCGCGGCGACCGCGCCCGCGGGCCTGCTGTTTACGACGAATGAGTTCCGCGACGCCGCCGTCGCCGCCAAGGGCAAGGTGATCGTCGAGGAGCCCCGAGCCGCCTTCGCCTTCCTCGTGCGCATGATCTTCGACGCGTCCAAGACCAAGGTCCTGCCGACGCACAGCGCCAAAGCCTCGATCCACGGCCAGGCCGCTCTCGGCCCCAACGTCACCGTCGGCGACTTCGCCGTCATCGAGCGCGGCGCCGCCGTCGGCGAGAACACCATCGTCATGCCCCAAGCCTATATCGGCGTGAACGCGAAGGTGGGCCGCAATTGCCTGATCTACCCCCAGGTCGTCATTCGCGACGAGTGCGTGATCGGCGACGGCGTGATCATCCACCCCGGCGCCGTCATCGGCTCCGACGGCTTCGGCTTCTTGACCGACAAGAAAACCGGCAAGCACACCAAGATCCCCCAGATCGGCAACGTGGTGATCGAGGCGGGCTGCGAGATCGGAGCGAACGTCACGATCGACCGCGGCGCCGTGGGCTCGACGATCGTCAGGTCCGGCACCCACATCGACAACCTCGTCCAGCTCGGCCACAACGTCAAGATCGGACGGGACTGCGTCGTCGTCTCTCAGACCGGCATCGCCGGCTCGACGACGATCGGCAACAACGTCATCCTGGCGGGTCAATCCGGCGTGGCCGGCCATCTGCACATCGGCGACGGCACGATCATCACCGCCCAGACCGGGGTCATGAGCGATATTCCCGCGAAGTCGGTCCAGTTCGGCTCGCCCGCCCGCCCGCACCGCGAGGCGTTCAAGCTTCAGGCACTCTTCAACCGCCTGCCCGAGCTGTTCGAGAAGGTCAAGGACATCGAGAAGAAGCTCTCGCCTAAGGGCCAATGAGGTCAACGATATGATGAATAACGACAATCCGTTGCAGGTCACGATCGGGAAGGAAATCGAACTCGAGGGCGTCGGCCTTCACACGGGCAACAAGTCCAAGCTCACCTTCCGCCCCGCCCCGGCCAACACCGGCATCCGCTTCTTCCGCTCCGACCTCGCGGGCACGCCGATGATCCCCGCCCGCCTGGACTTCGTCCTGACCACCGTGCGCGGCACCAACCTCGGCCTCGGCGACGCCAAGGTTCACACCGTTGAGCACGTGCTGTCGGCCTGCACGGGCCTCGGCATCGACAACATCGACGTGCTGGTCACGGCCAACGAGCCGCCCATCATGGACGGCTCCGCGCTCCCCTTCATCGAGGCGCTCATCCGCGCGGGCCTCAAGACGCTCGACGCCCCCAAGCGCTGGCTCCACCTTCCGCACGAGGTGACCTACACCGCCAAGGATGGCGCGAAGTACCGCGCGACGCCCTCCGACAAGTTCGAGATCGTGGCCACGCTCGTGCACGAGCACCCGCTCATGCCCAAGATGACGCTCTCCATGACCGTCGAGCGCGAAACCTACCTCGCCGAGGTCGCCCGCGCACGCACGTTCTGCTTCGAGCACGAGGTCGCGTATCTTAAGTCCCAGGGCCTCGCCCAGGGCGGCTCCCTCGAGAACGCGATCGTCATCGGCAAGGACCGCTTCCACACGAACGAGGAAGGCCTGCGCTTCCCGGACGAGTTCGTGCGCCACAAGATGCTCGACCTCATCGGCGACCTCACCCTCATCGGCCGCCCGCTGTTCAAGATGAAGATCGAGGCCGAGCGCCTCGGTCACGCCCACAACGTCGAGTTCGCCAAGCTCCTCGACGCTGCCGCCAAGAAACTGCGCAAACCCAAAGCTCCCGCCCTGGAGGCCAAGTAAGATGAGCACCGAAACGACTCCCGCCGCCAATCCCTTCGCCGCCGCGCCCGTGCGCACGCTCGACATCATGGGCGTGAAGAAGGCCATTCCTCACCGCTACCCCTTCCTCCTCGTCGATAAGATCGAGGTGATCCAGGAAGATAAGTACTGCATCGGCACGAAGATGGTCACGGCCAACGAGCATTTCTTCGAAGGCCACTTCCCCGGTCAGCCCGTCATGCCCGGCGTGCTCATCATCGAGTCCATGGCGCAGACCGCCTGCGCGATGTTGCTCTCCAAGGGCGGCTTCGAGAATAAGATCGCCTTCTTCATGGGCATCGACGAAGCCAAGTTCCGCGCGCCCGTCCTGCCCGGCTGCGTGATCAAGCATCACATCGAAATCCTGCGCCTCGGCCGCGCCGGCAAATTCAAAGGCGAGGCTTACGTCGACGGCAAGCTCGCGGCGGAAGCGACCATGACCTTCGCCCTGGTCGACAAGGCGGCCTAGGGTCATGGCTATCCATCCCACCGCCGTCGTCGACCCTTCCGCCAAGATCGATCCCACCGCCGAGATCGGGCCTTACGCGATCATCGGACCGGATACAATTATCGGCGCGCGCACCAAGGTCGGAGCGCACACCGTCGTCGAGTACGCCACGCTCGGCTCCGACAACATTCTCCACAGCGGCTGCTACGTCGGCACGGCGCCCCAGGACCTCAAATACGCCGGCGAGAAGACGCGCCTCGAGATGGGCGACAAGAACGTCGTCCGCGAGACCGTGACGATGAACCGCGGCACCGCGCAGGGCGGCGGCGTCACGAAGATCGGAAACAACTGCTTGTTCATGGCCGCCTCGCACGTCGCGCATGACTGCCACGTCGGAAACGGCGTCATCGTCGTGAACGCGGTGCTCCTCGCCGGTCACGTCACCGTCGGCGACGGCGCCGTCCTCGGCGGCATGTGCGCGATCCACCAGCACTCCCGCATCGGCCGCCTCGCGATGCTCGGCGGCATGTCCGCCAACGGGCAGGACGTCCTGCCCTTCGCCAACACCCAGGGCGACCGCGCCGTGATGCGCGGCATCAACATGCTCGGACTCAAGCGCGCGGGCGTGGCTCCTGAGTCGCGCACCGCGCTCAAGGACGCCTACAAGATCCTGTTTCTCTCCGGCATGACCCAGGTCGACGCGCTCGCCAAGCTCAAGGCGAGCAAGGTCGATCCCATCGTGCAGGAGTGGATCGACTTCATCGAGTCCGCCGGCAAGCGCGGGTACATTCGCCCCGCCGTCGGCGCGAAGGAACTCGAGGAAAGCGCCGCCTGATGGATCCTCTCGGCCTCGTCGCGGGCTCCGGACGTTTCCCGCTCCTCGTGGCCGAGGAGGCGAAGCGCCGGGGCGTGCCCGTCGTGGCCTTGGGCATTCCCGGCGTGACCGACCCGGCGCTCGAAGCCGTGTCCGGCCCGCTGACCTGGTTCAAGCTCGGCCAAATCGACGCGCCGATCAAGGCGCTCAAGGACAAAGGCGTGCGTCAGGTCGTGATGGCGGGCAAGGTCCAGCACGTCTCGCTGTTCGGCGGCGTCATGCCGGACTGGCGGGCGGCGAAGGTTCTCCTCGCCCTTAAGGACAAGCGCACCGACACCATCCTCAAGGCCGTCGTCGACGAGTTCGCCAAGGACGGCCTCGAATTCATCTCGTCGGCGCATTACCTCGAGCACCTGCTCGCGCCCAACGGCGCCCTGACGAAGCTCGCCCTGACCAAGGAGCAGCTCGCCGACATCGCGCTCGGCTGGAAGGCGGCGAAGGCGGTCGCGGGCTTCGACATCGGCCAAACCGTCGTCGCGCAGGACCGGGCGATCGTCGCCGTCGAAGGCATGGAAGGCACCGACGCCTGCGTGGAACGCGCGAGCGTGCTTGCCCGCTCGCAGGGCAAGGAACCCGCCCTCGTCGTCGTTAAGGTGGCGAAGCCCCGCCAGGACTTTCGTTTCGATCTGCCCGTCGTCGGACTCGACTCTCTCGTCCACTTCAAGAAGCTCGGCGTGAAGGCCCTCGCCCTCGAGGCTGGGTCTACGCTCGTGTTCGACCGGGAGCGCTTCGCGCTCGAGGCCGACGCCGCCGGAATCGCCGTCGCCGGATTCGCCCCGGAGGGGCCCCTTTCATGACCGAATCATCCAAGATCCGCGTCGCCGTCATCGGCGCCGGCAAGATGGGCACGCATCACGCCCGCGCGCTGTCGAAGCTCCCCGACGTCGAGCTCGTCGGCGTCTGCGACACCAACGTCTGGAAGGCGCAACTCGCCGCCTGGCAGTCTAACACCGTCGCGGTCCGCGATTACAAGGACGTCCTGTCGCGCGTGGACGCCGTGATCGTCGCCGTGCCGACGCCCTTGCACTACGAAGTGGGCAAGGCCGTTCTCGGCGCCGGCGCCCACTGCCTCATCGAGAAGCCGCTCGCCTCTTCGGTCGACGAGGCCAAGGAACTTCTCGCGTTGTCTGAAGAAAAGCAGCTGATTTTGCAGGTCGGCCACATCGAACGCTTCAATCCCGCCGTGCTCGAGGCCGTCAAGCACATCCGCGACCCGCGCTACATCACCGTTGAGCGCCTCGGCCCCTACGATCCCCGCATGGCCCACATCGGCGTGGTCATGGACCTCATGATCCACGACCTCGACATCCTGCTGACCTTGGTCGGCTCCGAGGTCGAGAGCATCGAGGCCCTCGGCGCGAGCCTGCTGTCCGGCCACCACGAGGACATCGCCAACGTCCGCGTCCGCTTCAAGACCGGCTGCGTGGCCGACCTCACCGCCTCGCGCATCTCGCTCACCAAGAGCCGCAAGCTCCGCGCCTTCCAGAAGGATTCCTACATCTCGCTCGACTACGGCAATACGGCGCTCAAGGTCTACCGCAAAAAGGCTCCGACCATCAAGAGCCTCAAGGACGTCGAGTACCTGAGCCCGAAGCTCTCCTCTTCCGATCCTCTGCGCAACGAGCACCAGCACTTCCTCGACTGCATCCGCCACAACCGCAAGCCCTGGCCGAGCGGCGAGCGCGGCGTCGAGGCGCTGAAGCTTGCTCTTCAAATCTCCGAAGAGCTCGAGCGCTACGAGCTGTCCGGCCACGCCGGTTCGCGCTCGCTCATCCCCAGCTGGGCCCAAGATTTAGGAAAGATCGCGAAATCCGTCGGCAAAGACATCCTTCGAAGCTGAACCCATGAGCCGGACGTATCTTGTCGTTTGCGGAGAGCCCTCCGGGGATCTGCACGCGTCGAACCTGATCAAGGCGCTCAAGCGCCTCGATCCGGAGGCGCGCGTCAGCGCGGTCGGCGGCACCCTGTGCCGGGCCGCCGCGGACGAATTTCTCGAAGACCTGGCGTCGAAGGGCGTGACCGGCTTCTGGGAACCCGCGCTCAAGATCGGCTTTCTACTCAAGCTCGCCAAAAGGCTCAAGACATTTCTCTCTGAGCGCCGCCCGGCGGCCATGATCTGCGTGGACTACTACGGCTTCAACCGGCGCATCCTGCCCTACGCGAAGGCCGCGGGTATTCCCACTTTCTACTTCGTGAGCCCTCAAGTGTGGGCTTCGCGTCCGGGCCGCATCAAGGTCCTCAAGCGGCTCGTGGATAAGATGCTCGTCATCTTCCCGTTCGAGGAAGAACTCTACCGCGACGCCGGCGTGCCCGTCGAGTTCGTCGGCCATCCGCTTCTCGACCTGATCCCCGAGGCGAAGAGCCATCGCGCCGATCTCGCCGCGCCGCGCATCGGCCTTCTTCCCGGCAGCCGGTCCTCCGAGCTGCGCCGCCATCTCCACATGTTCTACGCCGCCTTCAAGGTCCTGCGCCTGGAGCGTCCCGGAGCGAAGGGCTACGTGTTCGCCTCGCCCAATCAGCAGGATTCGGCCTACGGCCGCCTCCCCGACGGGGTCGAGCTGGTGCGCGAAAGCGACTACGCCGTCCGCCGCACCCTCGATCTGGCGATCTGCTCCTCCGGCACGGCGACGCTCGAGAACGCCGTGCTCGGCGTGCCGATGGTCGTCGTCTACAAGCTTTCCTGGCCGACCTACGCGATCGCGCGCGCGATCGTGAAGGTCAAACACATCGCGATGGCCAACCTGCTCGCGGGCCGCGAAGTCGTTCCCGAGCTGATCCAGCGCGACGCAACCGCAGGCCGGATCGTGATCGAGGCCGCCCGCTTCCTCGACGACGCCGCCCTCGCCGCCCGAACCCGCGCGGAGCTCGCCCGCGTGCGATCCAAGCTCGGCGAGCCCGGCGCCGCCGGCCGCGCCGCCGCCGCCATCATCGCGGGCGTCGCCGCGGAGGCCACCGCATGAGCGTGTCCCGCCGCCTGCGCTATTACGTCAAACCCTATCTCGGCCGCTTCGGCTGGGCCTGCGTCGCGATGATCGCCGTCTCGGCGTTCAACGGCCTGGCGATCCTTCTGCTCAAGCCGATCGTCGACGAGGTCTTCATCGCCAAAGACCTGCGCATGCTGGCGCTCGCCGTCGCGGGCGTACCGCTGCTCGTGGCGCTCAAAGCCGTCGCCTCCTACATCCAGAACTACCTGATGAGCTGGATCGGCCAGCGCGTGAGCCAGCAGATCCGCGAGGACCTGTTCCGGCACCTGCACCTCCTGCCGCTCGAGTTCTACTCCGGCCTGCGCGGCGCCGACGTGCTCTCGCGCGTGACCGGGGACCTGACGCTCGCCCAGAGCGCGCTCACGACCTTGCCCGTCTACCTCATCCGCGACAGCCTCACGGTGCTTTTCCTCGTCGCGTCGCTGTTCAAGCTCGACTGGCGGTTCGCCGCGCTGACCGTGCTCGGCTCCCCGCTCTCGCTCGCCGCTCTCTACGTGCTCTCGCGCAAGATGCGCGAGTCCAGCCGCCAATCGCAGATCGCCGTCGACCGCCTACACCACCGCTTCCAGGAAAGCGTGCAGGGAATGATGACGGTGAAAGCCTTCAACTACGAAGAGGGCGCCACCGAGAAGTTCCAGGAGGAGAACGAGTCCTTCTTCCAGCCGATGATGCGCTACCTGCGCGCCACCGCCCTCATGAACCCGTTGCTCGAGCTCGGCGCCTCGGTCATGGTCGCCGCCGTCATCTGGTTCGGAGGCCGCGAAGTGATCCGGGGACGCATGACGCCCGGCGCCTTCTTCGCCTTCATGGGGGCCATGCTCGCCGCCTACGCTCCGATCAAGAACCTCGCGCGCGTCAACGCCGAGGGTCAGCGCGCCTGGGCGTCCGCCGAGCGCCTGTTCCAGCTGCTCGATGAGCGGACCGCCGTGCCGCGCAAGAAGCTTCCGGCCTTTCAACGTCTGCAGACCAGCGTCCGCCTCGAAGGGGCGGGCTTCCGGTATCCCGGCGCCCGCGTCTGGGCATTGCGCGGCCTCGATCTCGAGATCCCGAAGGGTTCCCGTACTGCGATCGTCGGTCCCAGCGGCTGCGGCAAGACGACCGTGTCGAAGCTTCTCCTGCGCCTGCATGACGCCTCCGAGGGCCGTGTCGCCTTCGACGGCGTCGACGCGCGCGAGCTCGACGCGTCATCGATCCGCGCCCGCGTGGGCCTAGTCTCCTCTGACGCCGCGCTCTTCAACGACACCGTCTTCCAGAACCTCGCGCTCGGACGGAAGGTCGTGACCTTGTCCGAGGTCGAGCGCGCGGTGCGCGCCGTCGGCGCGGAGGAGTTCGTCGCCGCCTTGCCCGAGGGCTACCAGACCATGCTCGGCGACTGGGGTTACTCGCTTTCCTCCGGTCAGCGCCAGAAGCTCGCGATCGCCCGCATGCTCCTCAAGGACCCCGAGATCGTCGTGCTCGACGAGGCCACGGCGCATCTCGACGGCCCGGCCCGGGCCGAGATCCTGTCCGTCCTCGACACGGCGCTCGCGGGCCGCACCGTGGTCACGATCGCCCACGACCTCGCGTCCGTGGCCCCGGCCCATCACATCTACGTCCTCAACGGCGGCAGCCTCGCCGAATCGGGGACCCATGCCGAGCTCATGGCGGCGAAAGGCCTGTATCGCCGGTTGTTCGAGCTCCAGAGCGTCGCGCGCGATTCCACCGAGGCCACGTGATCGAAAAAGAAGCCCTGCTCGCCAAATTCACGCAGTACTCTCCTCACGTGGATCCTATCGCCCTCGAGCTCGCCTGGGATTTCGCGGAGAAGGTGCACAAGGACCAGGCACGCGCCTCGGGCGAACACTACCTCACGCACTGCGTCGCCGTCGCCGAGTCCCTCATCGAGTGGCGCATGGACCTGCCCTCCGTCTGCGCCGGCCTCTTGCACGACACGATCGAGGACACCGCGACCACCGAGATGCAGCTGCGTGCGGAGTTCGGCGAGGAGATCGCCATGCTCGTCATGGGCGTGACCAAGCTCGACGCCCTGAAGTTCGAATCGCGCGACGAGGCGCAGGCGGAGAACTGGCGGAAGATGCTGCTCGCCACCGCTCAGGACATCCGCGTCATCGTGGTGAAGCTGGCCGACCGCCTGCACAACATGAAAACGCTCAACTACCTCAAGCGCGAGAAGCAGGAGCGCATCGCCGCCGAGACGATGGCGCTCTACGCCCCGCTCGCGCATCGCTTGGGCATGTTCAAGCTCAAGGGTGAGCTCGAGGACCTGGCGTTCATGTACCTGCACCCCGAGGAGCACGCCGAGCTGTCCAAAAAGGTCCAGGCGATGCTCGCCGGCAGCGAGAAGAATCTCGTCGAGACGCGCGCGGCCATCGAGAAGGTCACGTCGGGCACCAACATTCCCTGCCGCATCCTGGCCCGCAGCAAGACGCTCTGGTCCATCTACGGCAAGATGGAGCGCCAGCAGAAGCCCTTCGAGGACATTCAGGACGCCCTCGGCGTCCGCCTGATCACCGACACGGTCGCCAATTGCTACGCCCTGCTCGGCATCATCCACACCCACTTCAAGCCGGTGGCCGGCTCCTTCACCGACTACATCTCGACTCCCAAGCTGAATCTCTACCGCTCCCTGCACACGACGATCGTCAGCCCCACCGGCGAGCTCGTCGAGATCCAGATCCGCACCGAGGAGATGCACCGTTCCTCCGAATACGGCATCGCCGCGCATTGGCGCTACAAGACCGGCGAATCCGCGCGCGACGCGCACATGGAGGAGAAGCTCAACTGGCTGCGGCAATGGATGGAGTGGCTGCAGGACCTGAACTCGCCGCGCGAGTTCCTCGACTCCCTCAAGACCGACCTCGAGTTCGACCAGGTCTTCGTCTTCACTCCCGCCGGCGAAGTGAAGGTCCTGCCCGCCGGAGCCACGCCGCTCGACTTCGCCTTCGCCGTGCACACCCAGGTCGGCATGGCTTGCGTCGGCGCCCAGGTCAACAATAAGATGGTCAAGCTGGACCTGCCGCTCAAGTCCGGCGATATCTGCAAGATCATCACGAAGAAAGCGTCGATGCCTAAAAAGGACTGGCTCAACTACGTGAAGACGGCGCGCGCGCGCTCGAAGATCCGCCATTATCTGCGCGAGCAGGGAATCGTCGCCTGATGCGCGCCCTTTCGCTCGTCGTTCTGGTCTTCGCCGCCGGCTGCTCTCGTCAGCCCGCGCTGAATTACCGTCACTGCCTGAAGCTGCGCATCGGTATGACGCGCGAGCAGGTGTTCAAGATCATGGGCGAGCCCGAGGAGACCTTCCCCTACGTTGAAGGGAAGTCCCTGCCGCATCTCGCGGGCCGCACCGCCTACGAGTGGAGCACCCCCGCCTCGATGCCCGCGCCCAACCGCGTTTCCTTCCAGGACGCGACCGGTCTGGCCGAGAGCATCCGCTGCAGCGACGCCGTGGTCACCGCGGCCGTCTACGTGGAGCCTCCCGAGCCCGCCGTTTCAACGACAATCGTCTACGGTATCCAGCCCGTGAAGAGCACCGCCGCCGTCGTCGCGCCGCCGCCTGCGGCGCCGCGCCGCACTCTGCGCGAACGCGGCTCATCGAGCGTCCAATCGTCCGGCCGTCCTCTCACCGAATGAAGCTGACCGCCCTCGTCCTGCTCGCCGCGCTCTGCGCTTGCCGCAAGGCTCCTCCGCAGGCCCCGACCGCCGAAGCGCTCGGCGCCGAGCTCGCGAGCTTTCCCCAGCTCCTCGCCCCGCTGACGCAGGCCTCGCTGGCCGATTACAACGACGCGGTTCAGCGCAAAGGGGCGGAAAACGTGATGATGACCAGCTTCCGCCAAAGCTACGAGCACGTCAAAGGGAAGGCCGGCAACAAGGAAGTCCTTCTGTTCATCGGCTTTTCCGGAACCTTCCAGGCCCCGCAAGGCGTCGGCCTGCAGCCGATGTCGATTCAGCAGTTCCTGCGCGCCTTCGCCGCCGACGCCCAGGTCGATTTCGCCACGGTCAGGACCCCGAAGGGAAACCTGTTCTTCACCCGCGCTCAGCTTCCCGAGATCATCGGGGCCGCCCGCCGCGCGGGAGCGAAAGATGACGATTTGCCGTTCGCGATCGTAAATGGAAGCGGGCGTTAATTAACGTTTAGGTCGGGTCGCAAGCGACCCGACACAGGTGCGATTAAGGAAATCCTTATTGCACCTAGTCCCAGTCGTCGCCTTCGCCGGTCATGCGGGAGAGCCGGCTGTCGATCGCCTTTTCGCGCGACGATTTTTTCTTAGCGATCTTCGCCCGCAGCTCGGAGGCATGCTTCTCCATCTTCTCGAGCATCGCCGATTCGAGCGCGAGCTTCGCGTCGAACAATTCGCCCAACAGCTTGCGCGCCTCGGTTTTCGCCGTCGCCTTTTCCGCGTCCGAACCCTGACGCAGGCCGTGGGACAGCTCGCGGACCTTCTTCTCGAGGTCGCGGACCTTCTCGAATTTTTCGTTCATCGCCGGATCCGAGCCGGGTCCGGGGCCTCGGCCCTCGCGGCCCTCACGGCGTCCCATGCTTTCCCGGCGGCCCATCCCCTCGTGGCCTTCACGCCCGCGTCCGCGAAGCTCGTCCCCCTGTTCGGCCCCTTCGGGCCTCTCGACGCGCTCGTAACGCTCGACCTTCTCGATGCGCTCGCCGCCTTCGCGGTCGTCGTCTTGAGCCCGGATCGCGGACGGCAGGGCCGCCCAAACGGCGGCC
>CALRXP010000029.1:0-17097 GCA_943372155.1 Candidatus Endomicrobiellum trichonymphae | reverse complement strand
CCCCCACGCCTACATGAGGGAGAGCCTAGCGCACGTCGAGGGCGGGGTTGCGGGCGAAGAAGCCGACCGGCATGATCTTGAAGCCGGTCGAGTGCGTCGGCATGACCGGCCAATCTTCGGGGCGGGGGATGTGGGTGACCCCGAAGGTGTACCAGACCACGACGTCCTGGCCGTCGAGGTCGCGGTCGGCCTTGGTCCATGCGGGGAGGCCCTGGCCGGCCTCGCCTTGGTTGGGGAAAGGGCCGGCGGCGTATAATTCGCCTTCGGCGTAGCGCGTCACCCAGAGATGGTGGTCGATGAACCGGCCCTTGCGGCGCACGGGGGAGTCGTCGAGCAGGTACGGGACGCTGTTTTCGCCGGCAATGAGGGCGTAGCCGGTCGGATCGCCGAGGGCGTTCGTGGCCGAGGCGCTCAGGACCTTCCATTTACGGGCGGAGGCGAGATTCATGTCGCGCTGGGCTTTGAGCTCGCTCTTGAGGACGGTTTCTTCCATCAGGATCGAGTTCGATAGGGGATTGTCCTTGCCGGCGGGCGCCGAGCGCACGTTCTGCTCGACGACCCGGTTGTCGGGGCCGTCCACGTCGAAGTCGAGGCGAAAGTTGAAGAAATGCTGATGGTGCGGGGCGACGACGCCGGGAGCGACGAGGTGGGCGTGGTGGCCCATCGGTTCGGCGTGAAGCTCGGGGCTCGTCTGCGCCTTGACGCCCTTGGCCAGCATGATGCCCGTCAATCCGGCCTCGACGGAGATCGTACCGTCTTGGCGGAACACCCACGAGAGCTGATAGTCGTAGTTGCTGATCGTGGCGATGAAGGTCAGCACGAGCTCGCGCGCGCGGTGAGACTGATTCTGGTTGGCGACGAAGGTGTCGAGGTGCTTCCAGAGTAGGCCGCCGTCGCGTTCATAGATCGCCACCGCTTTTTCGACCTTGTAGGGCTTGCCCAGGTCGTCGGCGAAGTCCGCGTCGAGGAACGAGGCGTTGGCGGGGGCGTCCTTGAGCGGTTCGATCGGCCCGGCCATGCGGCCGATGCCGTACTCGCCCTCGTCGAACGCGTTGCGGAACGACCAGTTGCCGTCGGGATCGCCGTAGGGGACCAGCATCTCCGACAGCGAGGCGCGGTAGAGCACCGGCCGCAGCTTAGCTCCGTCCTGGTAGGCGACCTGATAGAGAACCGGTCCCTCGCGCGGGTGCAAGGTGAAGCGGAAGACCCAGTTCTGCCAGCGGATCTCGTGACCGTTGATGGTGTAGCTCGGCCCCTGAGGCTGAGAGATGACGAGCGGCTTGAGGCCGGGGCGGGCGGGAGGGTTGGAGGCCTCATCGAAATCGCCCGGGGCTTTCGAAACGGGCACGATCCCGGAGTCGACCAGATCGATGATCTTGCGCGTGTTGGCGTCGAGCAGAGCGACCACGCCTTCGACGGGGTGAGCGTAGGGGTTCTTGTTCCCTTCAACGACGTAGGCCAGCGCGCGCAAAAGGCGGTGGCCCGTCTTCTTCTCGGAAGGAGACATCGGCCCGGCGGCCCACAGGTCCACCCACAGCTTGTCCGGATCGAGCCCACGCTTCTTCATGGCCGCGCGCCAGCCTTCGTCGGCTTTCACGACGGCGGGAAACTTGTCGAACTCCTCGAGCATGGCGTTGGGCTGGGCGCCGGGTCGGGGGGTCCAGGAGACCAGCTTTTCCGCGCCGATGTCCACGATCGCCTCGCTCATCACGTTCGTGCCGCGGTCGTACACGACGAGGCCGGCGCGGCGGGGCACGGCGATGCCGGGCTTCCAGGACCGCACGACGTCCTTGGGCGGCTCGCTTAGGGCGACCTGCGGGAAGAAAGTTCCCTCCGGCAGGGTCTTCGCGGTCCGGACGATCTTGATCGCGGACTCGATTTCCGTCGCGGTGAGAGGGTCGAGCGGGTGCTCCGCTCGGACGGGGGACGACAGGAGCGCGACGAGGAGGAGGGGGGTGATCATGGTGCCCTTAAAATACTAAATCAGCGGGCGACGACGGCGGTATAGGCGTTCTGGTACTCGTCCATCATCCGGGTCAAGGTGAACTTCTCCATGACGGCGGCGTGGGCGGCGGCGCCCAGGGCGGCGCGGCGGGCGGGATCGGCGGCCAGGTCCTTGAGCGCCTTCGCGAGCGCGGCGGGCGCGTCGGGCGGGACGAGGACGCCGGTCTTGCCGTTCAAGATGACCTCGGGCACGCCGTCCACGGCGGACGCGACGACGGGCAGGCCGAGGGCCATGGCCTCGAGCAAGGTGTTCGGCAGGCCTTCCCAGAGGGATGGGAGGCAGTCGATGTCGAAGGCGGAGAGCCAGGTGACGATGTCGGTCCGCTCGCCGTACAGCCAGACGTGCTTCTCGAGCTCGTGGCGCCGGATGAGGGCCTCGAGCCGGGAGCGTTCCGGGCCTTCGCCCAGGATGACGCAGCGCAGCTCGGTCTTCTTCAGACGCGCCATGGCTTCGATGAGGACGGCGAAGCCCTTCTGCTTGTCGAGCCGTCCGACCGCGCCGATCAGGAGATCGTCCGATCCGAGCCTCAGCTCCATTCGTCGCTTTTGGCGGTCCACCTTGGACACGGGCCAGCCCGCGAGATCCACGCCGTTGCGGATCGTGAGGACCTTCGCGGGGGCGTAGCCGAGGCGTTTGACGAGGAAGTCCCGGCTGGCGTCGCACTCGGCGATCAGGAGGTCGTCCCGATTCTTGAGCGCCCGGTCCACGAGCAAGGTCCAGAGGGAGCGGGTGCGGTAATGCACGCGCGGGGAGCTCACGAGCTTAAACGGGAAGGGGACCTTCGGCTTGGCCAGGCGGCAGAGCTGGATGGCCTGGTACATGACGGCGTGCACGATGTCGGGGCGCACGCGCTCGATGACCTGAGCCAAGCGCGTCGCGTCGGCGGGGCGGGGCGACGCGGTGAGGCCGAGGGACTCGACGTGCACGCCCTGGCGCTTGAGCTTCTCGCCGTAGGCTCCCACGGGTTTGACGCTGACCACGCCGACGACCTGGTGGCGCTTGGGGTCGGTCAGCGTCGCGAGGGTGTAGAGCGTCTTCTCCGCGCCGCCGACCGTCGTCGACGTGCTGACGTAAAGGATGCGCGCCAAGTTATTTGAAGAAGCGGCGCACCGTGTCGACCACCCGGCCCGCGTCGGCGGCCGAGAGCTCCGCGAACATCGGCAACGAGAGCGCCTCGCGCGAGGCCGCCTCCGTCTCAGGGAGGCTTCCGGCCTTCACGCCGAGACCGGCGTAGGCCGGCTGAAGGTGGACGGGCGTCGGGTAGTAGACGCCCGTGCCGATGCCGTGGCGGCGCAGGTCCTGCGCCAGTGCGTCGCGGCGGTCGGAGCGGATCGTGTACAGATGGAACACGGGCTTGCTGTCCGCGGAGCCGAGCGGGGGGAGCTTGAGCGGAAGTCCCTTGAGGCCCTCGTCGTACAGCGCGGCGATGCGGCGCCGCGCGGCCGTCCACGCCTCGAGGCGCAGAAGCTTCACGCGCAGGATCGCGGCCTGAATCTCGTCGAGGCGGCAGTTATGGCCGACCCGGACGTGATCGTAACCGGCGGCGGCGGAGCGGCCGCAGTTGCGCAGGATGTTGACCGTGTCGCGCAGGGCTTCGTCGTTGGTCGTGACGGCGCCGGCGTCGCCGGCGGCTCCGAGATTTTTCGACGGATAGAAGCTGAACGCGGACAACGCGCCCATCGAGCCGGTCGGGCGGCCTTTGTAGGTCGCCAGATGCGACTGGGCGCAATCCTCGATGACGGGAATCCCTCGCGATTTCGCCAGCGACAGCAGCGGATCCATGTCGCACGGCTGGCCGAAGATATGAACGGCGATAATGGCTTTAGTTCTCTTCGAGAGAGCGCCTTCTACCGACTTCGAATCCAACGTCAATGTCGATGGATCAATTTCCGCGAAAACCGGCTTGGCGCCGAGAACAGAAACGGCCGTCGCAGTAGCAATAAATGTGAACGAGGGGACGACGACTTCGTCGCCGGGGCCGACGCCCGCGGCTTCGAGGGCAAGCTCGAGCGCCGATGTGCCGGAGTCTACGCCGAGGGAGTACTTGGCGCCGACGGCGGAGGCGAACTCGACGTCGAACGCCTTATTTTCGGGACCCAGGATGAAGACGCCCGAGTCGAGCACGCGCGCGACGGCGGCCTTCACTTCGGCGCCGATCTCGGCCTGCTGGCCCTTCAAGGTGAGAAGCGGGATGTCCACAGCGGTCGCGGTCAATAGGCCCCCTTGCCGAACGCCATCACGGCCGGCGTTTTAATGATGATCTCGAGGTCGAGGCCCAAAGACCAGTGTTCGATGTAATACAGATCGAGCGAGAAACGCTGCTCGCTCGACACGTCGGAGCGGCCGGATACCTGCCACAGGCCGGTGATGCCCGGAAGAATGTTCATGCGCTTCTTGGCGGTCTCGCCGAAGTCGCGCTCCAGGGCCTCCACCTCGCCGGTGGTCAGCGCGAGCGGGCGCGGGCCGACGACGCTCATGTCGCCCAGGAAAACGTTGAGGAACTGCGGGAACTCGTCGAGGGAGAACCGGCGCAGCCACTTGCCGATGCGGGTCACGCGCGGATCATTCTTCGACTTGAAGAACGCGCCTTTCTGATCGTTGAGCTCTTTGACCAAATCGATCTTTTTTTCCGCGTCGACGATCATGGTGCGGAACTTGAAGGCGTAGAACACCTTGCGGCGGAAGCCGTAGCGCTCCTGCTTGAATAGGATCGGGCCATTCGAATCGAGCTTGATGAGGACGCAGATGACGAGCCACATCGGCGCCGTGACGGCGAGCAGCGCGAAGGAGAAAATAACGTCGAAGATTCGTTTGGCGAAGAAGTTGGCCCGGGTCAGGGAGGTGTGCTTGATGCGATAGGCGGGAAGGCCGAGATGATGATCCATCTGGACCTCGCCCATGCGGATCTCGAGGAGGTCCGGAACCATGGCGAAACGAATGTCGCGCGCGTCGCACGCTTCGGCGGCGGCGAGGATGTGTTCGTGGGCCTCACGGGTGCGAAGGACGATGACCTCGTACCAGTTTTTTTCGTCGAGCAAGCGAAGGAATTCGGCGTGGCCGGCCAGCGCCGGGATCTCGCGGACCTCGGCCCCGGGGTGCCGCGCCAGAATCCGTTCCTTGAGCACGGCCGCGACGGACCCGCCGCCGACGAGAAGAACGGGGCGCGCCGACTCGAGGCTCGCGAGCCAGTTGTCGAGCCACAGCGCCAACGTCTGCGAAGCGCAGAGGCATACGACGCCGATGGGAAAGACGATCCCGAGCATGACGCGCGAGTAGGCGAGGCGTTCGTAGAGGAACGCGGCGACCAAGGTGGTGAGGGTTCCGAGGGCGGCGGATTTGGCGATCTGGAGAAACCGGTCGGAGGAGCTCATGAAGGACGCGGTATAGACGCGGTTCGAGCGGAGCAACAGCAGCCAGATCGGCACGGCGGCGTAAAGCAGGGCTTGGTACTTGCTCCAGGCCACCGCGTCTCCGGAAAGCGGGATGAGGGAGACCAGCCACGACCACTCAAAACGGGCCCAGAAGGCGACGCGGTAGGCCGAGGTGATGGCGGCGGCGTCAAAGGCCAGGTGCCCGAGCGTCCTCAACCCGTGCCGAAGCCAGGGCGGTAGCCCCGTGGCGTTCACCGTCGCCGGCTTATCCGCTGCGCGCTCGCGGTTATGAAGGACCATTCTAAGAGCCGATTATAACAATTCCCCCGACGGGGAAGGAATCAGCGTTTGATGGCAAGCGGGACGTCGATTGTGCCATGGAGTAGGGCGTTGCCGGCGGGGGCGATTTCGAACACGTCGAGTTCCATCCGGCCTCCAGGGGCGAGGGGCTGCGCCTCGCGATTGATGTTGAATGTTTGACGCAAGGTCCCGCCGGCGCGCAGAGGCAGGCCGGCCGCGAGGTCGTCGACGAGCGGCCAGATGACCGGATAGGGGCGCGAGGTGTTCCGGGCCGGGAAAACGGTGTCGAGAATCAGCCTGTTCGAGGCGTCTTTAAGCCTCGGAATGAATGCGAGAACCTTCGTGGGCGGAATTTCCACCCGCCATTCGAGTTCGATGACGGTGGCGGTTCCCCGGACGGTGGCCTCCGCGCGAAGAAGCGACAGCCCGGCGAAAGGGCCGGCGATCGGACGTCCCTCCGCCCGGGCTCCGGGCGCGGAGACGAGCAAGGCGGCGTCGGCCTCCGTCTCGATTATCGCGGCGCAATCCGGATTCGAGCGTAGCGGAAGGACTCGATAGGCGCCGTTGGGCATTCTCACTCGGAAGCTCGCCGCGCACGTGAACGACTGCTTCGTGGCCTCGTAGGATAAGAGGTTGGCTTCGGCGGCGGGCATCCAGCGGAACGAAGCCGCCGGAAGCAAGGTCAGGTCGTTGGCGAAGACGATTCCGCGGAGGGTCGGCGTCGCCTGGTAATCTCCACGATCATTGAGATTTCGGCCCAGGGCGCGGCCGGCGGACATGGCGACGTCGTGCGGTAGATTGAACGCGGGGGCACGGCGCAGGGTGCGCGGCGCTCCGACGACGAACACGGAATCGACGGGCGGCGCGAGACGCAGGACGGCCGCATCGAACTTATCGTGCAGACGCCTCGAATCGACCCACTGCGTGCCTTCGTGAACGTCGGACACCGCCGCCGCGGCGAAAAAAATCCCCGCGACCCAGGGCAGCGCCGCGGCCGCCCGCCGGCTGCGCGAAACGGCGTAGGCGCCGAGCGCGACTACCGTCATAGACCAGCCGAGCGAAGGAATCAGATTGTGCCGGGGGCTGAGATACCAGAATAAATTCGGGAGGTAAGATAGAACGGTCCATGCCGCGCCTCCCGCCGCGACCGTAAGCCAGCCTGATTCTCGAGTCCACCCGGCGAGGGTCTCCTCCTCGAGCCGGGCGCGCGCGCGGACCGTGCGATGCAGCCAGGCCGCGCCCGCCATAGAGAGGGCGACGACGGGCACGCTCCACGCCCAGGGTGCGTGAGAACTCGTCGGCCAGGGGAGAATGCCTGTGCGCACGGCCGAGGCGGCGTCGAGGCAGCGGTGGAAAAAATCGAACCATCGGATCAGGGGGCGTCCGCCGTCCGAATAGGGCGAGAGATATCGAAGCGCGATATGCGCTCCGTTCAGCGCCACCAACCCGACGGCCGCGCCGGCATAGCGTGCGCGTCCGGGTGACGACTCTCGGATCCAGGATACGGCCAGCACGGCCGGCCAAAGGAAAAAGACCTGGTCATACGTGAAGAGGGCCGCGGCGTAGACGAGGCAGGCGGGAAACAGACGCCGTTTCTCGGCGAGCAGCAGGGAGGTCAGGATCAGCGCGACGGGTACCTGGCATTGCGGAATGTTGTTAATCCAGAAATGAGTCTCGCCATGATTTGGAGCCACGGCGAAGACCGCCGCGGCGGCTAGCGCGACGGAGCGCAGCCCGGTCAGCCGCCTCGCCAGGAGAAAAAACAGGACGGCGTTCAGCGCGTCGAACGAAAGCCCGACTAGGTGCATCGCGGCGACGGAGCCGCCGGTCAGGCGGAGCAGGCCGTAAAAAAACGGAATGTGAAGGTTCCGGCCGGGGACGTAGCGGATGAAGGCGCTCCAGAGCCCGTTCGGCGACACGCCTTCGAGCATACGGAGAAAGGAGTAGTCGTCCAGGTAGAGACCGCAAAATGGCGCGGTGAGCAGAAACGGCGCGGCGCCAAGCAGCGCGGCGGCCCATGGAAGCAGGCCATCGTTGGGTCGCGGGCGGTCCTGGCGGGCCATGCTGGGATGAAATATATCAATTCTCTCGACGATCAGGTAATTTTGGTAGATTGTGCCCCGTGAACCGAATATCGGCTCGCGAGTCATATGCGAGGCCGGCGATCCTTATTGGACTGGCGACGTTCCTGTGCTACGGAGGCTTAGGGATTGCGCGCCTCGGCTTCTACCATGACGACTGGGCTTTGTTGTCAGTCATGTCCTCTTTTGACGGCGGCCTGTTGGAAACGATCTTGGGCCAGCTCCGCGGAAGCTCCCATCTTTATCGTCCCCTTTCCGTCCTGACCTGGACGTTGCCGTACTGGCTGTTCGGCGTAAAGCCGGCGATTTGGCAATGCGCGATGGCCGCGCTGAACGCGGTGCTGGCTTTGGTTTACTACCGGCTCTTGCGCGGGCTGGGCGGAACGCGCGTTCCCGCGCTCTTAGCCTCGCTCCTTTTTCTGGCTTTCCCGAATAAGGACGCGACGCTCTATTGGCCGGCGACGTCGTTGCAGCTCGGAGTTTCCGCGCTATGCTTCCTGTTCTCGTGCTTGGCGTTCTCTCGCTATCTGCGAACCGGACGCGGCTCGGCGCTGGCCGCCGCCGTGCTCCTCTACCTGAGCGCGCTGGCGAGCTACGAGCAATGCTTCTTTTTGCTGCCCGTGTGGCTGCTGTCTCCGGGGGCCAAGGAAGCGTTCGGCCGCTTGAAGCGCGGGATGCTCGCCGGCGGGACGGCGCTTCTCGCCTTCGCCGCCTGCAAATTCGTCGTGCTCCCTCATTTCGTCCCGTATAATAAGGCCGTCGGCTTCTCCGTTCATCATACCGCGTTCGTTTACTACATGGCCGTGCGCGCCGTGCTCGATCCGCGCTGGTTCGCTTATTTGGGCCGTTGCGCCTGGCAGGCGGCGATCTGGCATCCTGTTTTGTCCGTCGTCGCGATCGCGTTGCCCTGGCTCGCGCGCGAGTCAGCGAGCGATCTTACCGAGGTCGGGGCTGAGGATTCCGGCAGACGCCTCATGTGGTGGGGATGCGCCGTCTACGTCCTTGGGTACTTGCCGTTCTGCTTCAGCGACTACGCGCCCAGCGCCTACGACCATATGAATCGCTTAAACCAGCTTCCTGCGGCGGGGCTTTGCGCCGCGGTGTGCGGGTGGGTGCAAGGCTCCTCTTTGCCGCGGCGCACGGCGTTTCTGGCCGCGACGGTGTCCGCGTGCCTTGTGATCCATTTGGCTTTCTCCGGAATTTGGCGGGAATCATATCGGCGCCAACTGGAGATCCGGGAGCGCGTGGTCGCGGTTCTCGACTCATGGCCCCGGAGCAAATCCCTGCTGGTGGTCCTGCCCGAGCTGTTCACGGCGCGCAAGGCGCCCGTGTTCTTGAGCGATTACGATATCGCATCCGCAATCGGCGTCTGGACCGGACAAACCGGCCGCGACGTTCAGGTTTACAGCGAGTGGGTAAGTTTTGGGCCCGAGGGCGTGTCCGTCGGCGGACGAACGCGGCCGTACGCGTCGGTGCTCCTGCTCGACGCGACGACCGGTCGCCTGAGCGCTCTTGATGAGCGGTCGGCACGGGCGTTGCCGCCGGTGATGCAACCCTGGGAAAAGCCGCTCGTATTCTGGCCCAAGGATTGAGATCAGGCGGAGTAGGCGAGGGAGAGCTCGTCGATCATCCGCTTCCGCGAGAATTCCCGCTTGACCCGCTCGCGCCCGGCCGCGCCGAGCCTGAGGCGCAGGTCCTTGTCATCGACGAGCTGCTGGCAGCGCTCGAGGAGCTCGACTTCGCTCTTGACGATGAACCCCGTGACCCCGTCCAGAACGGCGTCCCGGTTCCCGGGGTTGTCGGAGGCGACGACGGGCAGCCCCGCGGCCATGGCCTCGAGGACGGCGTTAGGCAATGCGTCCCAGCGCGAATAATGCACGAAGAAGTCGAGCGCAAGCATGCGCTGTCTCGCCTCCGTCGCCGTTTTCCAGCCCGTCACCTCGGCGCGCCCGTGTACATTCATGTTATCGAGGAGCACGCGCACCCGAGCCTCCTCTTCGCCGCCGCCGATCCAAACGCAAGTGAGGCCGTTGCGGGAGTCCGTCAGCCGTTGCGCCAGGAGGATCCAGGCGTCCGGATTACGGGCGTAGGTGAGGCGGCCGCAGGAACCGACGACAAGATTATCGTGGGGCAGCGGATCTTGGAATTCGCCCAGATAGGCGTCGCAGACGGTGAGCACGGACTTCGCTCCGAGCTCCGCCGCGCAGGCGGCTTCGCCCGGCGCGCAAGCGATCGTCGTGCCCACAAGCGCGGCGGTTTTCTCGATGGTTTTGTAGAGAAGCCGGGACGCCGCGGAACGGTCTTTCTGAAGGAAACCGTAGCCGTGCGGAGTGTAGAAAATCGATTTGACGCCGGCGGCTTTCGCCGCCGCCCGGGCAAGGACCCCGGCTTTGGAGGAGTGGGCGTGCACCACGTCGGGGCGGTGTTCGGCGAAAAGAGCGCGGAGCTTGGAGAGCGCGCCCAGGTCCGCGATGAGAGAAATCTCCCGCGTCATTTCGGGAACGTAGAACGCGTTTTTGGCGCCGGCGCATTTAGCCCGGTATTCTCCCGGAGTGCCTCCGCGTACGGCGTAGACCAGGGTCGTTTCGAAGCGCGATGGATCGAGTCCGTTGCATATCGCCGCGACCTGCTCGCCCGTTCCGCCGGGGCCGCCGCATTCCACGACTTGAAATACCTTTATCATTCCTGCCTCCGGCGCAGAAGCTCTCCGGCGGCGAACGGGAAGAGCATCGGCAAATAAAGGAGTTTGTGGCGCGAGGCCGAGCCGAGGTCGAACTCCATGAGCGCCGAGCCCGCGGCCATCGCGAGGAAGAACGTGAGGGCCGTGACGCGGGCGGGGGTGAGACGGTTTCGCGTCAACCCGAACACGGCGGCGGCGGTCAGAGCGAGCAGGAGAATATTTTCGAGCGCGGCGAACCAGCGGCCGGGTTTCCCGTCCATCGGATAGAGCAGAGGCAGGGGCATGTAGAGAACTTGGAAGCCCGCGCGCGGCAGGAACAACGCCAAATCGAGCCACGTGTTGAGGCGGGCGTCGGGTTCGATTTGGGTGGCGACCTCCCGCGACATCGCCTTGTCCGCATAAGCGCGGTCGGATGCTTGCCCTTGGGCGCGACGGCGTCCGATGCCGGCGGGCGTCCACGGTGCGGGCGCGGGGCCCTCCGCGACGCTCAGGGGCGCCATCGGAGGCAATGCCTGCGGCGCTCCCGCCGGCGTCGCGAGAAGCGTTTCAACGACGAAGCGTTCGGCCGCGCGGGAGACGTAAGGCGCGGACAGGACGACGGCGAGCGCCAGCGTGGCGGCCGCGCGGCCGGATTTAAGCCGCAGCGCGAGGATGGCTCCGAGCATGAATGAAGCGCAGAGAACGATCAGCACGTATGAGCGTAAAAGTCCCGCAAGACCGAGCAAAACGAGCGCGCCGACGGCTCGGCCCGGCGCGGGTTTTGCGTCCGGCGATAGCGCCGGCAAAAGAAGCGCCAAGCCGCCGAAGGCCAGAGCCAAAGTCGGCGCCTCCTTGAAATTTTGAGAGGTGTAGAAGATGTGAGAGGGCCATGCGGCGACGAGCGCGGCCGCGAAGAGCGCGGCGTCCGGCGCAACGATGGCTTGAAACGCCACGCCAAGCAGGATCACGGCCGTCGCACCGAGGAATGCGTTGATCAGCTTGTTAACCAATGGCTTCCGGCCCACGATCGAGTAGGGGATGGCCATGAGGTAGGCATGCACGCGCTGAGCCGGGGAATAGGCGGTTCGAAAGGAGTTCCCCGCCCGCCAGGTTTCGGCCATGTCCCACGCGATGTTTTCCACGAAGACGGCGTCGTGATAGTAGTAGGCGGGGAAAAGGGGCTTATACTCGGTCAGCACGGCGACTCCGGCGCGAAGCGCGAACGCGGCCAGGCCGAGGATAAGCCAACGCCGGGCGTTAGTCCCCGACACGGTAACGAAGGAGGCACCAGAGATAAGAGAAGCCGTCCTTCCAAGTGATCTTTTTCCCATCGGCGTACGTTCGGCCGGAATAGGAGATGGGCACCTCGTAGAGCCGCAGGCGCCGCTTGCAGATCTTGGCGGTGATCTCGGCTTCGATGCCGAAGCGCTCGCTGTTGAGGGGGATATCCTTGAGCCGGGCGGTCGTAAAGGCCTTGTAGCACGTGCCCATGTCGGTCAAGTTGATGTCGTAGAGAATGTTAGTGAGCAAAGTGAAGATCAGATTCCCGAAGTAGTGCCAAAAAAACAGCACGCGGTGAGGGCCTCCGAGGAAGCGGGAGCCGTAGACGGCGTCGGCGCGGCCGTCGAGCAGAGGGCCAAGCATCATCGGGTAGTCCGCCGGATCGTATTCGAGGTCGGCATCCTGGATGATGACGAAATCCCCCGTCGCGTGCTCAAGCGCGGTGCGCAAGGCGGCGCCCTTGCCGCGGTTGCGCTCATGCAGGACAACCTTGGCGCGCGCTCCGAGCCCGGTGAGCAGCTCTCGGGTCCCGTCAGTCGAACCGTCGTCGACGACGATGATCTCTTTGAGCGTCGGCAATTCCACGGCTTCGACGCGGCGCAGGAGCTCTAGCACCGTGGCCTTTTCGTTGTAAACCGGGATTAGAATGGAGAGCGTGCGTGACACGTGTCGATTATAGGATTTCCCGGGAGGGCCGAGGGCTCGCGCCGAGAAGCCAGATAAAGATCAAGAGGGTGGCCACCTGCTCGGTCTGCCAGGCGACCTCGGTGAGATTCATGACGAGAAACGCGCTCGTCGCCGCGACGCCCCATAAGGACCACCCATTCCGGCGTGTGCGTTCAGCGTCCCATGCTCCCTTAAAGAGCAGGCCGAGAACGGTCAGAATAGCGAGCAGGCCGGGTATCCCGCGTTCGGCGAGTTGGTGGAAGTAGAGGTTGTGCGCGTTGCCCCAGGTTCCTTCGCTGTCGAGCTTGGCCGGGTGATAGAGTTCGAACGTCTGACGGTATCGCCCCGGCCCGACGCCGGTCATCGGATGGTCGACGGCTATGCGCGCGGCGACGTCCCAGAGGACGAGACGGGCGCGGTGGGAGCTGGTATTCTGGCTTTTCGAGAAGAGGCTTCTGATGTTCCGTCCGTCCGTCGGCATGATCTCCCAAAAACCGATCACGCAGACAGCGATGAGGAGGGCCTTTAACGAATGGCGACGCCAGCGCGGTTCGAGGAGGCAAGCGGTCAGGAAGGCGACGCCGACGGCGACAACGACCGCCCGCGTTTGTGAAAAAACGAGCGCCGCCGAGGTTAGCGCGAGCAGGATTCTTGCGGCCCGCCGGTCGCGCTGGCTTGCGTCGGCTCGCGCCAAATAGGAGCCCGCGCCGATCAGCCCGAGCCCCAGAATCTCAGCGTAGGAGACGGGATGAAGAAATCCATGCGCCCGCACGCGCTCGACCCCTCCGGTCCATTCTTGGACCGCTTGGAAGACGCCGACGGCCGCATGGAGGCCCATGGCCGTCGCGAAGGGCGCCTTGATCCATATGAAATCGGCCGCGGCCAAAGCGGAGGCGATCGTGATGAAGGCCCAAATTTTATGCGCGTCCTTGGGAAATAAGCGCAAGCTGGCGGCCGGATCGACGCCGGCCGCCGACGCGATGACGCCCCAAGCCACGTAGGCCGTCAGCGCGAGCAAAACCGGAGAGCGCATGGCCTCTCGCAGAGCGGGCGCCGCCGCGGCGCGTTCCCGGCGGTCGGAGAGCAGCCAAAGCAGTCCCACGGTCAGGACGGCGAGGGCGGCGTTGACTCCGGCGATGGACAGCGGGACGCAGAAGGCGAGCGCGGCTAAGCCGTAGGACAACGCTCGTCGAGGATTCATGTCGCGGGCCAGTTTACTACATTCCTCGGCCGAGGACGTAAACGGCGGCTTCGACGCCTCCGCCGAGAGGAACACGGGAGCTCAAGCGAGCCGGTAGGTGGCCCGAGGCGACCGCGTCGGCGACGCCCGCGTTCGCTCGGTTAAGGAAGGCGGGGAGGCCCGGTCCATCGATTCCGTTGATCAGAATCAGGCGGTCGGCGTCTTTATCCTTCAGGCGGATCAGCGCGCCTTCGGCCGAGGCCTGCGCGTAACCCAAGCTCACGAATCGCAGCGGCAATCCCCGGCTCGCGGCGAGCGAGGAGAGGTTGTTCGCGTTAAGGCGGGGATGCTCGAGGGCGATGGCGGCGACGGAGGCTCCGCCCGCGGCGGCGGCATTCACGAGACCGGCTCGGTCCAAGCCGGCGTCGGGCGAAGGCGCGCCGCACCAGGGTAGGGCGTCGGCCGCGGGGACAATGAAGGTCTGGCGGGCGAAGACCGAGGTTCCCGCAAGAAGCAGGATGGCGGACGCGCCGGCGCGCGCCGAGCGCGAATCAAACGACAGAGCCGCGCGCGCTGCGAGCAGGCACAGGGCGGGGAGCGCCGGCGCGGCAAACCGGATTTCCCGGTTGGGGCTCAACGCGAAAAGCGCCAGCGGCGCGGCCCAAGCCAGCGCCAATTTAGCACCGGCGTCGAGGCGGCTTCGCCGAGCGGCGACGACGGCGGCGACGGAAACGACGGCTGCGGCGGCGCTCATCGGCCAGGACAGCGCTCCGCCGAACAGCTGCGCCGCGTAAGCCGCGACTCGGTCGAGCGGCCCCGCCGCCGAGGGTCCGTAGTCCGCCGCGATGCGGCCAAATCCCGCGCTCCATGCGAAGCCGAGCACGTACGGGAGATTGAAGACGTACCAGGTCGCGGCCAGCCCCGCGGCCAAGGGTAAGGCGGTTTTGAGCCGGGGTGCCAGCCGTTTGCGGAGAAGCCAGGCCGGCCCGAGGATGTAGATCGGAAAGATGATCTTAGCAAGGAGGCCGAGACCGAGGACGGCGCCGAGCGGGCGCCCGCTTCGTGACTCGTCATTGGCGAGGCGCCAGACAGCCGCGGCGACGAGAGCGACGAGGACCGGCTCGACGAGGAAGTAGCGGGAGGTGCCGTAGAGCAGGGGGGTTACGGCGGCCAGCGACGCGCCCAAGGCCGCGATTTCATCGCGGCGCGGATGCGAAGGCCAAAGCGCCCGTCCCGCCGCGAAGACCGCGGCGCAGGCGGCGCCCAAGATGGCGAGGTTCGCCCAAATCGCGATGCGCTCCCCGGGGCCGAACACGGCGTAGAGCGGCAGGGGCAGGAGGCTGACGAGAGGCGCCTTGACGCGAAAGGCCGAGGTGTACGCTGAGGCGAATGCGAAGAGGCCCTGCTTGAGAGCGTTGAACAGGCGGAAGCTCGTCTCCAAATACCAGCCGTCGTCGAAGGAGGGGGGAGTCGAGTTGAGCAGAGCGTGCCATGCTCCGGCGCCCAGGGTCGCGGCGATGAAAACGGCTGACGCGCGCCGGGGGGTCATGGGTTGGCGTGCTCGAACGCGCGAACGAGCAGGAAGAATGTGAGGCCGAGTGTAAAGGAAAGGCCCAGGGCGGCCGCGGCTCCTGTGACGCCGTATTCGGGGATGAGGCGGGCGGCGAATGCGGCGTTGCCGCCGCCCGCGATCAAGCCGCCGATCACGGACACGCGCAGACCCGAGAAATCCCGCGCGGAATACAAAGCCGACAAGGTGCCATGCGCGAGCACGAGCACCGCGCTCCCCGAGAACGCGAGCATCCAGTCCCAGCGCATCGGATAGCGGCGCCCGAAAACCGCGAGCGCGGCCGTCAGGCCGAGCAGGAAAAAGACCCATGCTCCGCCCAGCGCGGGCGCCGCCCATCGACGGACGAGTTGCCAGGTCTCTCGCTGACCGCGCTCGTCGCTCGCCATCGGGACGATCACGGACTGGAGCATGTACAGGAAAGCGAGCGCGACCTGGATCGTCGCCGTAAAGTAGGCGCTGAAAAGTCCCACCTCCTCCGCGCCGCGCACCGCGTGAAGAATAAAGCGTGCCGGCGCGAGAACGCAGGCAACGGCGAGCAGATTCAACGAGGCGACCGCGGCATAGTGCCACACCGCCTTAAGAATGTCCGGTTCGAAGGCGGGGACGAGATAGCGGCGTTGGCACCACAGCGCGTAGACGGCACCGAGAATGAAACCGGCGCTGAGCGCGGAAATGAGGGCGCGGTGGTCCGGGCCGAAGGCGAGCACCGCGAGCAACAGCGCGATCGGCGCGGTCAGGCCGTACACCGCCTCGACGAGGCCGCGGTGCGCGAACCGGTGCAGGCCGAGCAGAGGGCTCGCGACGACGACATAGACCGCGTTGGCCGTGGCGAGGACGAGCGAGGGAAGAAACAGTGAGCCGGGAAGATTCAAGGTGAGGCTCAAGGCGTGGTGCGCGGCGGCCATGACGGGAAGGCACAGCAAAGTCCACGCGGCGAAGGCCGCCAGAGCCGTGGACACGAAGCGGGCGCGCCGACGTTCGTCGGTCTCAGGGGCGAGGAACTTGCCCATCGCCGTGGGAAAGCCCAGCATCGGGGCGATTTGCAGATAGGCCGACGCGGCGAGGACGAGGTTCGCACGGCCGTATTCCTCCGGGCCGAGCCAGCGTCCTGCCGCGATTTGCGTGAGCAATGTCGACGCCTTCGCAAGGCCGTAGAGAAGTCCGATCCAGCCCAGGCCGCTTAGGAAGGCCGGGAGCGTGCCGCCTTGCGCGGCCGTGGAGTCGTGGCTCCGGGCGGAGGAGGCTCGCGCGCGGGCGAGTAAGGCTGTGGAATCATCGTCTGGCCCTTCGGAGGTCAGCACGATCGCCGGCTTGAGCTGTTCGAGCAAGGCGGCGGCGTGGGGCGAGTGGCCCGTCAAGACGACGGCGCAGTTCTCCTCGAGGCCGCGGTCGTGGAGAAGGTCCGCGAGACGGGGCGCCAGCAAGGTGGCGTTCGTTTCCCGCCAGAGACGCCGGGTGGCGGGGAGAAACAGCGAGGCCACGAGCTCCACCCCGCGCGGAAGCGCGGCGATCTCGGACGCGGAGGGGCCGAGGAGGGCGCGGCGTAAACGACGCCAGAGCCCGCGCTCCCCGCTGAGTTCGACGAAGAAGACCCGGCGACCCGTCGCCGCCCACGCGGCCGCTTCAAGCTTGCGGGCGTGGGGCGCGCGAGACCACGGCACGGGAGACAGGACGACGGCGTCGCGGTCGCCGCGCTCGGCGCGACGCTTGGCGGCGACCTTCAGACACTTTTTGAGCCGCTCGAACTCCGACGCCGCCGAATGGGCGCGTGCGTGCGCGATGCGTTCCGCCCTCAGGGCGGCGGTTTCGGTCTGGGGCAACGTCCGGACGATGCGGACCCAGTCTTCGGGGGTGTCGCCGATGTAGATCAAGCCTTCGAGGGCCTTCAGCGAGGGCAGGGGAGTGGCGAGCACGGGACGGCCGGTGGCCAGGCACTCGTAAATCTTCGCCGGAATGACCCCGAGGAGGAAGGGATTGACGCGGT
>CALRXP010000028.1:0-17256 GCA_943372155.1 Candidatus Endomicrobiellum trichonymphae | reverse complement strand
GCGAGGTCCAGACGTAGGGCATCTTCGGGTCGAGGTGCTCGGCGTCGAACTTGACCCAAGCCTCGGAGCCCAGGTCGCGCACGGCCTCGCCCTGCTTGGGATCGAGAATGGTGAACTCGACGCCCTCGGAGGCGAGCACCTCGAGCGTCTCGATGTCTACCGCCGTCTCCGGCAGCCACATGCCCTTGGCGACGCGTCCAAAGCGGGCGCGGAACTCCGCCAAGCCCCAGCGCACCAAGGTTTCCTTGTCGCGGCGGGACTCGAGCGGCAGAATATTGTGAAAGAAGGGTTGGGCGATCGCCGTCTGCGTCGCCGCGTCGGCGGCCAGCACGCGACGCAGGACCTCCGGGCGCTCGCGCTCGAGCCAGGCCAGCAAGGTCGGGCCGAAGTCGTAGGACATCCGCTTGAGGGTCTCGTCGTAGGCGACGGTCAGGCCGTCCGAGCCGGCGCGTATGCCCAGAGTGATCGGTCCGTAGCACTCCTCGACGATGCGCGCGTTCCAGTCGTGAAACGGCGCGGCCGACGCCTCGCGGTCCACCGAGCCCGTCCAGGGATTCTCCCTCGGAGGCTGATAGAAATGACCGTGAACGCAGACGTGACGGTGGCTCACGTCGTTATTGTAGTTATTTTCTAGGGGAGGGGCCGTTGTGGGGCACGACGAGGACGGAGTACAGCAGGCCGCAGAGCGCCCCGGCCCCCGCGCCGATCATGGTGCCGACGGGCCCCGCCAGGCTTCCGGCCACCGCGCCGCCGCTTCCCCACAGCGTCATCTCGAGCGGCTTGCCTTCCTCGAAAAAATGGCCGATGCGAAGAGAGCGTCGCCGGTACGGGGCGTCGCTCGTCAGGGGCTCGACGCGCAGGATCATCGTTCCCGGCTTGGAGACCGCCGTCGTGGAGACGGCGACGTCGGCCGTCATGTCGGGCGCCGCCGCGCAGGGCAGGACGAGCGCGAGGATCGCGGCGAGGCTAAGCTTCGACGCCTTCATATCGCCGTCCCGCGTAGGCGCGGAAGGCCGCGAGCTGGATCAAGATCAGCACCGCGAGAACTGGAAAGCAGGCGGGGGAGATGAGGTAGCCTCCGGCGCTGACGCCGCGCGGGGAGGGGTCCTTCTCGGGCAGGGAAGCGCCGAACGGATTGAGATGCTTTTCCGTCGAGAAGCTCATCCCGACGCTGAGCATGCCTTTCTTGACGGTCTTAGCGGCGGGATCCCAGACCACGGATACGCTCGTGAGCGTCATGACGAGCAGCACGCTCTGAAGCGCGAGGCTCAGAAGCATGGCTGACCGGGCGGCGTCTCCCGTCACGGCGCGTTCGCGCTCGTCGCCCTCGCGCAGACCGCAGAGCCAGGACATCGCGCGCTCGCGCCGCGCGCGGTCGAGCACCAGCGTGACGGGCCAGACCGCGGCGCTGAGCACCCAGGCGAACGCCGCCGTGTTCAGGCGGACGGCCCAGAGGGCCTCGGAGGCGTAGGCGCCACAGGCGAGATCGGCGAGCATGATGGGCCAGCCCCAGGCGGCGAAGGTCAGAACATAGGCGTGCAAGCGGCGCGCGATATTGATCATTTGGATTTCTCCTCCACGATGAAGACTTCCTCGACCCGGAGGCCGAAGCGGCGGGCGAGCAGAAGCCCCAGCTCGAGCGAAGGCAGGTACTCGCCACGCTCCACGCAGTTGATCGTCACTCGCGTAACGCCGACGTCGGTGGCGAGCTGTTCCTGGGTGAGGTTCTCTTGGGCGCGCAGAACGCGCAGGCGGTTGGAGACCTTGATTGGCGACTTTTTCGGGCTCATATGTAAAGTACTCTTTACCTAGTGTAAAGAATATTTTACATCACGTCAAGCCCTTTCAGATTAATCCGCGGCGGTGATCTTGATGCGCACGGTCACTCCCTCGGCGTCGTACACCAGCGCCTCCGCGCCGACTTCGAGCTCGATGGCGGACATGAACTCCACGGCGTCGTCACCGCCCCAGGAGGCGCGGCCTTTGTACTCCATGCGCGCCTTGCCGTTGTTCGGATTTATCACAGGCACGCCGCTGACGTTCAGCTTGCGCGCGGTTTTCGTCTTCATCTCGAGGGCGCTGTTGAATTGGCTCTGGGCCTGGACGCGGGATTTCGACGTGATCGCGCCGCCGGGGCCGTTCACAGAAACGGTGACGATCAGATCGACGTTGTCGGCGAGGATCTTTTTGGCGGGCGCGGGCGCGGCGGCGGCGGGTAGGGCCAAGGCCAGTAGAATGAGGGCGGCGTGAATTCTCATCGGTGTCTCCTCGCCGCTTTCGCGGCGTTACGGGTAGACGACGTTGACGTTCTCGAGGTAAGCGTCGATTTCCTTGAGATGGGTTCCCACTTGGGCCGCATCGGCCTTCTTTGCCGCGAGTTCGACGAGGTGGCTGGCCAGGCTCAACGGCTCGAAGCCGAAGGTGCCTCCCGAACCCGAGATCTTGTGGCTCGCCGTGATGATGGCGGGGTAGTCGCCACGGGTCAAAGCGTCCTTCATCGCCGCGGACTCGTGCCGGCAGTTGTCGAGAAAACCCGGGATCATGGCGGCGAAATCAGGATCGGCGGTCACCAGTATGCGCCGGCCGGCGGTTCCCGCGTTCAGCGCCTTCGACAGCGCGTTGAGCAGCTCATCGCGTCCGAACGGCTTACGGACCGTGCCGGTAAACCCCGCATCGAGGCAGCGGCGTAGATCCTCGGGCTCGGTGTTGGCCGTGAGCGCCAGCATGGGGACCGCGGCGCGGGCGGCGGACTTCTCTTTCTCGCGCATCAGCCCCACGGCGGTCAGGCCGTCCATCAGAGGCATCTGGATGTCCATGACCACGGCGTCGTAGACCGATGCGCCGAACAGCTCGACGGCCTCCTGGCCGTTCTCGGCGAGGTCCACCTCATAACCGCCGCGAGTCAGGCACAGCTGGAGCAAGGCCCGTAAGGACGGGGTGTCCTCGACGGCGAGAACTCGCCGCGTCACCGCTGAGAGGTCTCCCCGCGCGGGACGATGACCAGTCCGCTCGGGTCGACGAAGTAGCGTTTGGCGTCCTCCTCCGCGTTGAAGCCGAGCCGGAGCTTGGAGGGGATCTCGTTGAAGCGGTCCACGATCACGCGCTTGAGATGGGCTTCCGACCGCACCTTGCAGAAATCCATGATGATCGAATCCTCGATCACCGCCCCGTCGTGAATATGCACGCCGCGGCCGATGATGGAGTTCTTGATCGTCGCGTTGCGCACGAAGCACCCGTCGCTGATGATGCAGTTCGTCAGCTTGCCGTCGAGCACCTTCGCAGGCGGGCCGTCGTAGCGACCGGAGTGTATAAACCAGCGGCGATTGTTCAAGTTGAGCTTGGGGCGCGCGCCGAGAATATCCATGTTCGACTGGTAATACGCGCCGAGCGTCCCGACGTCGCGCCAGTATGCCTGTTCCTCGTAGGCTTTGAGACCGGGGAGGACGTTGGTCGAAAAATCGTAGGCATACAGCTTATGGCTCTTCAGGATGGCCGGTAAAACGTCCTTGCCGAAGTCCAGGTCGCTCGCGTCCTTATGATGATTCTTGAGCAGGTCCACCAAAACGTCCTTCGTGAAAACGTAGTTGCCCATCGAGGCCAATGCATGGGAGCTCGATCCCGGCATGGGATCGGCCGTCGGCGGCTTCTCGATGAACTCCATCACGCGCCCGCTCTTATCGGTCGACACGATTCCGAAGGACGGCGCGCTCTTGAGCGGCACCGGGATCGTCGCGATCGTGACGTCCGCGCCCTTTTCCACGTGCCACTGCACCATCTGTCCGATGTCCATGCGGTAAACGTGGTCGGCGCCGAACACGACGACCAGGTCCGGATCGAAATCGTGGATCAGGTTCAGGTTCTGCCGTACGGCGTCGGCCGTTCCCCGGTACCACATCGTGCCCAGGCGCATCTGCGGGGGCACGACGGTGATGAAGTGCTCCCGCGTCAGACCGGCGGTGCGCCAGTTGGAGCGCAGGTGCTCGATCAAGCTCTGCGACATGTACTGCACAAGCACGTAGATCGAGAGCATGCCGGAGTTGACCAGGTTCGACAGCACGAAGTCCACGATCCGGTATTTCCCGCCGAACGGCACGGCGGGCTTGGACCGTTCATGCGTCAGAGGATGCAGGCGCTCGCCCTTGCCTCCGGCGAGCACGATCGCGAGCACGCGCCGCGTGGGCGCGATGTTCAGCTTACTGGGGCTCGCCATAGGGATCCTCGCCGTAATCGGTGTTGTCGATCACCGTCGCATGTTTGCCTTGCTTCTTCACTTCGGTCGGCGTGTAATCCGGTCCCGCCGGCGCCTCGCCTTCCTGGCCGCGGGCTCTGCGGCGCAAGGCCTCGAGGTCGGCTTCCTGACGGTGGCGAGGGGTCCCTTTGAGTTGCTCATCGTCGAGCACCAGCACGTCGCGGTTGACCTCGACGCCGGCGGCGATCTCGGTCAGGCCCAAGGTCGTGATGCCGGTCGAGACGCGCACCGGAAGATAAGTCCCGTCGGGCCCGTGGACCAAGGCGTCGGTCGGCACGTAGAGCACGTCTTTCTTGGACTGGGGGATGATCTGGCCTTCCCACTCCGTGCCGGGATTAAAATATCGGTCGGGGGACATGATGAGCGTGAACGTCGCGCCGGGGGTGACGCGCTCGCCCTGGATGTCCAGGATGAACTTGGTCACTCGGCCTCTTAAGATGCGCTTCGGGTCGTTGACCGGCCAGAAGATCAGCTCCTGGCCGTCTCGGATCCAGGCAGCGTCCTCGGGCCTTACGCGGCCGACGAGCTTAAGCGTGGCGGCGGCCTCGAACATGACCGACTCGGGCTTCACCCACGTCTTCGGCCGGAGAAAGCTCTTCAGGATGAAGCAGGTGTCGGGGCACCGCGCTGCCGTCGGGCGATAGACTCGCTGCCAGCGATCCTCCAAGATGTCCACGTTTTGAGTGCCCTTGGAGTCGAGCATCGCGGCGAGCTCTTTGTGGGCCAGGAAGGCCAGCGGCTGGTCGGCGCCGCGCCACGTATACGTCGAAGCCAATACGCTCTCGACGCGGCCTTCGATCGTCGCCTTGATCCGGAAGATGTCGTCGGGGACGACGGTGCCCGTCACCTTGACCTTGATCTCCAGGTCGCCGCGCTTGACCTTGGCGCCGGTGGCGGCGCTCGAGTTCAGGGCGACAAGAAGGGCTATTAGGGAAAGCTTCATCGGGTTGGAGGTTAGCAAATTGACCAACACGTCATTGTAAGGGGAAAATCGGGGGCGCGCAATGGCGATAATCTGAATGATTACTGTTGATAATCACTGTTTCCGGGGCGAGTGATTATGACCCGCGCGACATGACCCGCGTTATGGGATCGTATTCGCGGGCTGCCCGGCCCAATACGAGCGCCCGCCGAGTGCCGCGTGGAGGGAACGTCTGAACTTCGGCCGCCCGAGCCAGGGGATCCCGGCCAGGCGCGGATTCTGCATGAGATGGTCAGTTCCGGCGATGACGTGCACTGTAGCGCCGTTGGCGCCGGAGTCGTCGACCGCGCGGGCCACGGCGCGGTCCAAGTCGCCGTTGCGCACCACGAGGGCCAGCTGCCACAGCTCCTGCCAGCCTTTGATCGTGTCCCAAGCCGCGCGCGCAAAATTCTTGTAGTACGCCCAGCCCCGCTGGTCGCTATGCGCCAGCCGGTTGAGCTCGAGCAGATTCATGTGATGTTGAAGGAGGGGATGCTTCGACGCGGCGTAGTTGTTCTCGACGTCCCAGCCGCGGACCTCGACGTTCCCGCTCGGTATGCCCTTGGCGGCGAGGCTGTCGGGATCGAGGCCCCGGTCGGCGAGGTATTTCACGGCGGCGTAGCCGCGCTTGGCCCAGTCGGTGTAGCCTTCGACGAGCACGATCATCGGCCGGCCGGGCTTGGCGTCCTCGACGATGCGACGCATGTTCTCCGTGATCAGCCCGCCGTCGGTGTGGCGCTCGCCGTAGAAATGGACCGCGGCGTCGGCGCGGGCGCCCGAGCCGGGGAGATCGAAGCCTTTCGCGTACGGGCTCTTTTTCGGAGCGAGAGCCCAGCGGATCACGGCGTCGAGCGGAGGGAACCCGTGATTGGGGGAGGCTTCGATCGGCTTCCAGCCGAACACGCTCCCCTCGATGCTGTTCGCTTTGAGATTTTCCGGATCTTCCGGGTGAGCGACGGGGGCTTCAAGCGGGGCTTCCTTGGGCTCGACGGAGTCCTCGACCTGCGAGGCGAAGAGCTGCGCGTCGGCGACGACGGCGGTGAGGCCGCCCTTGTCGGCCGCGATGGCCATTTCCTGATCGAAGACCTGCCACACGGCGAGCGCGCGCGGGAGGCTTTCGCGCAGAGGCTTGTCGGCGGGGATGAGGGCGCGAGCGACTCGGACGAGATGGGTCGTGACCGCTTGAGCTGCCGCTTCGGCCGCGGGCGTCGGCGCTTTGGGGGCGGAGGCGCGGGCTTCTTCGAGCAAGGCGGTGAAGTCGCCGCCGGACATCGTCGCGGCCTTGAGCCCTTTGGCGGAGCCGAGTTCGTCGGCGCGTTCGGCCAAGGATTTCGTCGCGCCGAGAACGTAGGAAATCTCTTCCGGAGTCGAGGCCGTCGCCGGAGCGAGCGCGCCGGTGAGAAGCTCCTCGATCTTGCGGCCCGCGCCGGCGGCGGCGTCGGCGCCGCCTTTATCGCCGAGAGAGGCGGCGGCGAGCTTGACGCCTTCGGTCAGCGCGGTAAGGCGCGCGGCGGGAGTGAGCGCTTGCGCTGGCTTGGCGACGACGGGGGCGACGATCGCGGGAGCGGGGAGGGCGAGCGAGGGCGTCAGGGACAGCGCTAAGGATGCGCCGAACGATGGGGATTGGAGGCCGAGAGGAGAAACCGTCGGAGAGAAGGCCGGGGCGGCGATGCCCAGGCCCGGCAATTTGACCGGTTCGGCGATGCGCATCTGCGCATGGGCCGAGACGGAGAGAAGAAGGGACAGGATGAGGGATTTCTTCATCTGCCCTCAGTGTAAAGGGAAGGCGCGGCCGGCTCCTGGGCCCTAAGGGCCGAGGCCCGTCAGCAACAGGCCTAGAGGAAGATCAGACTGCCGAGGGTCATGGCGACGCAGGCGGAGAGATTGAGGCTGCGGGCGCGCGGGTCGATGGGAATCTTGCGTTCGCGCCCGGAAAAGCGCGCGTGAACCTCGGGAGGAAGCCCGCCCGTCTCCGAGCCGAACACGAGCAAAGCGCCGGGAGACACCTCCGAAGGCGTCCACGTCTTTTCGGCCTTGGTCGAGAGCAGATAGACCTCGCGGTCGGCGGGAACGGTTCCGAGCCAATCGTTCACGCTGTCGTGCTGCTTCAGGTCCAGGTTCGGCCAGTAGTCGAGCCCCGCGCGTTTAAGGTTCGCGTCGGTGATCTTATAGCCGAGCGGATGCACGAGGTGCAGACGGCAGCCGAGCGCCATGCAGGAGCGCCCGATCTGGCCGGTGTTGCCCGCGATGTCCGGGCGCACCAGCACGACCTCGTACCGCGGAGTCACTTACTTCGCGGCGGTCTGAAGGGCCGGCAGAGCGGCCTTCTCGGCGGCGATGATGGGATTCTCGCCCTTCCAGCCGTCGCGCAGGAACGCCTCGTACGTCCAAGGCATCAGCTGCTTGAACTGCTTGGCGAGGGCCTCGCCGTACGCCTGGATCTCGAGCTGGGCGTGGGTGTCGGCGCGGAGTGCCACGAAGTTCATGAGGGAGCGCGCGTTGACGGTCCAGTAGAACTCGGTGTAGAGATTGACCGGGAGGACCATGCGCGCCATCTCACGGGCCACGCCCATCTCGATCATCTGCTTGTAGGTCGCGAGGGAGGCGTCCACCTGCTTGGAGAACATGTCGTGCAGAGCCTTCTGGTCGAGCTCGATCGACGTGTTCGAGGCCTGCTTATTTTTCTTATCCTGCCCGCGCCACTTCTCAGGCATGTAGAAGTAGTCTTTGACTTCGGTGTACCGGAAGGACACTTCGTTGTACGCGGCGAAGCGATGGCGGAACCACTGACGCGCCACGAAGATGGGCGCCGACACGTGGAACTTGAACACCGAGTGCTCGAAGGGCGTCATGTGCGAGTGCTTGAGGAGGTAGCCGATGAGCTTCTTGTCGGCCTCGGCCCCTTTCGAGACGCCGCCGTAGGAGACGCGCGCCGCGTCGACGACACCCTGGTCGCCGCCCATGAAATCCACCAGGCGAACGAAACCCTTGTCTAAAACTTTCACCGGCTCGTGATTTTTATCGGTCATCGGAATCCCCCTTGGGCGTTGTCTTTGTACTGGCGGACGTCGGGTAAAGTCGAGGCGGCTTTGGAGATGGAGCCGATCCATTCGGCGAGGCGCGGGTCTCCGAGGAGCCCCTTGCCGTTCCACTTGTAGCCGCCGTAGCCGAGATGGCGCTGGAGCAGCTGACCGATGCGCTGGCCGTCGAGCGCGAGCGGGACGGCGACGACGCCGCCTTTGGTGGTCAAGCCGCGCAAAGTGGCCTTGCCTTCGGCGAGGTCCTTGTCCTGCTGGCCGGCGCGCGTGCCGTCCCGGACCCAGACCAAGGCGCCTTCGCGGAAGCCGCCTTTGACGCGGACGGACTCGGCGATCGCCGTCGCGGCGGTCTTCCAGGTTTCGAGCGCCTTGTCCGAGCGCGGGGCCATGCCGACGAGGACGACGGCGTCCTTCGCGGGGTCGCGGCTAAGGGCCTTGGCGCGGTCGGCGAGAATGTCGGCGAGGACGGGGGACTTGTCGATGGTCGCGGTCAGCACGAGCTCGGCTTCGCTCTTGAGCCGCTTGGGGCCGTTGCCGGTGAAGACGAGGGCGCTCTTGTGATCGGACTTGGGCGGCGCCATCGGGGGACGGGCCGCGTCGGGCCGGTCGAGCGTGGGCTCGGCGCGGATGCCGAAAAGGTAGCGCAGCTCGTCCATCGTGGCCGACTCCGAGACGAGCTCGAGAGGAATCGCCACCACCTTGCTGACGTGCTGGCCCTTGAGGCGGTCGAGGGCGCGCTGGATGCCCGTGCCCTCGTTGTAGGTCTCGACGCTTTCCATCGCGGCGCCGCCGAGCTGGGCTTTAAACGATGCGAGATTGGTCTTCCAGGCGCCGTTGGAGTCGGGCGTGAGGAGAAGGACGCCGTAGGGCTTCTTGCCCATCGAGGTGTCGCCGAACCCCGCCGCCGCGGCGGGGGCCGCGAGCGCGAGGAGCAGGGCCAGAGTCCTCACGGCTTTCCCTTTTTGAGGAAAAGCAGCTCGAGACGCTCGCGCAGCTCTTGAATGCTGACGGGCTTGGCCACGAACTCGTCGCCGCCGGAGAGCGCGGCGCTCGTCTTGTCGTGGGTGGAGTCGCGGGCGGTGAGGAAGAGGACGGGGGTGCGTTTGGCGCCGGTTTTCTTCTCCACGGCGCGGATCTGCTGGCAGGACGCGAGGCCGTCGAGGCGCGGCATCATGAGGTCCATGAGGATCGCGTCGACCGGGGCGGCTTTGAAGGCGGCCACGGCCTCAAGGCCGTCGGCCGCGGTGGTGACCTCATAGCCCAGGCGAGCGAGCTGGATGGAGAGGATTTCGCGGATCGACGGATCGTCGTCCACGACGAGGATTTTGCGGCCGCTCATTTAGGGGTCGAAGGTCCAGACCGCGGACTTGCCGGTCGATCCGGCGACGGCGATGACGAGCTCCTTGCGGCCGGGCTCGGCCTCGACGAGGGCGAAGCCGGGCGAGGAGCCGCCGAGCTCGGCCTTCCACGCGGTCTCGAAGGCGACGCCGGTCCAGGTCTTGGCGTGAAGCTCGCCGCCGTTGAACAGTCCGAAGGGATTGGCGAGGCCGCCGAGCATGGCGAGGTTGCGGACGATGTAAAGCTTGTCGAAGCCCTTGTCGTTGTAGGTGGACAGCATGGCCGGGTGGAACTCGAAAAGCTTTTCGTACCAGCGCACGCGGATCGGGCTCTGGCCGAAGCTCTCGGCGGAGCGCCAGCTGCCGTTGGCGAACTGCACGCGCAAGGTGTCCACGCTGGTCAGGTACAGGGCGGCGGCGTCACCCGCGGCATCCACCTGGGCGTAGCTGAAGCCGTACAACCAGTCGGCGCGCTTGGGGTTGAGAGCGGGGCGGCCTTGGACGTACTTGCCGTCCTGGTAGACGAGAGGATACACCGCGCCGTAAGGGAAAGTCTTGTCGTCCTGGATCTGCTGGGAGGCCAGCACGCGCTCGCCCTTGGCGTTCTGGTGGGCGCGGACGAGGAACGGCAGGTCGGCGGCCTTGAGCCACTTTCCGGCCTCGAGCTTGTAGACGTAGGTTTCGAGGCGGCGGAAAGGCTCGTTGTAGACGGAGACGTAAAGCTCGGCCTTGCGGTCTCCGTCGAGGTCGGCCGAGTCGATGGAGAGGATGCGCGTTCCGGTGCCGGGCAAAGAGGCCTCGGCCAGGACCTTGGAGTCGGCCGCGGGGTAGGCGTAGAGGTGGAAGGATTTCTCGTCGGCGAGAACGATCTCGGGTTTGCCCGCGGCGTCGAAATCGGCGACGGCCATGCCGATGATGACGTAGGGCAAGGACGGGCCGCGGGTGCGGGGCGCGCGGAGCACGGCCTCGCCGGGGCGGATCGAGGTGACGGGGGCGACCGGGGCGACGGGAGCGGGCGGCGGGGCTACGACGGCGAGGAGGCGGGCGCGCTGGCCGGCCTTCACCTGCGTCGAGGCCTCGGCGAGGCGGCCGAGGGAGTGCTTTTCGGAGACTTCCTCGATCTTGCCTTCCACGATTTTCTTCTCGGCCTTGCCGAGCTGTTCGCCGGTGACGGGATGCTTGAGATCCTCGCCCTCTTCATACACCTGGAAGCCGCGGCCCGGGGCGGCGCCGTCCTGGGCGGTGAGGTCGAGCCACACCTGGGTGCCGTCGGCTTTGACGACGTAGCCTTTCGGCGCGGCGGCGGAGGCGGGGGAGGAAAGCGCGATTATTGAGGCGAAAGCGAGGGCGATCATTTCCAGAGGCTATCATATTTTTTTTGTAGAATCGCCGTCGTGGCCTCCGCCTATCCGTCCGCGCGCACCGGCACCGCCCAAGACCTCATGCGGGTCGTGACCAAGGCCTACGAGAACCGACTCGACGCCGACGGCACGGTCCTGCCCGAGAAGACCGAATTCCAGCGCCGCTTCGTGGAGCCGCTGTCGCGGGGCTTGGGGATGATTCTGGCGGCCTTGATGAACGTTCTGCCGGCCGATTGGTCGGTCGCTTTCCATAATAAGTTGTTCCTGACCCTTGCCGCGGGCAAAACCTATCCGTTCGACCCGCAGGCTCCCGCCGTGGCCCAGGCGCGGCTTCTGGCTGCGCGCATGGAGAAGGAGTCGGGCCAAGCGCCGGCCTTGCTCGCGGCGATCTCTCACCCGCCGGTTATGGGGGATCTCGCCCACTTAAATTTCGAACTCGTGAGGCACTCGACCTTGGTCCTGCGCGAGGTCCGCGGCCGCGCCTGCCGCCCGCGACTCGTCGTCGCGGTGGATCCGTTCGCGCTCGATACGATCAGCGTCCTTGAGGAGGGGCTCTACGCGGGGTATATGGGCAGCTTTCATCTCGGGCTCGACCGATTGGCCTTGGGCCGCAGTCATCCCGGTCCGCTCATGTCGCCGCAAACCCGCTGGGACCGTATGCCTCTCAGATTATTCCGGTCATTGGCCGAAGGCGGCGAGATCGGCATGGTCCTGTCCGGCGGCATTCCCGCGACCGGGCGCGTGCTTTACGGCGTTCGCGAATGGTCCCGTCGCGCGCGCGCGGCCAGCCCGCTTCACGCCGAGCCGATTCAAGCGTTGGCGCGTCTACGTAGCGACGCCACCTTCGCCCGCTTTGAAAATGCCGCCGCCGATCATATCCCGCTCCCGCGCGGGCCGTGGCGTTTGCTCGAAGCATGGCTCATGACCGTGGCCGCGGGGCTCGTCGCCGGCGAGACCATCGAAGACGCGGCGAACGCGGCCCTGGCGGCGCTCGATGTTCCGGAGCGCGAGCGCGCCGCCCTGCGCGCGGAGCTCGAGAACGACATGACGCGCGAGACGCCGTCGCGGCGGCGCCTGTTCCGTCTGCTCGTCGGCCGGGTGGCCCGGCGACGCCCTTTGATCTTGATCCCCGTGGTCCACCGCACCGAGCCGCTCGGCGTTGCCGAGCTCCAGGCGTGGGGGCTGACCTATCTCGGCACGGGACGCGTGCGCGTCGTGTTCGCCGGAAAGCCCGAGGAATCCGTGGAGATGACGGTCGAGGAACTGGCCGCGCGATTTACCCAGGAGAATTTCGCATGAGCGCCAATTTATACCGCAGCATCGGTGACCTGAAGGGGTTCTCGCTGAAGAACTGTCCGGCTATGCCCGAGCCGACGGGCGTGCTGATGTGCCCGCCGGATCATTTCCAGGTCCTCTCCGTGAAGAATCCGTACATGAGCAGCCACCTCGGCGCGGTGGACATCGTCAAGGCCAAGAAGCAGTGGGAGGGTCTCGTCGCCGCGTTCACCGCCATCGGCTGCCCCGTCTCCGTCATTCCGGCGACGCCCGGTCTCGAGGACATGGTTTTTACGGCCAATTCCTCCTTCGCGGGCACTCGTCCCGACGGCGAGAAGGTCGCCTTGATCTCGTCCATGCGTCATTCCTCGCGCCGCAAAGAAACCGAGGCCTTCGAGACGTGGTACGAGGTCAACGGCTATCGCGTCGCGCGCACCAAGCCCGGCGGTCATGAGACGTTCGAGGGCTCCGGCGACGCCGTGTGGCATCCGGGCAAGCGTCTGATTTGGGGCGGCCACGGGTTCCGCACCGATCCGGGCATGTTCGAGCAGGTGGCCGATACGTTTAAGACGCCGGTCATCCAGCTCAAGCTCGTCAACGAGCGTTTTTATCACCTCGACACCTGCTTCTGCCCGCTCACGCCCGAAGCCGTGCTCATCTACCCGTCGGCCTTCGACGCGGCGAGCCTCGAGCTGATCCTGAAAATATTCCCGATCGTGGTGACCTCCTCCGAAGCGGACGCGGTGTCGCGCATGGCCTGCAACGCGACGGTGTGGCGCTCGAAGACCGCGATCATCCAGAAGGGGGCTAACGCGGCGTCGGGGCACATGCGCGCGATGGGCCTGGACGTCGTCGAGGTGGATACGTCGGAGTTCGTGAAATCGGGCGGCAGCGTGTACTGCATGAAGCAGTACCTGTTTTGATGAGGCTGGTTCCGGCGCTCCCGCTGCTGCTCGCGCTTCCGTGCGCCGCGCTGTCCCCCGACACGACGCCCTCCGCGCGGACGCAAGCGGAGCTGGCCCGCATCGAGGCTCAGGCATCCGAGAGCCCGACGGCGCGACGCCTGTTCTCCGCGACCCGCCGCGTGCCCCGCCGCGAGGTCCGCGGCGCGGACCAGCCCGACGCCATCGGCCTGCGCGGGGGCGTTACGCCCGAGCTCGTGCTCGACGCCGCGCGCCTGCCTAAGACGAGCGAGACCGACGCCGAACTCCTGCTCGTGCTCAATTCGGCTCGCGCCGCGCTCGCCTTCCCGATTCCCGTCGTGGAGGCGGAGCAACAAGCCTGGCAGAAGACCTTGCAGTTCGCCGTCGAGCGCGGCGCGGAGGATCCCTCGGGGTTCGGCGCGCGCCTGGCCAAGGCCGAGCGCGAGATGGGCGCGCGCAGCGACGCCCTGCTGCGCTCGCGCATCCCGGCCAAGACCCCGTGGGAGCCGTCGGAATCGCCGGTGCTCAATCTTCCGTCCGGGACCCTCGAGCGAACCGGCCTTCTGCTCCATCTCTTCGACCGTGATCCGCAGACGTTTTATTACGCGATCGAAGCGGGCAGCGCGTGGCCGCGCGGCACGGTGCGCCTGGCCGAGCTCGAGGATCTGTCGGCCCTGCGCGGCAAGGAATTGGCGGCGCTCAAGGCCCCGCCCGAAGGCCCGTACGCCACTCTCGGCGGCCGGCGCTACGCCGCGCCGCTGGTGCGCGCCGCGTTCCTTCTCCGCGGCAGCGGCGAGCTCGAGCGCCTGCGAGAATCGCTCGAGGCCTACGACACCGTGGGCCTGGCCTCGATCCGCGTGGCGCTCAATCGCTGGCGGCGGTCGGTCAAATGAATCTTTATCTCTGCCAAGCGGGCTACGAGCCGTTTCTGATCAAGGAGCTTGGCGGCGCGTATGAAAAAACCGGGCCCGGCTGGGTGCTGGGGCCCGACGCGCCCGGCGAGCTGTGCTTCGCCCACTTGACGTTGAAGGCGCCTGTCGCGGTCGAAGGAAAATCGTTGAACGCGCTGGCCGGCGCGATGGCCGACGCGTTCACATCCACGACGAAGGATGAACGCTTCGACGGACCTTGGCCGTTCAGCGTCGAGTCGGCGGGAGATCCGGGCTTGTCGCGTCGCTCGAAAACCGCCGCCGAGGAATGCCTCGCGACGATCAAGGGCCGCATGTCGCGCGTGGCCAAGCTCGCGGTCCAGGGGCGTCCCGCTCCCGGACCCGCCCGCGGCTTTTTCGCGTACCTGCCGACGTTCGACCGCGCCTACGTCTCGCGCGAGGCGTTCGCCGGAGGACAGAAGCGCATGGCCGACGACGCGCAGGCTCCCTCGCGCTCGTATTTGAAGGTGGAAGAGGCCTACGGAATTTTGGGACGTGAGCCGCAGGCCGGCGAGACCGTCGCCGACCTGGGCGCGGCACCCGGAGGCTGGAGCTACAGCGCGGCCAAGCGCGGGGCGCTGGTCGTCGCCGTGGACAACGGTCCGCTCAAGGCGGGCGCCATCCACGCGGGCGTCACGCACAAAGCCGAAGACGCCTTTAAGTTCGCGCCGGAGCCCGCCGTCGACTGGCTTTTTTGCGACATGGTCGAGGACCCGGATCGCATCACGGCTTTGCTCGGGCAATGGCTCGACCGCGGCTGGTGCAAGCGCTTTGTCGTGAACCTGAAGTTCGGGCGTCATGACCCGTTGCGCGTGCTGAGCGGCGCCGAGACGCTGCGCCCGAAGTGCGCGCTGCTCCGCGCTCGACACCTGTTTCACGACCGCGAGGAGCTGACCCTCGTGGGCGAACGCGCCGTCTAGCCGAGAGCCGCCGAGACGAGCGCGAGCTCTTTCTCGGCTTCGTCGAGCTGGTCGCTCGTCGCCGCGCCGGCGGCCTCGATGCGGCGGCACATGGCGGAGAGACGCCTCGCGCCGAGCGAAACGCTGGACCCGCCGAGCGTGTGGGCGGCGCGCTTGAGCGCGTCGCCGGATTTGGCGGCGCGCATCTCCGCGAGCAGACGGCGCGCGTCCTCGAGGAACTCCTTTTTCCAGCGCGGGGCGGCTTCCCCGACGAGGGCCGCGGCCTTGGCCAGCGCGGCGGGATCGACGGGCGCGGCCCAGCGCGAGAGGGCCGCGGTGAAGTCCCTCAGGCGAACGGGCTTGGAAAGGTAGTCGTCCATGCCCGCCGCGAGGCACTTCTCCCGGTCGCCTTGCAGGGCGTAGGCGGTCATCGCAACGATGGGCAGGCGCGCCCCGGCGGCCTCGAGGCGGCGCCACTGCGCGGTCGCCTCGTAGCCGTCCATGACGGGCATCGAGCAGTCCATGAAAACGAGGTCGTAGGACTCGCTCTTCAGCCGCTTGAGCGCCTCCGCGCCGTTCTCCGCCGTCTCGGCCGCGACGCCGAGATGCGCGAGCATCTCGACGGCGATGCGCCGGTTTGCCTCGTTGTCCTCGACGACCAGCGCCCGCAGGCGGGCGAGGTCCGGCGCGGGGGCTGGAGCCGGCGCGCTCCGCACGACGGCCCCTTCGATGGCGAGCGGGACGCGGAACCAGAACAAGGATCCGGCTCCCGGGGCGCTCTCGACACCGATGTCGCCGCCCATCGCCTCAACGAGGCGGCGGCAAATGGCGAGGCCGAGGCCGGTGCCGCCGTAGCGGCGCGTGGTGGAGGCGTCCGCCTGGGTGAAGGACTGGAAGAGGCGGGTCTGCGCCTCCGGCGCGATGCCGATGCCGCTGTCTCGTACGCTCACGTCGAGAAAAACCTCGTTTCCCGGGCGCGGCTCCGACGATGCCTGAAGCGTCACCGTGCCGGTCTCGGTGAACTTCAAGGCGTTATTAAGTAGGTTGGAAACGATCTGCCGTAGGCGTAGGGGATCGGCGCGTAGCAGCTTCGGAAGCTCTTCCGACACGTCGAGCGTGAGGGCGAGGCCTTTTGCGGCGGCCTGCGGGGCGGCGAGGGCGACGGTTTCAGCGAAAAGCTTGCGCGCGTCGGTCGGAATCGGATCGAGGATCATTCGCCCGGCCTCGATTTTGGCGAGGTCGAGCAGGTCGTCGATGGTCGCGGTGAGGATCTTCACCGCGTCGTGGGCGAGCGCGGCCCGTCCGGCGTGCGGTTCGGGCAAGGGTTGGACGGTCATGAGCTCACACATGCCCTGGATCGCGTTGAGGGGCGTGCGCATTTCGTGGCTGATGTTGGCGAGGAATTCAGATTTCGCCTGGTCCGAGGCCATCGCGGCGTCGCGCGCGGAGCGCAGCTCCGCTTCGAGCAGCAGCCGCTCCGTGACGTCCTCGGCGAGGCCGGCGATGCGGTAGACGGTGCCGTTCTCGTCCCGCACCGGGAACGCGCGGTCGCGGATCCAGCGCGTCTCGCCGTTAGGGCGCACGATGCGGTAAGTCTCGTCGTAGTCGCCGCGGGCCTGCTTGGTTTTCGCCGCGTCGAGCACCCGGCTGCGGTCCTCGGGATGCAGCGCCTCAAGCCAGGTCAGAGCCGAATCGTAAAGGCTCTGGCACGTCCGTCCCCAGACGAGCTCGTAGCCCGGGCTGATGTAGATGATCTTGTTCTTGGCGACGTCGGACAGCCAGATGACTTCCCGGATGTTCTCGGCGACTTGGCGGAAGCGCTGCTCGCTCTCGCGCAGGGCCTCCTCGATATTCTTGCGCTCGTTGATGTCGGTGTGGGAGCCCGACATGCGCACGATCTTGCCGTCGGCGCCGCGCAGGATCGCGCCGCGCGCCAGAATCCAGCGGTACGTGCCGTCCTTCTGCCGCAAGCGGTGCTCGAGTTCGTAGACGGGAATGCGCCCGTCGTGGTAGTCGCTGACCATCTGTCGGGCGCGGGGAAGGTCGTCGGGATGGATCAGCACTTCCCACGCCCCGAGGTTGTTTGCCAGCTCGGAATCGGCGTAGCCCAACATGGATTTATAGCGCGGTGAGAAGTACACGTCGCCGGTGGGCACGTTCCAGTCCCACAGTCCGTCGGAGGACCCTTCGACGGCGCGTACGAACGTCTCATGACTGCGCCGCATCTCCTCGGCGATGCGCTCGCGCTCGCGCTCCTCGCGATGAAGCCGGCGGCCGACGAGCA
>CALRXP010000027.1:0-17432 GCA_943372155.1 Candidatus Endomicrobiellum trichonymphae | reverse complement strand
GAAGCGCGTCTTGGTCGACGCGCCGAGCAGCTTCTGCAGGAAGGTCTGCAAATGGCCCTTCAGGTCCGCGAGCCCGATGTTCTCGTCGATCACGAGCCCTTCCACCTGGCCGAACACGGCGGAGTGGGTCGCGTCGAGCTGCTCGTGGCGGAACACGCGGCCCGGGCACACGACGCGCAACGGCGGGCGCTGGCTCTCCATGGAGCGAATCTGCACGGGCGAGGTGTGCGTGCGCAGGAGCAGCGGCAGGTCCTGCAGGTAGAACGTGTCCTGGCTGTCGCGCGCGGGATGGTCCGCGGGAATATTCAGCGCGGTGAAATTGTGGCGCTCGTCCTCGACGTGCGGCCCCTCCGCCCAGGAGTAGCCCATGAGCTGGAAGATGCGCGCGATCTCGTGGAGCGTCGTCGTCAGCGGGTGCAGGCGCCCACGCGGCGCGCGGATCGACGGCAAGGTCAGGTCGATCGCGTCCTTTTCCAGGGCCGCGGCGTCGCCGGCGTCTTCAAGCGCGGCCTTGCGCGCGTCGATCGCGGCGTCGAAGGTTGCCTTCAGGCCCTGGGCCTTGGGGCCAAGCTCGCGCTTGTCGTCGATCGATAGGTCTTTCAGGGACTTGAGCAGCTCGGTGAGCTCGCCCTTCCTCCCCATAAATCGAACGCGGATCTCCTCGAGCTTGAGGAGATCCGCGTTCTCGACTCCGGCGTCACGCAACGCCGACTCGGCTAAGACGTAGGATTTCTCCCAGTCGGCGCGAGTCATGGCCGGAGTTTTACGCGCCCTTGGTGAGGGCGATGATCTTCGTGAACGACGCGCCGTCGCGGATGGCCATTTCGGAGAGCATCTTGCGGTTAAGCGTGATGCCGGCCTTCTTCAGTCCGCTGACGAAGCGGCTGTAGGTCGTGTCGTGCTGGCGGCAGGCGGCGTTGATACGCTCGATCCAGAGGGAGCGGTAGCTGCCCTTCTTGTCCTTGCGGCCGATGTACGACTCGGCGAGGGACGCTTCAACCTGCTGCTTGACCATCCGCCAGCGCGAGCGCTTGGCGGAGTAGTTACCTTTCGCGAGCTTGAAATACTTCTTCTTGTGGGCGCGAGTCGTGACGCCTGATTTAATTCTCATGGTCGATTACCTTACCCGTACGGGAGAAACCGACGCATGGTCTTCGAGTCGGTGCCGTTCAGAACGGAAGTGCCGCGCAGGAAGCGGCGGCGCTTGCCGCCGAGCGGGGCCATCAAATGACGCTGTCCGGGATGTTCGTGCTTGAACTTTCCCGCGGCGTTGGTGCGGAAGCGCTTCTTCGCGCCGGAATGCGACTTCAACTTGGGCATACGAACCTCTACTTTTATTTGAGCGGCTAGTGCGGCTTCGGAATCAACGTCATCACGAGTCGGTTTCTGTCGGGCATAGGAGCCTGCTCGACGGCGGCCTTCTCGACCAATCTTTCCTGAATCGACATCAAAAGCTTGAACCCGAGGTCCCGGTGCTGCATCTCGCGTCCGCGGAAGACCACCGTGATGCGCACCTTGTCGTGCGCGTCGATGAACTCCTCGATCTGGCGAATCTTCACGTCCAGGTCGTGGATGCCGATGTTCGGACGGAACCTCAGCTCCTTCAGCAGACCCGCCTTCTGCTTTTTGCGGGACTCCCTTTCCTTCTTATCCTGCTCGTACTTGTACTTCGAGTACGGTAAAACCTTGCAAACCGGAGGCTGCGCCGTCGCCGCCACTTCCACGAGGTCCAGGCCGCGCATTCTCGCGAGGGCCAGGGCTTCCGCGATCGGTTTGACTCCCACCTGCGTTCCGTCTGCGTCGATGAGCCGGACCGTCGCCGACCGGATCATGCCGTTAATCCGGGTTGTATCCCGGCTATCCTTAAAATTCCTGTTGTAGTTGTTGATGAGGCTGGATGCTCCTGTGGCTAAGTGGGGCGAGTAGCAATGGTAGCAATTCGTCGACGGTGCGGTCAATGGTTAAATTCAAAATCGATATTTAAAAGTTCTTCATTTATATGCGTTTCTTCCATCGATCTTGATAAATGAGGGCGAGAGCCCATAAAATTACGCCGATTTCCTTACTTGTAGATGTCGCGTCGATGGCCGAGATCGATGACGATCACGCGAAGCTCGCCTTGCCGCACCTCGTATAAAATCCGGTAGCTGCCGAAGCGGTACGACCGCAAGCCCTTGAGCTCGCCATGCAGGGGCTTCCCTTCCTGCAGGGGGGGGCGGGCGATCGTTTGAAGGGAATCGATGAAGCGAAGGTAGAGCTTCTTATCCGCCCGGAAGACCTTTTCGAGATCTTTATCCGCTTGCCGGCTCAGCTCGACTTTATACACCTTCGAGTCGGCGCCGGAGCGAATCCAGGGTGACCGTCTTCCCGGCGCGAGTTTCCTTCCAAGACTTGCGGATTCTCTTCACGGCGGACTTGTCCGAGAGCACCTCAATCGTCTCGAGTAGGCCTTCGTAGTCCTCCGGGCTGATGAGCATCATGACGGGTTGCCCGTGCCGGGTGACGATGTAACGATCCAGCTTGGACTCGACAGAGTCGGCGACCTGTGGGAGCTCGGGGCGGAGCGCTTTTAGGGTGATGGTTTTCATCATGCCCATAGTATACACGGCGGTGTACATTTTTCAAGTCCTAGAGTTCAGCGCCAGCGAATCGTCTCGAAATGCGAGGCGGGATCCGACGCGGCCCGCGCGAATTCGTAGCAGCACGGGCACAGTTGCCGGAATCCCGCTCGTTCCAGGACCTGCGGCGTCCATTCGCCGTTTGCCTTTGCGAGGGCCTTGTCACAGGCCGTGCACCATGCGTCCGGGAAAGGCTTCTTATCCGACGGCGCTTGATGAAAACCGACCGGCTTGCCGTTCGCGGATTCGATGAATCGCACGATATGGCGGCATGTGATCGCCATCCGTTTCGCGCCGTGTTTGCGGAGCGGCTTCTCCGTTGTATCGTCCATGGCTTCCCCCCGAGGCTCGGTGGATGTGAAAGAGCCTCTCTACCAGACGATTGAGGGGGCGAAAAAGTTGCATGCCCGAGGACGGGTTTAGGGCTCGCTTCTCGGCACGTACTCGACTGAGCATCGGTGCGCGCGGCATCGGGCCTCCGACGTGCCCGTCATCGCGCAGGGTCCCGCAGTGGCGCAGCCGCGCTGTCGGACCTTTGAGCACGTTCCCAGCGCTTCGTAAGCTTTTAGGCGCTTCTTGTTCACCGCCGCCACGTGTCCCGCCTGGAAGTCGCCCTCGCGTGCGCAGTACATGCATTGGCACTCAAGCTGAACGATGGCGCAGTCGGCGTCATTCTTGCAGGCGAGATCGGCGTCGGTCACCGGGCCGCCCGGCTTACGTCGGCAGAAGCGCTCCACGCACGTGGACGACTCCGGATGCGCGGCGCAGGCGGTTTTTTGGGCCGTGCATTGGTAGCCAGAGCCGAGACTGGCGCAGTCGGTGTCGGCGGTGCAGTGGAGTTCGGCGGCGGAGGCGCTCGTGCACGCGAGAGCTATGAGAAAAGAGAGTGCTTTCATGGTTGCTTAACTTGTGATTATGCTGATCGGCCTAATACGGCTTACGATAATCTTCAATTCCTGGATTGTAATGGGAAAATCAGCACTTCGCCACCCCTGAGGCCCAACTGTTTCGGGTGTTATGCTGCAACGGATGTTGCATAACATAATTAGGGCCGCCCTCTATGTAATCTGGTTAGAGCCTCCGGCACGTATTAACGGCTCCCGAATTTCATTTTGGAGGATGCACTGATGCAGATGTCCGCCTTACCCCTCGCCGCCCTCCTGCTCGCCACGTCCGCGCGCTCGGCCGTCGTCACCCGCGTCCCCGGCGACCTCGTCGCGCCCTTGTCCGCCATGTCGCTGGCGCCGATCTATCAAAACGTGTCGCTCATCCTGCCGTCCGGCGCGCTCGGCGACGGTTCTCGCGGCCAGTTGGCCGCTTATCTCAATGCCGGCGACTACACGCGAGTGCAGACCTATTTCCGCGACCGGATCCTGCCCGTCTTCGCCGCGAAGCAGCCGATCGCCGCGCGGGCGCTGGCCCGCGTCGCGCCGAATTCCGCGCGTTTTCGCGAGGGCACCGCGCTCGGCCGCGTGACCGCCGCCTTCCAGGAGTTGGAGCGCCCCGACTCCCCGCCCGTGGCCGCGCTCAATGAGCAGCTCCGCGGCTTGGGTGTCGTCGGAGATCCGGCTGAGATGAGCGCGGGTCTCGATAAGCTCTTCGACGGCCTGCAACGACGGCGCGAGGCGGGAGAAATCTCGGAGCTGTACGCGCGCTTCGTGCTCGGGGAGGCGTCCAAGCCGGTCAACGCCTCTGGATTGGACGAGTCGCGCAAGAAAGCCGCCCTCGCGCGCTTGGGGGCCGAAATGAGGAGCTACTCCTCCGAGCCGCCGCGTCTCTAGGCCGTCATTTTCTCGCGAAACGCGCGAGCGCCGGCTTCAGGACCGCCGGGATGCATGAGCAGGCGTCCGCCGACGAGCCAGATCGCGTCCGTGCCGAAGTCCTTGGCCATGGACGCGGTGTTGTCGAGGTTCATCCCGCCGCCCGGAGCCGGGAAAATAGGCTTCAACCCGCCCAACGGCGCCCGCCCGCGCTCGGCGATGGCGCGGCACTCTTCGGGCGTGAAGGCGAAGCGGCCTCCGGCGTTGGGGAAAACAGTGATGTCGGCGCCGGCGAGCCTCATGAGCGTGCCCAAATACAACGAGTGCTCGATTCCGTGTGAGCGTTCGGCGTAGAAGGCTCCGGAATAGGCCGGGTGAGCCATGAACACGGCCTTGCGCCGGTCGGCGAGCGCGCGCATCGCGTCGAGCCCGACGATGGCGGGACAGATCAGGACGCCTTTGAGGCCCTGGCCGAGCACGAAGCGGAGTCTTTCCTCGAGCTCGTCGTTCGGCCCGGACAAGTGCGGGAAATAAAGGCAGTTTGTGCGCGACACCGCCTCGCCGATGCGCGAGACGCGCGAACGGAAGGCGGAGAACGACGCGTCCACGATGTTCTGATCGTCCTTGACGATGTCGCCGCCGCCGCGCGCGAAGGCGGCGGCCATGTCCGCGAGCTCTTTCTCCGTCGAGCCCATGGGTTTGAGCGCCGTGGCGAGCAAAGGCCGGCCCTGAACGCCCAATAAAGCGCGAAGGCCGTCCACGCCGTAGTTCGGACCGGAGAACGCCGACAAAAACGATTCCGGAAAGCGTATGTCGACCAAGCGTACGCCCGGCCAGATCGACGCGTTGCCGAATACCAAGTTGAGGAGAGCGCCGAGGCGGCCGCCCGCGAGAGCGGCGGGGAAGTCGATCTCGACGCGGAAGCGCGAGCCGACGGGAGTCAGCGCGCCGACGCGTCCGACGATCTCTTCGCGGATCCTCGACGACAGCGGGAACTCGAACGGAACTTCGACCGTTTCTTCGAACGCGATCGCGCGCGCGGTTTTTTCCGCTTCGGCCGCGGGGCCGGGGAGTTCGTAGACGGCGATCAGTCGTTCGCTCACCGGGAGATCATATCAACGTATCGCGTCGAAGAGCACCTTGGCGAAGAGGCCCGCGCAGACGAAGGCGACGACGGGACGGATGAGCGCCGCGCCTTTTTTGACGCCGAGGTGCGCGCCGACCCAGTGTCCGGCGACGGAGAGCAGGCTCATGGACAGGCCCACCTTCCAATCGAGGCGTCCCACCCAGATGAAGGCGCCCAGGGCGCCGATGTTGGAGACGAGGTTGAGAATTTTGGCGCGGGCCGTGGCGCCCAGGAGGTCGTGCTTGCCCCAGCGCGAGAAGGCGATGGCGAAGAAGGTGCCGGTGCCCGGGCCGAAGAAGCCGTCGTAGGCGCCGATGGGGGCGGCGACGAGGACGCCGCGGCGCTGGCGCTCGGCGCGGGAGAGGGTCCCGCTCTCGTCGATCGCGCCGAAATCTTTCTTGGACCAGACGAGCCAGGCGACGACGGGCAGAGCGGCCAAGAGCATCGGACGAATCCACTTGGGGTCGACGAGCAACGCGACGCGCGCGCCGAGCCAGGAGCCGATCATGGAGGCCGCGATGACGGGCAGAAAATCTTTGATGGAGAATTTCAGCGCGCGGTGGTAACGCGCCGTCGAGACGATGGTGCCGAGGCACGAGGTTAATTTGTTGGTGCCCAGCACCAAGGCCGGGTTGAGGCCGACGGCCAGATAGGCCGGCAAGGTGATGAGGCCGCCGCCGCCGGCCAGGGCGTCAACGATTCCGGCGAAGAAAACGCAGGCGGCCAGGAAGAAGGTCGCGCCGGGGGGGAAGGGCATGAGCCATTCTCGTCAAATGGGGCGGCACGGTCAAGCTTTCCCTAATATGACCGAAACGGCGAGAGCGCTAATTAAGCGCATAAACAAACAAATAGTGCATATAAATAAACAATTAATCACCCTTGACAGCCGTTTTAATCCTGTTACACTCCGAGGATGCGGAAGCCCTCGTCCCCTCTCCGCAGGGTACTCGCCGTTTTTCTCTCACTGCTGATTCTTCCGTGGCAGCAGCCGGCGCTCGCCCTGGCTGAAACCCCCGTCGGGCCGGTCGTTCTCGGTCTCGATGTGGGCCGGGCCCGCGACCCGCTGACCGCCCTCGACCGGAAGCTCGAGGCGCTGGAGGCGGTGATCAAGAGCGATGAGGTCAAAACGCCTGATCCGACTGCGACCTTGCCTGAGGACCTGACCAAGATTAAGGCGGAGTATAAGGCCGCGCAGGATAAGTACGTCGAGGTTGAGAAGGTCGCGCCGGAGGAGACCAAGCCGGGTCTTAAGCCGTTGCTGGAGCCGAGCACGGGCCAGGCTCTGGCGGATGCGCTCGTCGAGACCGACCTCGGAGGAATCCGCAAGGACCTGACGGCTTTGCTCGCGCAGAAGGCGACCCTCAGCCGGGCTCCGGGCGAGGTCAAGGACGCCGCCGGCTGGGCTGCGATCGAAAAGGCGGCGCCGGATTTCCGCGCCGGGCTGCGCCCGCTGTCGCTGCGCGTCGAGAAGGCTCGCAATCAGGCGCCTTATGCCGTCAAGGAAGTGGAGGAGGGCTACCGTCCGTTGGCGGATGGGCTCAACGCGACTTTCCAGAACCTGCGCGGCGAGGCGTCGAAGCTCGATATCGACGGTCTTCTCGCGGCCAAGCCGGCGACCCTGTCGGGAGATGCGGCCGGGGCCTTGATGGCCGAAGTGGCGAAGGCCATCGGTCCCGAGAAGGCGGCCTTGCTCAAGCCTCAGCTGGCCGCGGTGAATACGAAGCTCGCGGGCTACCTGCGCTCGGGCAATCAGGGGGACCTAACCAACGCGTTGGCTGAGATCGATCGCTTGTATGACGCGGCTAACATTAAGGACAAGGACCGTCGCGCCGAGCTGTACGACCGGATAGGCAACGCCGCGCAGGCCCGCGCCCAGGCGATGCCCGCCTCCGCCAAGAGCGCCGACGCGGCGTCGGTTCTGACCTCGAACGGCGTCAAGAAGGAGACCGACCTTCAGAGCATGCGGCGCATGGACGAGATGCGCCTCGATCTCGCTGGCGGCGCGGCGAAGCCCGACGCCGGGGCCTCGGCGCTGGCCGCGTGGTGGGCGAGCGGGCGGGCGGCGGCGGGCCCGGCTTGGGAGGCCCTGCTCAAGCATCTGCCGGGGGCCTCGAGCGCGTCCGATCCCGCGGGCTACGCGCGCGACTACGCGCTTCGGGTTCTCGCGCCTTCGTTGACCGCCGACGCCTCGCCCGAGGAGCTCGCCCAGCGCCTCGGCACGGCGGCCGGTTCCTGGCTCGAGCGCGGAAAGTCGTTGCGCGCGGCCGCCGCCGAGGAGTCGCGTCAGGCGGCCGCGGCGGAGGAGGCTCGCAGGGCGGCGGCGGCTGACGCGTCGCGGGTCGCGCGGGACCGGGCGACCAGAATGGCCAAGGAGATCGACTCGCAGGCGCGCGCGATGGATTTCGCGGCGCCGGCCTCGGTGAAGGAGAAGTGGACGACGCTCGGCCCCGGGCGGTTCGAGAGCTGGGCCGGCGGTCTCGGCGGGCGCGCGAGCAGCCTCTCGTTCGAGGGCCTGCCCGAGGACAAATCCGGCGCCACGGCGGACTGGGACGCCGCGGGGACGGCGGTCGCGGCCGCGCTGACCGCGCAGTACGAGGCGATCTCGTCGGAGATCACCGGCGTGATCCGCGACACTGAGGAGGCGGACGGGGCCAAGGGCATCGATGAGGCCGCGCGCTACCTGCGGGTGGTCGAGGCGCTGTTCGGGGCCGGCAACGTCCGCGACGCGAGCGGCTCCTGGGATCGGCTTGAGAAGTTCTGGACCGAGCGCGGTTCCGCGCTCGCGCCGGCCGCCGCGCCCGCGCATGAGCGCGCCGCGCGCCTGGTCGCGTTGCTGAAGGCGCTCGTCGCCGCCCAGGCGCCGCCCACGGGCCTGTCGAAGGATCTGCGAAACAAGATGGTCGGCGCCGACGGCGCGATCATGCCCTTCGGCGAGGCGGTCTCGGCGGTGCAGGCGGCGAAGCTCGACAAGGCTAAGCGTATGGGCGCGTTCCTGGCGAACTTGTCCGAGACGCTGAATTCCGGCGGGACCGAAGCCGAGATGGCCGCCAAGCTCAAGGCCGCGTTCGACGGCCAGAAGGATCTCGTGGGTCAAGGCGACGACCTGGCGACGTTGGCCAACGGCTTGCTGGCGCCGCCGCCGGCGGGCGACGCGCCCGCGCTCGCGGCGTTCACCCAGAGGACCAAGACGCTTCAGGCCGCCGTCGAGATGATGTCGGCGGAGGCTCAGGGGGTCGACAACAGCGCGGTCTCGCTGACGCGCGGTTTCGCGCAGTACAACGCTTTCTTGTACGCGCGCTTGCAGGATGTCGCCGCGGACACGGCCGACGGTCGCGCCCTGCAGGAAGAGCCGCTCAAGAGCTTAGCCGCGGAGTTCCGCCGCGCCTACGAAAATTCCCAGGGCGAGCTCAGCGACGTGGGCGGGCAGACCGGGCAGTTCGCGCTCGCCCGCAAGGCGCGCGCCATCGTTGAGAAGCTGCCCTCGCTGTCGGCCAAGCGCGACGCCGCGCAGGCGCAGACCGATTATCTCGCCGCGCTCGACCGCGTCGGCCCCGAGCGCGGGAAGCAATTGGACGAGGAGCGGCAGAAGACGGCTTCCGCGCTCGCCCTGTTCGACGGGATCATGGAGCGGGCCGCGAAGATCCGCGCGCAGAGCGAGCGGATCAAGGCTCTTGACGACCAGGTCACCAACGGCCAAGCGACGTTGGCCCAGCTCAACGCCGCCAAGGACGTGCTACGCGGCCTCTACGACGGCTCGGGTAAATCGGATACCTTCGCCGCGCTGTGCGAGTCCGCGGGCGTCAACGCCTCTCCCGACGCGGACTTCGCCGGGGCGAAGAAAGCGCTGACGACCCAGCTGGCGGCCAAGGATGGCGAAATCAAGGCCTCCACGAACGCGCGGAAGGTGCTCGAAACCGCTCTCACCGGCATGGTCTCCCAGGACGGGGACGGACGCGCCGTGACGCTTGAGCAGGTGCGCCTGCGCTCGCAACGGATGGGGGAGTGGAACCTCGTGCGCGAGGCGCGCGAGGTCATGGGTACGCTGGCCGTCTATCAGACGGACGACGCCGCGCGCGCCCGGCTCGAGACTGACCGTCGCGAGCTGCGCGACGTCACCTTGCGCCGCCTGTACTACGGCGACTACCAGCCCGCCGCGACGGTGAAGTTGCGCGAAATGGCGGGCCGGGGCGAGCTCGACGCGGCCCAGATGGTCGAGGCCGTTTCCGGGATCGTCGATCCGAAGCTCGTCAACCGCGCCTTCGTCGAGCGCGCCAAGCTTCTGTCGGCGAAGAAGCCGGGCCAGCTCACGAGCCACGACAAGGAAGTGCTCGCCGCGTGGACGATGTACAAGGTCATGCTGCTCGAGATGGCCGGCCAGGAGGAGGCGGGCGCGGGCTCGAGCGCGGCCTGGGCCGAGCTGCTGAGCGACCGCGATCCGGCGCACTGGAGCGACGAAGCTCTCGACGACCGTAAACGTGAGTTCCTGACCAAGGTTTTCGAGACGACGCCGGCGAAGTGGCGCGAGCGGCTGGCCTACCTGGCGACGCCCGAGGGGAAGATCTCGGACATGGCCAAGGCCTACGACGCCCAGGCCGCGAAGTGGAAGGCGGCCGGCAACGCCCCGCGGGCCGAGCTGTACCGGCGGGGTGCCACGCTGACCGACCCGGTCGCGACGCTCGCGGCGTTGTCCGCCGCCGTGGCCGAGATGAAGCGGCGCGATCCGAAGTGGAACGGGCTCACCGTGCTCGACGACGCGTGGGCCAAGAATCTCCTCGCCCAGACGGATCCGCGCGCCGCCGTGGCCGCCTTCGCCGACACGCTGGCGGATGGACAGCGCGAGCGGCTGTTCGACACGACTTTCCGCCAGGACAAGGATTTCACGGATAAGCTCGTGGGCGAGCGGCTGGCCGGCTACGTGCGCGAGAACGGCAAGAGCGTTCCGCACGACGTCGCGCAGGTCGCATCCGCCTTCACGCGCAAGCAAGGGCTTGAGATCGCCTGGGAGGGGATGGACGAGAGGGACCGCAAGACTGGCGAGATGCTCTTCGGGGCCCGTGCCCAGCTCCAGTCCGAGGTCATGCGCGCGTGGGAGCGCAACAAGCTGCCCGAGGTCCGGCTCACGGGAGTGACCCGTACCGACCAGGATTTCCACGAATTCACCAACGACAAGCGTATCACCGAGCTGCGGCGCCTCGACCGTAACCTGAGAGAGGACTACTTCGACGCCGCGTCCGGTACGCGCAAGCCGGCCAACAACAGCCAGTTTACGGGCGTGGTCATGGGCCGCAACGAAGACGGGGTCCGCACTCTGACCGCGCGATCGGAGAACGGCCGAGAAGTCATCAACCATGTCGCGCTCATGAACGCCGAGGGCGATCCCATCTACCGCGCGACGCGCACGATTACCGATAAGCCCGGCGGCAAGGCTCGCCTGCTCGAGTCCTCGACGTACACCGCGAAGGGCGGCCCGACCCTCTCCGCGGGCGACCGGACTTTGATGTCGCGCACGGTCGTCGAGTCCGATCGCACCGTCACCCTGAATTTCACGGACAACAGTCAGTTCATCGCCAACAATAACGGCACCGCGTTCTCGTACGGTCTGAACAAAGACAACGACGCTCGGGTGGCCAACCGCGCCGTGACGGAGCTGCGTAAGGATTCGATCACCGGCGAATACGTCGTGGAAGCGCGGCGCTACCTGCGCGACGTCGTCAACGCCGAAGGCAAACCGACGGGGGCCTTCAGCGCCGCGGTGTATGAACGGCCCGAGGGCGGCGGCTTGTGGAGCGTGCATACCGGCGCCGTCGGCGCGGTCGATTCCCTCCGTCCTAAGCCCGGGGCCAAGCCTGAATCCATGTATTACACCCCGCCGGCAGGCGTGCTCAGCCCGGAGCGTATACAGAGCGCCGCCGCGGCGACTGCCAGGCGCGTCGAGGCGTTGGCGCCGATGGGCGACAAGGGGCAGGCGATCACGGGGCTGACGAGCGCGTTCATCGCCGGGCAGCTGACCGATTCGGCTCGCCTCGGCATTCCCGGTCGCGCGGGCCTGAGCCTGTCCTTCGACGTCGCCTCGAAGACGATGCAGTCCTCCTACACCGTCTACGGGTTCGACAAGAAGGGCAAGCGAATCGAGGAGCGGCGCAACGTCCAGGCGGTCCATAAGGAGCTGATTTCCGAGCACGACGGCAAGTTCATGGGCATCCAGTTCACCGACGCCCAGAAGCTGACGGGCCTGGTGATCTTCGACGGCGGCGAGATGAAGGGCATCTACGTCGAGGAAAAAGGGGCCGTGCGCTACATGGGCGCCGAGGTCGAGCGCACGCGGCGCTCCGATGACGGCGCCCTCGGCTTCGCCGGCGCGGTGGTGTTCGGCGAGAAGCATTTCGAGCAGGTCGGCTTCGGCAACGGCGCGTTCAAGCTGGCGAAGGTGGACGTCTCGCCGCCTCCGACCATCGCCAACGGCGGCTACGGGATGTTCGGCATCCTGACCTTGGCTCCTGTCGCCGACAAAATGGCGGAGTGGACCGAGCAGGCGGCGCTGTTCTACGGCGCCAGCCCGAAGGCCGCCAAGATCTGGGGCGCGGTGGTCGGCGCCGGCCTCGACATCGGCCTGGGCATCGTCACGATGGGCCCCGGCATCGTGAAGCTCATTCAGGTGGCTGGCAAATACGGCAAAGCCCTGAAGATCGGTCTCGACGTGTACTTCGCCATCGAGGGCGTCAAGGGCGCGGTCGAGTCCATCCACGCGATGCGCGAGGCGAAGGACGACGCGCAGTTCGCCAGCGCCCTGCGCGGCCTCATCGGCTCGGCCGTGAACGTCGGCATGATCGCCTACATGCACGCGCAGACGCGTCCCGAGGCGGGCCGCAGCCGCGAGGCGGGCAAGGAGGTCGAGGTGCCGAAGGCCGGGCCGGAGCCGCCTCCGGTGGAGAAAGGCCTCAAGGACTTCAAGGAACCCACGCCCGAATCGAAGGTGCCCGATACGAAGGCGCCGGACACGAAGGTGACCGATACGAAGGCGCCGGACACGAAGGTGCCGGACACGAAGGTGCCGGATACGAAGGTGCCGGATACGAAGGTGCCGGACACGAAGGTACCGGACACGAAGGTGCCGGAGATCCCTGGCGGCGAGGCGCCGCGTCCTCCCGCGACGCCCGGCGGCGAGATGATGCGCCCGCCGATGCGCGCCGAGGCGCCGAGGGTGGATCCGGGCGGGATGGCGGAAAAGCTCACCAGCGGCACGCGTTCAAGCGCCGGAGGCGGCGGAGACATCGCGCCCGGCGGCACGAAGGCGGGGGCGAACTCCGGTGCGGGAGAGGCGGCGCCGGCTTCTCGTGGCGCTGGCGCCGCGGAAGTCGCCAAGGCTCCCGCTCCGGCCGGCGAAACGGCCAAGATATCCGCTCCCGAAGCGCCCGCGGCACCCGCGTCGGTGCCGGAAGCGACCAAGGCTTCTCCGAAGGTCGAGACCGTCCGGGCGCCCGTCGCGCCGGAGCCGACCAAGGCCGCCGACGCCCGCAGCGGCGCGGACCAAAACGGAGGCATGGCCGAAGCGGCCCAGCGCATCGCCCCGTCCGCCGCGCCGGAGCCGATGGCCGGCGCCAAGGCCGGTGGAATGGAAGGGGCGCTCCCGCGTGGCGGCGAAGGTCCCGTGATCGAGACGTCGCGATCGGCCAAGCCGGCCGCCGAGGCCTCCGTGGATCCGTCCGTGCTCGAAGCGGCGCGCGAGGGGGCCGGCGAGGCGTCCCGCCCTGCGCGACCCGAAGCGCCCCGCGAGGCGACACGGGAGACCGCGCGCGAGACGGCGAACGAGACGCAGAACCAAACGTCGAACGTTCCTCGTACCGAAGTCGCGCGTGAAACGACCCGCGGGTCAGCCAAGGAGAACGCTCGCGAGGCTGCGCCGGTCGAACCGACGGCCGTCGAGCCGGCCGCGGCGATGCCCGCCGCGGAAACCGCGCGCAAGATCGTCGAGCCCTCCGCTCAGGACGCCGAGCTTCTTCATCAGGCCGAGACTCAGTCGCTTCGCCCCGATCCCGCGCCCGCCGCGCGCCCTGCCGCGAAGGCCTCGGGCGGCGTGTTTGCCGCGGCCGAGGCCAAGGCGTTCGGCGGACTGGACGTCGTCGGCCGGGCGTTCGAGGGCTTGGCGGCGAAGCTTCACGAGAGCAATCGTCCCGGCGGCCGCGCCCCCGCCGTCGCGGCGGAGGGTCCGGCGCCGTCGCGCGCGGCGAAGGCTGTGCGCGCCGTCATTGAGCTGCCGCAGAAGATGATTTCGAATATGATGGCCGAAATCGGCGATCATCTGCGGCGCCCGGCCAACACCGCCGCCGACGCCGGGGAGGCCCGGTTCGCGAATTTCGGCGCGCGGCCCGAATTCATCAAGCTCGCGGGCACCGTCGAGCCGGGCACCGAGGTACGCGTAAAAGTCGGCGTCAACCCGGAGAGCGGCGCCCTCGCCTTCGGCGACAAGCCGGCGACGACCGTCGAGGTCCGCGCGCGCGCCCGGGCCGACGGGACTTTCGAGCTTTTGGATGTGGGTAAGCCCGAAGGCGCCGGGCTCTCGCCTCGTGCCGCCGAACACCTGGAGTGGGTGGCCGACCGCGGCTTAGGCATGGACGGCTCGTACAAGGGTATCGTCGGTGCCGCGCTCGAGCGCATGGGCCGCAAGCCGCCGAGCCTGACCGCGGAGAAGGGCTTCGCGGAGGCCGCGGCCAAGCTCGAGGGCGGGGCCGGCTTGCTTGAGGCGGGTTTTGATCCGCGCACGGGTAAGCTGACGTTCGGAGAGACGCCCGCGGGCGCGGTGAAGCTCACGCTTGAGATCCGCGCCGGAGAAAGCGGCCCTGAGGTCGGAGGCTGGCGAGCCGAGAGCGGCTCCTCGAGGCTCGAGGCCGGGGCCGCGCGTGAAATCGGCAACCGTCTTGAGTCCAGCTATCGCATTCGCAAGCTTCAGGCCGGGTTCGACTCGCTGGTGGATTCCCGCGCGGGGCGGGCCGCTCTCGCCAAGGCGTTCGACACGGTGACCGGGGGAGGCGCCATCGAGGCCAACTACAACCCGAAATCCGGGCGCCTGCGGGCCGGCTTCTCGGACACGGGAATCAATCTTAAGCTGGGCTTCGGCCACGACGGTAACGGCGCCATGCGCCTGCGCACGGTGGAGGCCCCGGGACGGGCGGGGCCGCTACCCGTCGCGCTCGAGCACAACGCCCGCTTGTTCGCCGAGCGCCGCGTCATCGAATCGGTCAAGCCCTGGTTCCGTCGTGCGGAGACGGCGGCGCAGCACGACGCGCGGCTCGCGAAGTCCCGCGAGTTGGCCGAGCGCCGGGTGGAGGCCGAGGCCGTCCTGCGCGAGAAGGCCTTGAACGACCTGGTCGGCCAAGCCGACGCGAAGCTGCTGGCCGCTCGCGCCGTTGCCGGGCTCGAGGCTCCCGTACACGCCGAGCTTGTGGCTATCGCCGAGCGTGTCGTCGTGGCGCGCGAGGCCGCGAAGCAAGCCCGCGCCGACATCGAGGCCGCCAGGACGGAGAGGTTGGATCTGTCGCCTCAAACCCGCACGGCGCTTCCCAAGATGCTGCAGGCCTACCGCGAGCTCAGCAAGGCGCAAGCGGAAAGCCTCGCCGCGCGTGAGGCCGCCCGCGTCGCCGACGAAGCCGCGCGCCCGGCGGCGGTCGAGCGCGTTCAAAAGGCTTTGGCGGAAGAGCTCCAGGCGGGCGACAAATTAGCCGCCGCGCAGCGCTTGGGGTCTACGGATCGCGGCATGGACATGCTCGTCCGTCGCGAGAACGCGCGGCGGAGGCTTGAGGCCGCGACCGCCGCCGAGAAGGCGGAAACGGTCGAGCTCGAACGGGTCATGGGAGGGGAGCGCCAGGCCGGCCGCGACACGAGCCTGTCTTTGGCCACGGGAGAATTCGCCGGGGCGCTCAAGGCGCGCCAGCTTGGGCTTGATCAGCTGGAGTACCGCCGCCAGGGCTACGCGAAAGCCATCGGCGCGGACGGCTCGAACATCAACCGCATGCGCCTTCGCCTGGAACTCGGGCTCGCCGATGAATCTCTCGTTGGCCGGCGCAACGTCGGGCAAGCGGAAGGCCAGCAGCATTGCGGCCTCGCCACGGCCGCCGACATGTACGCGGCCAAGACGGGTAAGCCGGTGGACACCGCGATGGATTTCGCCGAACAGGCCGTGCGCGCGAAGTTCACGGATACTGCCGCGGCTAATAAATTTATCGAAGATACGGCGATCCGGGGCATGAATCCGGCCGAAATCGATTTCGTCATGCACGCGGTCGCCGAAGCGGCAGGCCTTAAGGTGGTCAAGCTCGGCGCGGCGGACTCGCCGTTCAGCCGGCTCGCGGCGGGCGACACGTTGGGCGTCGTCTTGAGCCACGCCGACGGCGGCGGTCACATGGTCAACCTGTCGAACTGGCGTATGTCCAAGAATCCGGTGAGCGGCCGCTCCGAGGCTTGGGTCGACGTCGCCGACCCGAACACCCGGGTCCGGATCGGATCCGACGCCCAGGGCCGCAGCGTCTACGAGGCGCGCACGTACTCGATGCGCGCCGATGAACTCGTTCCTCAGATCCGCACGCGCTTCGACGGCGAGGCGCCGGGCTCCGCCGCGTATGCCTTCGAGTCCGCGCCGGGCTCGCCCCGGGCGCCCCCGCTGGACCGCGTCGAGCTCGCGCGCCGCATGGGAGGAGAGGAGAGCATCGGCGCCGGTATTCCCGTCGCGGGCACGCCCAAGCCGTCGGGCATTGAGGTCGGCCCCGGCAAGGTGATCGACGCGACCTATCTACCGGAAAACGTCTTCAGCCGGGAAATCATGGAAGTGGCGCGCGAGCACGGTTTGGTCTACGAGCTCGGAGCCTCCACGCTGGGGCGAATGAAGCCGGGCGTCGAGCACAACTACGTGATCGTCGAGAATCTCAATCACACCATCGAGATGACGGTCGGGCGTCTGACGGCGGGCAACGTCCAGGAGGTGGGCGTCAAGCACGCGGCCCTCGGCGACGGTCGCTCGGTGCTGTTCGCAGGCGGGATGAAAATTGATCCCCTCACCGGCCGTCCGACGCTCGACTTTAACAGCGGCACCTACTCCCGCGTCGGCCTCGACCCGCGCTGGGCTCCGACGCCGGAGAACGCTCGCCCGCTCGCCGCCTACGCCGAGGCCATACTAAAGACGAAGGTGGAGATCGTCGATCACTTTAACGGTAACCGCCCGATCGCCTTCGGCGAGGGCATCGGCGCCGCGCCGGAATCGCCGCGCTCGATCGTCCGGACAGGCTCGACGCGCAGCGAGGGCTGGACGATCGACGGCAAGCCCGCCGAGCGCCTCTCCGGCGGCGGATTTAAGGAAGTCCTGATCCATCCTTCCGAGCCGACGCAGGTGATCAAGATCTTTGATCAGGCCGGCGCCCGGGATTCGGCGGGCAGCCTGTCGGAGAAGCGCCTTGAAATGCGCAACCTCGAGCCGTTGCTCGCGATCGGCCGCGCGCCCCGCGTCATCGAGAGCGGCGCGGTCGAACTGCAGACGCCCTCGACGAAGGGAAAGATGAACGCCGGCTACATCATCCAAGAGCGGGTCGGCGGCCGGTTGCTCGGGGATATGCTCAAGGACGCCGATCCCGCGGTCCAGTCCCGCGCGATGCGGGAGGCGCGCGCGCTGGTTGAGGATTTGATCGCCGCGCGTATCAAGCTCGAAGACCGCGTCAACATGCACGAGAACATCTCCGTCGGTGTCTCGGGCAAGGGCAAGACGGAAAAGGCCTGGGTGCTCGACGCGGGCGAGGTGACCCGCGTCGCCGCTCCGGGCTTCATGGACAAGATGATGGGCCGCCCGGATCCGCTGCGCGTCTACTACGAGTCGGTCCTGGGCGACCTGAACCGTATCACGCGCATGGCCTCGCCCGTCGTCGCGAAGGGCCGCAGCGAGGGCAT
>CALRXP010000026.1:0-18282 GCA_943372155.1 Candidatus Endomicrobiellum trichonymphae | reverse complement strand
CGCGCCCGTCCGGGCGCGCGCCGAGGAGGTCTCGGTCGTCGTCTCCGGGAAAGCGGTCGAATCCGCCGACACCTACAAGGCGGGAGGCAAGCTGTACCTCGACGCCAAGCGAGTCGGCGCGCTGTACGGCGGCCAGGTGTACTGGTATCCGGTTTCAGGACGCGTGCAGCTGAGCTTGCGCGGTCGCTCGTTGCAGCTCGTGGCCGGCTCCGAAAAAGCGATGAGCGGCGAGCGCGAGCTCAAGATGGGCGATCCCATGATCGTGCGCGTCTCGCGCGCGTTCGTCCCGGTGTCCTTCCTGACCGGCCCGGACTTCGCGAGCTGGAGCGGGCATCAGACGCGCTACGACGAACGCGCGAAAACCCTCATCGTGGAAAAGACGGGCACGGTCGGCGCGCCGCGCGCGTTCTCGTATAAGGGGCACACCCGCATCTCCCTCGAACTAGCGCCCGGCGCGCCGTTCCATGCGACCGCGCGCGGGACCGGCGCGGTGGATCTCGTCGTCGACTCCGGCGTCGCCGAGGGCGGCGAGGACGTGAACCTCGACGACGGCGTCGTGGCGTCCTACGCTCTCCGGCAGGAAGCCAAGCTCGTGCGCCTGTCGGTGCGCTTCGAGGAGCCCGGCCAGCGCTGGCGCGCGACCGAGCTCGCCGACCCGCGTCGCGCCGTTCTCGACGTCTACGCCCCCGGCGTCCTGCTGCCGGCCGAAGCCGCCGAACCCAAGAAGGAAGAACCCGCCGCCCCCCGCGTCGCTCACGTCGAAAAGAGCGCGCTGGTCAACGGCGACGCGCCCAAGGTCGCGGCCGAGCCGAAGCCGGCCGCCAAGCCCAAGGCCGCGCCCACGGCGGTCGTCGAGAAGCGGCGGCGGCTCGTCGTCATCGATCCCGGCCACGGCGGCAAGGACCCGGGAGCCACGGGCGGACGCGGCACGCGCGAGAAGGACGTCAACCTCGCCGCGGCCCTGGAGCTTTCTCGCGTGCTGAAAGAGCGCGGCGATTTCGACGTCCTGCTGACGCGCGAGGAAGACGTCTTCATCCCGTTGTCGGAGCGATCCGAATTCGCGAACGGAAAAAACGCGGACCTCTTCGTCTCGTTGCACTGCAATGCCGCCGGCAACAAGCGCGAGAGCGGCTTCGAGGTGTACTCGGTGTCCGAGACCGCCTCCGATCCCGAGGCCGAGGCGCTGGCGGCGTCCGAAAACTCCGTGCTCGAGCTGGAAGGCAAGAACCCGCAGGACGAGACGGCGAAGATGATTCTGCTCGCCATGACGAAGACCGAGATGATCAACGAGTCGGCCGTGTTCTCCTCGCTCGCCGCGAAGGCGATCGGCAAGCGCGTGGACGTTTCACCCCGCGGGGCCAAACAGGCGGGCTTCTATGTCCTGCGCGGCACGCACGCGCCCGCGATTCTCGTCGAGATGGCCTTCGTCAGCCATTCCAAGGACGAGGCAAAGCTGACCTCGCGCCGCTTCCGTCAGACCATGGCCGAGGGCGTGGCCGCCGGCATCGCCGACTACGCGCGCCGCCAAGGGTGGCTCGAATGAACAAAAAAGCGCCTATCGGCGTGTTCGACTCCGGCCTCGGCGGCCTGACCGTGTTCAAGGTCCTCGCCCGGCGCATGCCCGAGGAGTCCCTGATCTATTTCGGCGACACCGCCCACGTCCCCTACGGCTCGAAGTCGCCCGAAGCGATCGCCCGCTTTTCGAGCGAGGTCGCTAAATTCCTGGCGAAGAAGGGCATCAAGTTGCTCGTCGTCGCCTGCAACACGTCTTCGGCGTGGGCCCTCCCCGCGATCCGCAAAGCGGTCAAAGTGCCCGTGCTCGGCGTCATCGAGCCCGGCGCTCGCGGCGCGCTTGGCGTCTCGCGCGGCGGCCGCGTCGGAATCATCGGCACCGAGGCGACGGTGAAGTCCGGAGCGTATGAAAAGGCGCTGAAGGCCTTGAAGAAGGGGACGCGCACGGCTTCCGCCGCGTGCCCGCTGTTCGTCCCTCTTGTCGAAGAGGGCTGGTGGAGCGGAGAGGTCGTGGAGGCGGTGGCGCGCAAGTACGTGGCGCCGTTGCGCGCGGCGAAGGTGGACACGGTCATTCTCGGCTGCACGCATTACCCGTATCTCAAGCCGGTCCTGGCCCGCGCGCTCGGTTCGCGCGTGCGGCTCATCGACTCGGCGGAAGAAACCGCGCGTGAGACCGAAGGCTTGCTCTGCGAGCTCGGCCTGCGGGCCCCCCGCGGCGGCCGCGGCCGCCGGGAGTTCTACGCCTCCGAAGCGCCGGAGCGTTTCAAGCGCCTGGCGGGCCGCATGCTGGGAGCACCCGTGAAAGCCGTGCGTCTTCACCGGATGGATTCATGAAGGACTTGATCGCTTTGACGGGCCTCGCCAAGACGCGCATGGACACGGGCTTCTCCCGCGTCGGGCGTAAGCTGGCCGCCAACGAGCCTGCCGACCGAGCCTTGATGATCATGGCCGCGCGCGCGATCGCGCAGGGTAACGCGGTGATGGCGCTGAGCGAACGCGGGCTGGCCAACGAGGCTCTGCCGATCTTGCGCGGCCTTGCCGAGGTGTGCCTGACCATGCGCTGGGTGTCTGAGAAGGACTGCACCGCCCGCGCCGTGAGCGCTTTGGCCGAATTGCAGGATCCGGACTGGGAGACGCACTGGCCGAGCGCGCGCCTGCGCGAGCGGGGCGAGGCGTACGCCGTGCCCGGCGAGGCCGTCGAGGCCGTGCTCGGCTCCGTCGCCGATTTCGCGCGCGGCTCGGCGCAAGGCCTGCCGTGGGGCCACGTGTTCGCCGATGCGACGAAGCCGGGGCGCCGCGCCGAGCAGGTGCTTCCGGCGGCCGCCGTTTTTCTCGGCCACGCGCTGAAAGCTTTAGACGGCCGCTGGCCCGGAGAATTCCCCGGCGCGGAAGAGATGTGGACGGGCGCTAAAATTTCGAGAGGTTAATTGAGATGATGAACGAAGAGACGAACGGACAGGGCGGGAACACGGGCGGCGCGCCGCAAGGCGGCGGAGACCAGCCCCCTCGCCAGAACGCCCCGCAAGGCGCGGGCCAGCCCCAGGGCGGCGGTCAGCCCGGAGGCGATGGCCAGGGACGGCGGCGGCGCCGTCGCCGCGGCGGACGCGGCCGCAACGGCGGCCAGGGCGGCGGCCAGCACCAGGGCGGCGGTCAGCACAACCAGCAGCGCCAGGGCGGCCAGAACTATGGTGGAGGAAACCGCCAGCAGAACGGCGGCGGCCCCCGGCCCCCTCAGATCCCGCAGGCTCCCGTTCGCACCGACGTCGAGCAGCGCTTCTCGGCGCTGACGCCCGTCGATCCGTATCAGTGGTTCCAGCTCGAGAAGGGCTCCACCGATCCGTCCATGCGCGCTCTCGATCTGTTGGCGCCCATCGGCAAGGGCACCCGCGGCCTCATCGTGGCCCCGCCCAAGGCCGGCAAGACGACGTTCCTGAAGCAGGTCTCCAACGCGATCAAGGAGATCGACCCGAAGGTGCGCCAGTACTGCCTCTTGGTCGACGAGCGTCCTGAAGAGGTGACGGACTTCAAACGCTCCGTGCCTGCCGAAGTCTGGGCGTCGTCGTCGGACCAGAGCTACCAGCAGCACAAGAAGATCGCCGAGGACTTGTTCCGCACGGCGCTCGAAAAGGTCGTCGAGGGCGAGGACGTGTTCATCCTGCTCGACTCGCTCACGCGCTTGGCGCGCGTGTACAACCAGTTCGCGACGGGTTCCCGGACGATGTCCGGCGGTCTCGACTCGCGCGCGATGGAGATTCCGCGCCGCTTCTTCGGCGCGGCGCGCAAGCTTGAAGGCGCGGGCTCGCTGACGATCCTGGCGACCATCCTCGTCGACACCGGCTCGAAGATGGACGACATCATCTTCCAGGAGTTCAAGGGAACCGGCAACATGGAGCTCGTGCTCTACCGTCAGGCGGCCGAGCAGCGCATTTTCCCGGCGCTCAAGGTCCGCGACAGCGGCACCCGCAAGGAAGAGAAGCTGTTCACGCCGGAATACCTCGAAGGCGTCTACAAGCTTCGCCGGCTCGTCGCCGGCATGGGCGACATCGAGGCCATCAAGGCGCTGACCGAGATGATGCGCGTGCACAAGACCAACAAGGCCCTGCTGGAGTCCCTGAAATGAGCGACGGCTTAAGCGAAAAGAAGATCGTTCCGGTCATCACCGCCAAGGCGCCCTCGGCCATCGGCCCGTACTCTCAGGGCATCTCGACCGGTCAGCTGGTGTTCGTCTCGGGCCAGACCCCTCTGCGGGCGGACGGCACGCTTGTCGAGGGGACCGTCGCCGAACAGACCGAGCAGTGCCTCAAGAACGTGCTTGAGGTGCTTCTCGGGGCGGGACTGACCATGGACGCCGTGGTGAAGACCACGGTGTACATGACCGATCTGACCAAGTTCGCGGAGATGAACGAGGTCTACGCCAAGCGCTTTCGCGCGCCGTTCCCGGCGCGCGCCACCGTCCAGGTGTCGGCCCTGCCTAAGGGCGCCGGCGTCGAGATCGACGCGATCGCGGTCCGCGCCTAGATGCTCGAGCGCGCGCTCGCCGCGGCGGCCCTGGCCCTGCTCTTCAGCGGGGACGCGGTCCGTCTCGGATGGGACGCGGCCGGGCCGTGGCACCTGATCTTTCCGTACGTCTGGCTGTTCGTTCTCCTTGAATCAAGCCGCGCTCGCCGTCGCATAGACGACGGCGTGGTCTTTCTCGCCGGCGCTTCGATGGCGATGCTGTACGGCGGCGTCTACGCCAAAGACCTCCAGCACGGCTCTCATCCGTTCGGCGTGGACTGGCTCGGCGTTCTGTTCGCGCTGTTCGACGGGGGGATGACGTCGGTCCTCGCCTTGCACGTCGCCGAGCGTCTGCGCCCCCGCAAAGAGGGCGAGGCGCCGGAGATGGGCCTGCTCACCATCATTTTCCTCGTCTTCACTTTGGCCGCGGCCGCGGCGGTGTACGGCGTGAAGACCTCCTTCAATTTCTATAAGGCCGACCGGATGCTTGACTCCTACTGGCTCGTCGCCGATATTCTTTTCCTCGCCGGCGCGTGGGCGCTCGCGCGCCAGGCGCGTGACCGCTCGGAGGAGGGGGACGACGAGGGCCGCGCGAATTGGATCTGGCGCGTCGCGGCGTTCTCCGTCTGGCTTCCTGGCGCGCGCTTCATCGCCGCGTTGTGCGCGGCCTACGAACTGCCCGACGCCTTGATGTACTTCTTCGTCGGCGGCTGGACTGTCGCGGCGCTCGTCGTCTTCTGGAGGCTTTGGAAGGAGCGCGCTCACTTCGACGCGACGCCTGTGTCGAGCTCCCGCCCGGCCATGATCGCGGCGGGCTGGCGCGTCGCGGGCTCCTTCCTTCTTATCCTGTGGCTTGGCGCGGATCTCAACGAGATGCGCACCGGGGGGTTGTTCTCGACCTTCGTCGATCTGCCCACTCGCGCGCTGTTCGCCTGGGCGTTCCTGACCTCGCGCCTGAAGATATGATCGCGTTTCTTCTTTTCGTCGCCCTGAACGCGTCGGCCTCCGGTCCGGAGGACTGCGTGTCGGTGCCGTCGGTGGGTTGCGTGTACGCGCCGTCCTCCGCGGGCCCGCATCCGCCGCTGCTCATCTATATGCGCGGATTTTGGGGGGACTACAAGAACGCCGTGCCGCCGAAGCTGGCGCTGAAGTCGTCGCGCCAGGCGTTCGCAGAGTACGGGCTCGATAAGGTCGCCGACGCGACCCACAGCGCCGTGCTCGTGACCTACACCTCCTCGCTGGTTGTCAGCGAGACGACGATCGAAAAGTTAGGCGCCCAGACCGGCCTCGAGTTCTCACGGCGCGTCGTCGCCGCCCATAGCGGCGCCTACGAAGGCCTGGAGGCTTCTCTCGACGCGCGCCTGCAGGTCGACCGCCTCATCATGCTCGATGATTTTTATTCGGGTCCGGCCTTAGCTAAGAAGATCCAGGTCCGGTTTCCCTCGCGCGGCTCCTGCGCCGGCTACTACACGCCGCACACCTTCAAGCGCAAGAACGGCACGATCTACGACAACCGGGCCCACTTCCAGGCGACCTTCCGGCCGTTCGCGCCGAACTGCGTGATCGAGGAGCTGCCCGAGGGTAACCACGACGCGGGGGTCAAGGACTGCCTGCTCTCCTACATGACGCGCGAGACCTGCCGGTAGGCTTGCCTCGGTCGTGATCGATGAACTCTCCCCGGGAAGAGTAAAAATGTCCTCAAGGTCATCAGCGCTCGCCCCAGAACGAGTGATTATCAGAAGTAATTGACGTTTCGACGCCTTAAACCCCGGCACCACCCTCCGGTCATCGGGCCCACGCAGGCCTAGGCCACCTGCCCGTGCCTCCTTTAACCGATGGACCCACGACCATTCTCTTAGGGTCTGCAATAATCCAGAGGTGAAGTTGATCTGGATCAATAAATGAGTCGGTTCCCATTTCGACGGGCCCTCGGCGCGTTGCTGGCCATTCTCATTGTGGCCGGCGCTCCCGGCTCCTCGGCGTATCAGGCCGCCGCGCAGACGATGGGAGGCGCCGCCGCTGAAGCCGGCTCCTCCGCGCGCGCCGTCCCTGCGATCAATTTAGGCGGCTTCTCGTCTCCCGTTCCCACGCTGTCTCCGTCGGCGCTCACGTTGACCCCGGCCGTTTTGTCCGCGCCCGCCATCGCGCCCCAGGTTCAGGCCGCGCCCGTCGCCGCTTTGGCCGCTCCCGTCCGCTCCGCCGCCGCCGTCGACGTCAAAGCCGTGCCGATGGGAGTTTCCGCCGTCGTCGCGACGGCTCAGGCGCCCATCACCGCCGCTCCGAAAACCGGTCCGCCCGCCGTCGTCGCCGAGCGCGCCGCGCTGACGCGCTCGCTCTCCGCCGCCGCGTCGTCTGAGAAAGCCGACGCCGCCGGCAGGATGTTCGACGGCTCCTCCGAGAAGAATTCCGCCGAGACCGCTCCTGCCGTCTCCGCCCGCAGCGCCTTCAACCGCGCCGTCAAACGCGGTCTCACCGTCGTGGCCCTCTCGCTCGGCCTGATGGTCGGCCAGAACTCAGCCAACGCTCAGGTCGCGCCGATGCCCTTGCCGCCGATCACCGCGCCGCACGGCCTCGGCACGCCGATGCCCAACGGCCAGATCTCCCAGGCCATCAAGGATTCGATCAAGCTCCAGGCCGAGGAAGCCGCGAAGAAGGCCGCCGCGCTCGCTCAGGCTCAGGCCCAGGCTCAAGCTCAGACGCAGGCCGCTCCCGCCGACACCGCCGCTGAGGTCCGCCCCGTCCTGCCGCGCCCCGTCGAAGCCTCCGTCACGGTGGACCGCCAGGGCGTGACGGTCGGCGAGCGCATCAACCTCACGATCACTCTGCGCAACACGTCGGACAAGCCGGTCACGCTCCAGAATCTGCGCCCGTCGATCCAGGACGCCCTACCCACCGACCTCGAGCTCCAGGGCAAGGGCGCTGAGGCGCCGCTCACGCTCGCCCCCGGCGAGTCCAAGACGATCACCTACGAAGCCATTCCGTTCGGCTCCGGGAAGCTGACCCTCGACGGCGGCCTCGCCGTCGTCGGCGTGGGCGAGACCGCGGCCTACCCCGAGGGCATCGAGATCGTGATGCCCAAGACCGAGATCACGGTCAAGTCCGTGCTCACCCCCGATTGGAAGGAGAAGGGCCTCAAGGACATCGTCGGCGTCAAGCGCGGCGACGGCCCGAACTGGATGTGGCTCGCGGCGATTCCGCTGGGCATCCTGCTCCTCGTCGGCGTGCACCGCCTCGTGGCCTCCCGCCGCCTGTACCCCAAGCTCGACGCCAAGCGCCTCTCGCTCGTCACCGTCACCGAGGCCGAGCTCGCGCGCCTGACCGCCGAGTCCGAGCATCTCGATACCGCTTCCTTCTATGCCCGCTTCCAGGACCTGCTGACCGGCTTCATGGTCGACTTCGCCGGCCTGCCCAAGGCGGCGCGCGACGCGCGCACGCTCGAGCGCGATCTGCACAAGTCCTTCTACGACGCGGGCCAGGTCAGCGTGGCCTCCCGCTTGGCCGCCGCCGCCGAGGCCGCGCGCTTCGCCGGCTCCGAGGGCGACAAGGCCGAGCGCGAGCGCGCCGTCGCCCGCTTCACCGCGCTGATCGCGAGCGTCGCCGGCAAGGCGAGCTCTCCCAAATCTTCCTCGACCGGCACCGGCGCGTTCGCGGCGCTGGGCCTCTTGCCCGCCGCGGCCGGCCTGTCCTTCGGCAGCCCGTGGGTGCTCCTGCTCCTGATCCCGTTCTTCGCGTACGTGGCGTATTCGTGGCGCACGCGCGCCAAGGGCGAGAAGTTCGCCGTCTCTTCCGCGGCCCAGACGCCCAAGGCCCGCACCCTCCGCGAGCGCCTCGCGGGCCTGCCCCGCGTTCTGCGCATGGCCGCGATCGGCCTGATCATCGTCGCGCTCGCCCGGCCCATGATCGGCACCGAGCGCAAGGAAACCTTCATCCCGTCGACCGACACGATGGTGTCGATCGACCTCTCCGGCTCCATGAGCGGCGCCAAGCTCCAGGGCGTGCGCGACGCCGTCCGTGCCTACGTCGAAGAACAGCGCCGCGGCACCGAGAACCGCGTCGGCATGGTCACCTTCTCCGACGAGGCTTACCTCGACGTCAAGCTCACCACCGACTACGACGCTCTGATCTCTCATCTTAAGGAACTGGAGACGACGGGCTCGACCGCGATCGGCAAGTCCATGCTGACCTCGATCGCGCACTTCCTCGAGCTCAACGCCCTCGACCTCGACGGCAAGGCCGACCCGCGCGCCCTCGAGGTTCAGAAGCTTCTTAAGGATAAGGGCCTCTCCGCGGCGCTGGCCTACGCCAAGCAGTACCCCGACCTGCTCAAGACGATTCTCCAGCCCGAGCGCGCCAAGATTGTCGTGATCTTCACCGACGGCGATTCCAACTCCGGCATCGCGCCCGAGGCCGCGGCGGACATCGCCGCCTCGCTCGGCGTGAAGGTGTACGGCGTGGGTATCGCCGGCCCCAACGAATCCTTCAACGAAGCGACCTTGCGCACCGTGGCCGAGAAGACCGGAGCCAAGTTCTACCGCGCCGGCGACGCGCAGGCGATGCAGCAGGTGCTCCTTGAGATTTCTCGTCTCGAGAAGAGCCCGGCGAAGGTCGTCTCGAGCGTTTCGGTCAAGGATTACACGAGCCTCCTGGCCCTGCTTGCCTTCCTGATGCTCGGCGCCGAGCTCACTCTCGCGAATACGCGCCTGCGCACTCTCTACGGTATGGCCATGCTGATGGCCTTGAACCAGCCGATGCAGCTGGCCGACCTCTCCAGCGCGGCGCGGCCCGAGGTCGTGCACGTTCAGGCCATTGCCGAAGCCCCGCACGCCCCGGCGCCCAAGTCGCTCACCGCCGCCGTCCCCGCCGAGGTCCTCGAGGGCAACAAGCTCTACAACCAGGGCCGCTTCGCCGAGGCGCTCAAGAAGTACGGCGAGGCCGTCGAGCGCTACCCCGACGTTCCCGAGATCTACTTCAACATGGCCGACACGTATCTGCGCCTGGGCGAGAACGCCAAGGCCGACGCGGCGTGGGCCAAGTACCTGTCGCTGACGACGGACCCCAAGAAGCAGTCGCAGACGATCTTCAACCTCGGCAACTCCGCGCTCGCCGCCGGCGACGCCGAGAAGGCGATGGAGTTCTACAAGGAAGCCCTGCGCCGCGACGCGACGAACGCGGACGCGAAGTGGAACCTCGAGGCGCTGAAGGCCGCGCAGAAGGAGCAGGAGCAGCAGCAGAAAGATTCGAAGGACTCCAAGAAGGGCAAGCCCGGAAAGCAGAAGGGCAAGCCCGGCGACGGCAAACCCGGCGACGGCAAGCCCGGCGACGGCAAACCCGGTGACGGTAAGCCCGGCGATGGGAAACCCGGCGACGGCAAGCCCGGCGACGGTAAGCCCGGCGACGGCAAACCCGGCGACGGCAAGCCGCAGCCCAAGGCCGGCGAGCCCAAGGACGCGGCGGACAAGCTCGGTCAGGCGCTGGGCGAGCAGGAAGGCAAGGAAAAGAGCGACGCGATCAAGGGCATGACCCGCAAGGGCTCAGGCGTCTGGGGCGTCGGCGCCCTGCCCTTCGCCATGCTCGGCCCTGGAATCGTTTTCTCGTCGTCGATGTTCCTGTGGGTCGTCGGCATCGGCCTGCCGATCGCGGCCTTGCTCGTGGCCTACGGCATTAAAAAGCGCATGGACGCCGCCAAGAAGCTCTCTCCCGGCACCGCGCCCAAGACCTTCAAGTCCTGGTGGGGGGCGCGCCGCTTCCTCGGCAAGTCCGCGTTGACGTTGGCCGCGATCGGCGCCATCGGCCTCGCCGCGGGCGATCCGCGCGGCGGCATGGTCGACGAACGCGTCAACTTCGGCGGCAAGGATATTGTCGTGACCGTGGACGGCTCCTACTCGATGGTCTACGCCGAAGACGGGCGCATGGCCCGCACGCAGAAGGAGCTCAACGAGTTCATCACCCACCTGCAGGGCACCGACCGCGTCGGCCTCGTGGTCTTCGCGGGCAAGGCGCGCACCGCCTCGCCCATCTCCATCGACTACGGCAACTTCGAATTTAAAATCAACCGGCTCGATGTTGAATCCCGCGGCATCCGTGAAGGCTCCGATCTCGCCGCGGCGATCAAGTTCTCCGCCAACCACTTCGAGTCCGCCAAGAAGCTCGGCGACCGTCAGCGCATCCTGATCATAATCTCCGACGGCGACGTGCCCGAGGCCGACATCGACGCCGCCATCGCCTCCGCCGCCGAGCACGGCGTGACGGTGTACGCGATCGGCGTGGGCGATCCCGCCGGCACCAAGATCAAGGTCCCGACCGCCGACGGCACGGGCACCGAGTATCTGATGGACGCGAAGTCCGGCGGTCCCGCGATCACGCGCTTGAACGAAGCGCCCCTGCGCAAGCTCGCTGAGCGCACCGGCGGCGCCTACTTCCGCGCCGACGGCAAGGCGTCGATCGACAACATCCTGAGCGAGGTGTCGAAGCTCGAGAAGGGCCAGAAGGGCGACGTGATCAAGTCCCCGAGCCCGATCGGCACCTACCTGCTGTGGCCCGCGCTCCTGATGCTTCTGCTCGATCTCGTCCTGCCCGGCCGCTCCCTTCTTAAGCGCGGGGCCGCGGCCAAGCCGGAAGACAAGCCCAAGGACAAACCCAAGACCGGCGGCCCCGGCGGCGCCGCGATGATGGGCGCGGCCTTGCTCCCGCTCGGCGCCTGGCCCCAGATTCTGCCCTTCGCCGCACTCGCCACCGTCGTCGCCGCCTACATCGCGGCCGACTCCTGGAGCGGCGGGAAGATCACTCGCGCCGTCCGCGAGTGGTGGCAGACCCGCCGGGGCCTCATCCCCGCCGGCGTCTCCGCCGACCTGATCCACCTCTACGATCTGCGCGAGGCCGACGAGCGACGCCTCTCCGCCTTCGTGAAAGGCTGGAACGAGGCCAAGGACGACCTGCGCGAGTCGATGATCGCGATGGCGTCGCGCGACGAAGCGTTGTGGCGCGAGAAGCTCACGGCGATGTATCTGTCCGGCGCCTCGCCCGAGCTCGCCGAGAAAATCCTGACCGCCCTGCGCCGTACCGCCCGCGCTCGCCTCGAGCCGCTCAAGCCCGTCACCGACCGCATGTCCCTGCGCCGCGCCGATATCTCCTGGATGGCGCACTCCGACGCCGAGGCCCGCATCGCCGCCCTCGAGGCCGTCGCCGCGGGCGTGCCCGTGGCCTTCGAAGGCCCGTCCGCCAAGCCCCTTCCCATGAGCCTGGCCGCGCGCCTGAAGCGCGGCGCCTCGGTCGCGACCTTGGCGCTGATGATCGGCCTCACCGGCGTCTCCTCGGTCGGCACGCTCCAGTTCCAGGTCCAGCAGCGCGCCGCCGCCGAAGTCGCGATGAAGCTGTTCTACGCCGAAGACTTGTTCATGTTCACCGACCGCTACGTGGACGCGCGCATCCCCGAGCAGGTCCTGCCCGCGCTCAAGCGCTGGCACGAGTCGCCCAAAACCGCCGGTGGCGACTTCGAGCGCGCGCTGACCATCTTGCGCGAGTCTCCGGATCCGAAGGCCGACAACATTCTCGTCGCCATCTTCCGCCACTCCAACGTTCTCCCGCTCACGAGCCAGGGCGAGTCCATCATGCTGCGCGCCCTCATCGAGCGCGAGAGCGACGCCTTGTGGAACTCGATGGATGCCATGATCGCGTCATCGCGCAACGACCAGGCTTCCGGCCAGATGCTCGTCAAGCTCGTCATGCTCAGCGTCGAGACCGGCAACGAGAAGGCGATCGTCCAGGTCTTCCGCGTCCTCAAGAGCCCGAACAAACAGGTCCAGCAGATGGCGGGCAGCATGCTGTACGCCTACCTCGCGCAGAACGGCGGCGTCAAATTCTTCGATAAGCTGACCGCCGTGCAGGCCAAGCACGCCGCCGACCCGATGCTCCAGATGTGGACGACGAGCTTCGCGTTCCGGCGCATGGCCGACCAAGGCGTCACCGAGGGCGACGTCGTCAAGGCGAAGAGCTTCCTCGACCAGGCCTTGGCCAACGCGCGCGCCATCGACGCCGTCCGCATCGAGATCTTCAAGCAGACTCCGCCCGACCAGGAAGTCCAGGCGCCGCCGTCTCTCGTCGCGATGATGGCGGGTATGGCCGATAAGATGCAGGGCGACGGCGGCGCGCCCGCGGCGCTGTCCGGCACGGTGCGCTACTTCGTCGCCAAGGCCGTGACCGACCTGATTAAAGAAGGCGAGAGGACGATCCCCGGCCTGCACGAGCGCCTCATCAAGGACGGCGTCGTCCTGCCCGACACCACGAGCAGCTCCGGCGGCTACGGCGGCTACGACGACTATCACGACGAGCGCGGAAGCGGCTACCCGGTCACCTCTCCGAACTACCGCGAGGTGTACAAGGTCGCCCATCTGCAGGCCCTGCAGGCCGCCATCGACGAGATGGGCGGCGCGCTCGCCGCGAACAAAGAGAAAAATAATTTCGCCGCCCGCGAGTTCGTCGACCGCGCCGACGCGCAGATCGAGCCGCTGGCCGGCGCCGGCATCAAGGCCGGCATGATGGAAGGCGGCACCGCCGCGGAAGCCGCCGCCGATCAGCTCTACGGCGTTCTGCGCCAGGGCGACGCCGTCTTCAACAACCACTCTTTCTTGCGTGTCCTGAGGACTCAGGGGCTCGCGCCGGTATCGGGCGATCTCAACAGCCAGCTCGCCTACCCCGAAGCCCTCGACGCCGCCCAGCTCGCCCAGCTGCGCGACACTCTCCTCGGCATCGCCCGCTCCGGCAAGAGCTGGGGCAACGACGGCAAGGAGCGCGACCTGATCTGGTCCGAGAAGCTCTACCTCGTCTCCGCGCTCAAGGCGGTCAACGAGGTCGCGGCCAAGAACTTCCCCGACGCCCCCGTCGTCTCGGTCGACGACGAGTCCCTCGCCTTGGCCCGCTTGTCGCTCGAGATCGGCGCTCACGGCAAGGACGCTGACTTCGCCTTGCAGGCCGAGAAGATCCTGATCGATCGCGTCGCCAAGGGCCCGGTCAACGCCGCCGACGCCGGCCAGATCATCGCTCAGGTCCTCAGCATCGTCACGGGCACCCCGCGCGAGGCCTTGGCCGTTCAGGCGATGGCCGACGCCCTTAAGCTTCCCAACGGCGCCGCCCTCGCGCCCGCCGCCCGCCTGCGCGCCAACCTCGGCCTCATCAAGATCGCCGAACAGGCCGAGAAGGCTTTCGCCGCGCAGGATATCAAGAAAAACTTCGCCGAGCTCGCCGTGCGCGAAGGCGACTACGCCTGGCGCAACGACCTCAAGCTGCGCCACTACCGCGTCGTCGCCGAGCAGATCCTGGCCGCGGCCGCCAAAGTCCAGGCCGGCGGTCAGGCGCTCAACGCCGATCAGATCGCGTCGCGCGACTCCGCGAAATCCCTGACTCAGCTCGAGTCCTTGGCCGCCGCCGCCGGCGTTCCCTCGGGCGACACCCCCGGCGAGCTCGCGGCCGATGCCGCCAACGTCATCCTCTTCAAGGGCTACCGCCTCTTCTCCGGCAGCGACTTCAACATCACGTTGCGCGACCAGAAGCTCATGCCCGGCCCGAACAACACGCTCTCCGACTATAAGCAGAGCTACACCAAGGCCGAGATCGAAGCCCTGCGCGCCTTCCTGCGCTCCGTCGCCGCCTCAGGCAAGGGCCTGGGCTCGACCGCCAACCGTGACCAGTCGTGGGAAGAGCAGGTCTACCTCGCCAAGGCCATCGACGGCATGGACGAGATCCTGCGCAAGAACTTCGGCGCGCCCGCCCCAACCCCGCGCGCCGCGCTCGACGCCGTCGTCCGCCCCGGCGAGGAGAAGCTCGCCGCCGCCCGCCTCGTGAGCGCGCTCGAAGGCCACCCGCGCGACGCCGCCTTCGCGCTCGAGGCCGAGACGCTCCTCTTCAAGCTCGTCGCCGCCAAGACCGTCTCCGCTCCCGACGCCGCGCAGGTCCTTTCCCGCGTGCTCGAGGCCGCGCGCGGCACCCCGAGCGAGGCCGCCGCGCTCGCCGCCTTCGAAGCCGCGCTCAAGGGCCCCAACGGCGCTTCCCTTAAAGAAGTCGCGGCGAAGACCGCCGACCTCGGCGCGATGTCCATCGCCGTCCAGGCCGAGATGGCCTTCGACGGCTTCGAGAAGCAGGTCATCCGCACCGGCATGCGCGAGGGCGAGTCCACGTGGCGCGAGACCTTCAAGCTCCGCCACTACCGCGCCTTGGGCGCGGCCATTGAGAAGAAGTCCGCCTCCATGGCCACGCAGACGCCCGAGCAACGGGCCATCGTCGCCCGCGCGCGAACCATCCTGCCCGCGCTCGAGTCCCTCGGCCGCGCCGCCGGCGTCATCGACGGCAACAACCCCGGCGACATCGCCGCCGACATCATCAACCCCGCGCTGCAGAAGGGGTACTCGACCTTCCCCGGCTCCACCTTCAACGACAAGCTCAAAGAAAAGGGCTTCATGGACACGAGCGCCGGCAACGGCATCCTCGACCACAAGCAGACCTACACCCGCGAGGACGTCGTCGCCCTGCGCACCTGGCTCAAGGCCCTCCTCGCCTCCGGCAACGGCTGGGAAGACGACGGGACCGTCCGCCCCTTCACCGACGAGGAAAAGACCGATCTCAAAGAAGCCATCGAGGCCGCCGATCAGGCCCTCGCCGGCTTCCCCAAACCCTCCACCACCCTCCACGGCTTCGCGCCGCTCGCGGTCCTCTCGCTCGGCGGCCTCGGCGCCTGGGCGGTCTTCGCGCTCATCGGCGCGGGCCTCGCCTACCTCGCCTGGCGCTACCTCCTCCCGACGCTCCGCGCCGACGCGGCCGCGGCCGAAGCCGGTCCTGCCCAGCGCGAGACGATCGCCGGTTCGATCATTTCTCGCCACCGCCGCATCGAGCTGTCCGCCCGCCGCATGGCCACCGCCGTCAACGGCGGCAACTTCCGCTCCCGCTTCATCGGCGCGGGCGGCACGGACTTCGCCGAGGCCCGCCCCTATCAGAACGAGGACATGCGCGAGATTGACTGGAAGACCTCCGCCAAGAAAGACGAGCTTTACGCGAAAAAGTTCGAGCTCGAGCGCGACATGCCGCTCATGCTCGTCATCGACATCTCCCGCTCCGGCCGCTTCGGCACCACCGGCACCGACAAGCGCACCGCCATCGAGGACGCCGCCGCGGTTCTCGCCTTGGCCGCGGCGCACTCCAACGTCCGCGTCGGCGCCGTCCTTATCTCCGACCGCGTCGAGCAGGTCTTCCCGGCTCGCGGCGGCTCGCGCCACGCCATGATGATCGTCGACGCGATCCTCAAAGCCGAGCCCACGGGCAACGCGACCGACCTGAAACCGGGCCTCGAAGCCGCCGGCAAGCTCCTCGGCTCGCGCGCCATGGTGGCCGTCCTTTCCGACTTCATCGCTCCCGACTTCAAAGAAGCCCTCGGCGCCCTCGCGGCCCGTCACGACGTCCGCGCCGTCCGCGTGACCGACCCCGCCGAGCACGGCCCGCTCCCCGACGTCGGCCTGCTGCCCGTCGTCGACGCCGAGACCGGCGCGACCCGCATGCTCGACACCTCCTCTCGCGCAGGCCGCGCCGAAGCGGCCGCCACCGTCGCCCGTCGTGAGGCCGCCGTCGAAGCCGCTTTCGACGCCTCTCGCATCCGCCCGATTTCCCTGTCGACCGAGGGAGACCCGCTCGAAAGCCTCGAGCAGGCCTTCCATCCCAAAGCCAAGCAGCCGTTCAAGCCCTAAGGAGCGTTATGAAGAAAGTTCCCTGCCTCTCGAAGATCGCGAAAATCGGACTCGCCGCCCTCATCGCGGGCGCCCCGCTTTCCGCCTCGGCCCAGGTCGTCACCGGCCGTGTCGCGACCCCCGGCATCACCGCCGGGATCGTCCCGACTCTCGGCACGAACATCGGCTCTCCGCTCATGAGCGGCGCGATCACGCCCTCGGCGCTCTCCTTAACGCCGATGCTCGCGGCTCCCTCCGTGGCCCTCTCGGCCTCGGCTCTTCCGGCTGCGGCGATCCCGCAGCAGGCGGCCACGCCGGCGGCGCTTAAGCCCGTGACGAACGCGGCCGCCGCGGCCGAGCGCATGAAGGACGCGACCGCGGCTCTCGCGGCGATGCCGAACCTCTCCAAAGCCTCCTCCGCCGACTCTCGCGGTGCGGGCACGGCTCTTGAGGCGGCCCTTACCGGTGAGCGCATGTCCGCCGCTTCCGCCGTCAGCGACGGCGCCTCCGCGATCTACGGTCCCGCCGGCGCCTCCGCCGAGCTCATCGAGGCCGTGAAGGCCAAGGCTGAGATCATCAAGGGCATCCGCGCCGAGATCGGCAAGGTCATCGTCGGTCAGGAAGAGATGATCGACTCCATCATCACCGCCATGATCGCCTCCGAGCACGTCCTCCTCGAAGGCGTCCCCGGCGTCGCCAAGACGCAGACCGTCAAAGCCTTCTCCGACGCCGTCGAAGGCGGCTTCCAGCGCGTGCAGGGTACTCCGGACAAGCTCCCGTCCGACCTCTTGGGCGCGGAAATCCTCCAGGAAGACCCGGCCACCGGCGCCAAGGCCATCAAGCTCGAGAAGGGACCCGTCTTCACCAACATCCTTCTCGTCGACGAGATCAACCGCATGATGCCGAAGACGCAGGCCGCACTCCTCGAAGCGATGGCTGAAGGCAACGCGACGATCGGTCGCAACACCCTTCCTCTCCCTAAGCCGTTCATGGTGCTCGCGACTCAGAACCCCATCGAGCAAGAGGGCGTGTACCGCCTCCCTGAAGCCCAGCAGGACCGCTTCATGTACAAGGTCCTAGTTCCTCGCCCGACCAAAGAGCAGCTGAAGACCATCATGCAGCGCTTCAGCAAGAAGGACGGTCAGCCCAAGGCGGGCAAGGTCACCTCGCTCGATGAAATGGTCGAGATCCGCAAAGTGGCCGAGCAGATCTACGTCGATCCCTCCATCGAAACGTACATCTCCGACCTCGTCGAGGCGACGCATAACCCGGGCGCCTACAACGTCGACGCGAAGGACGTCATCGAGTCGGGCGCGTCTCCTCGCGCGGCCATCTTCCTCCTCAAGGCGGCCAAGATCAACGCGCTCCTCAACGGTCGCGCCTATGTCGGCCCCAACGACGTGCGCGAGGTGGCGACCCGCATCCTGCGCCATCGCCTGACGCTCACGTACTCGGCCAACAACATGACCACCGATCAGGTCGTCGAGAAGATCCTGTCCGCGGTGCCCGTTCCCAAGCCCGCCGTTCGCGCGGCGCTGACGCCGTCCGATAAGAAGAACTAGCTCATGTCCGTGATGTACGCGCTGGCGGCCGCATTCGCGGCCGCCGGCGCGGCCTCGGCTCAAGTCGTGCCGCGCGTGTCGCTCTCCGCGCCTACCGTCTCGCCGGTCGCGTTGACCGCCCCCGTTCTCGCGGCGCCTTCCGTCTCCGATCTTCCTTCCGCGCCCTCGCTGTCGGGCATTCGCGTGTTGGGCACGCCCGGTCCGGGCGTGACGCCCGCGCACATTGAGGCGGTCAAGGCGCTCGTGTCGCGCACGGGCATCCCGTTCGTCATCCACGGCTCGCGTCAGACGGGCTTTAGCGAGCGCACGGGCCTTCCGTTCGCGCCTTCAGCCGATCTCGACACGGGCGTCATCGGCTCGGCGCACAAGATACTCGCTATCAATCAGGACATGTGGGACGGGCGCGTGCCGCACATGGCTCACGGGCCGATGATCGCAGTTCCTTCCATCGAAGACGCGGTGGGCAAGGGGCACCTCGTGGTGGCGCCTTCGTTGACGCCGCCTCC
>CALRXP010000025.1:0-18829 GCA_943372155.1 Candidatus Endomicrobiellum trichonymphae | reverse complement strand
CGCCTACATCCCCGTGCTCGTCACGCTCGCCGACCCGGGCTCGATCCAAGCCCTCGGCCTCGTTCTCAATCAGTTGTACCAGGACGTCGGCTTCCGTCTCGACGATTCTTACGGAGCGGTCCGCGGGCCGGGCGCTTTCACCGTTCGGGGCGCCATTCCCATGGCCACGCTCAAGGCTCTCACCACCGCGCCCGGCGTACTCAACGTCGCCGCCGCCTCAGGCTCCGTCGCCAACCTCGTGCCCGTCGCCGCGGCCCCGACTCCCGCCGTCGCGCCCGTCCGCGAAAATCTGCTGCGCGCCGGACTGCGCGGCCTGATCCGCAAGAGCCCGATGTGGGGCGCCGTCGCCGCGCTCCCGCTGCAGTTCCTGATCGCCGTCGCTTTCATGGGCCCGGTGTCGGGAGGCCTCGCGCTCGGCGGCGCGGCCGCCGTCCTCAAGCCGTGGATGCTCGGCACCGCCGTCGGCATGGCCGCCTCCTTCTCCTTCCTCGCGCCGCTGTTCAAGTGGATCCCGCTCAACCTGCGCGTCGCCGCCACCTACGGCGCGGCGGCCGGGGTCGCCTGGACGTTCTACGCGTTGGCCCCCGGCCTGCCGGCGCTGTGGCTCGCGGGAAATCTCCTCGTGAGCTTGCTCGCGACGCACGGGAGCGTCGCGCACCTCGCCAAAGCCGACAATCAGAACGTCATCGAGAAGACGGTCAACGCGACGGAGTCCGCCGCGTTCCTGAACATTCTCGGCTACCAGGTCACCGTGCCGATCCTCCTGCTCGCCGGCATGTTGCCCCTCGCCTACGGCATTCTCGCCGTCTCCACGCTCCTCTCCATGGCCTTGCTGATCCGGACGCGGTCTTTCACCGCCCCCGTTCTCTCGGTCGTGGCCCCGAGCGGGCCGTCCGCTCCCGAAGGACCCGACGCGCGCAACCTCATCATCCGCGACGCCGTCTCCGCCAAGCGCCCGGCGCACGAGCCCTTCGTGCCCGCCACGCGCGTCGTCGCTGAGATGGAGAAGCTCCTGAAGACCGACCCCGCCGCGGCGCTCAAGCTGGCCGCGACCGCGATCGTCAATGAAAAGGAACGCCGCGCCGAGGTGAAGATCGGCGCCCAGCGAATCCTCGACGCCCTGCCGCTCGAGCAGACCTTGCCTCACTACCTCGACCTTCTCAAGCTGACCGCCCGCCCCGGCGTCCAGACGAACAAGGACGTGAACCTGGATCCGTGGTGGTACCTCCAGCGCACCGCGCTCAAGCGCCTGACCCGCGACGCCGCGACGCTCAAGCCCCTCACGCCCGAGCTGCTCGACGTTCTCAAGACGTCCTACAAAGACCGCAACGCCTCGGTGCGCCTCGCCGCCGCCGCCGCTCTGACCGCTCTCGGCGTCGAGCCCGGCCCGGAAGTCAGCTACGAGCCCCGCCAGCCCCCCGTGGAACTGAAGCCCGTGCAGGATTTCTCACAGACGCCTCAAGGGCCGAAGAAGAGCTCGTTCACGCGTTGGATTTCGCTCCTCCTGCTCGGCGGCATGATCGGTTGGCTGACCTTGAGCGCGCTCCAGCCGACGCCCGCTCCGAGGGCGCCGACGGCGATCACGCAGTCGATCACGGCTCCCGACTCCGCCGCGAAGATCGACGCTCCCAAGCTCGAGCCTCGCGACGCCGCGCTCGAACAGATCGCCAAGGACACGAAGCGCACGGCCGACGCGGCCGAGCGCTCCGCCAAGGCGGCCGAGGAGATGGCCAAGCCCAAGAGCAATTTCCTGATGAACCTGGCGTTCGCCATCCTCCCCATCTTCCTGCTCGTCTGGCTCATGCGCCGGATGCAGGGCGGCGGCGCCGGCGGCATCCAGATGAAGCCCAAAATGAACATGGAGAAGCCGACCACGCGCTTTGACGACGTGGCCGGCATCGACGAAAGCCTCGTCGAGCTGCAGGAGCTCATCGACTTCATGCGCGAACCGGCCCGCTTCAAGCGCCTGGGCGCCCGCATTCCCAAAGGCATCCTCATGGAAGGCCCCCCCGGCACCGGCAAGACCTTGCTCGCGCGCGCGCTGGCGGGCGAGTCGAACGCGACGTTCATCTCGATCTCCGGATCCGACTTCGTCGAGCTGTACGTCGGCATGGGCGCGCGCCGCGTGCGCGAGCTCTTCGAGGCCGCGCGCCAAAACGGCCCGGCGATCATCTTCATCGATGAGATCGACGCGGTCGGCAAGAAGCGCGGCGACGGCGGCCCCGGCGGCGGCGGCAACGACGAGCGCGAGCAGACCATCAACCAGATCCTCAAGGAGATGGACGGCTTCGACAACTCCTCCGGCGTCATCGTCGTGGCGGCGACCAACCGCGCCGACACCCTCGACGCGGCCCTCACGCGTCCCGGCCGCTTCGACCGCAAGATTCACGTGGGCTTGCCCGAGGCCATGGGCCGCGAGGCGATCCTGGCCCTGCACGCCAAGAAGGCGCGCCTGGCCGCCGAAGTGGACCTTCGGCTGATCGCCCGCCGCACCGCGGGCCTGTCCGGCGCGTTCCTCGAGAACGTGATCAACGAAGCGGCTCTGCTCGCCGCCCGCCGCAGCGGCGAATCCATCAACGGCGCCGACATCGACGAAGCCGTGGACCGCGCGACGATCGGCGGCAAGCGCTCCTTGCGCCTGTCCGACGCGCTCAAGCTGCGCATCGGCCGGCACGAGGTCGGCCACGTGGCCGCCAACCTGCTCAACGAGAAAGCCGAGGTCCGCGTGCCCGTCAACAAGGTCACGATCATTCCGCACGGCTCGGGCGCGCTCGGCTTCGCCGAGTCGGGCTCCGAGGAAGGCGACAAGTACCTGTACACGCGCGCCGAGCTCGAGGCGCGCCTCGACACTGCGCTCGGCGGGCTCGTGGCCGAGCAGATCTATTACGGCGAGTGGTCCACCGGCCCCGGCTCGGACCTGGAGTCGGCAACGCGCGTGGCGCGGGCGATGGTCCAACAGCTCGGCATGAGCGAGGAGATGGGTCTCGCGCAGACCATGCCCAACCAGTACGGCCAGAGCTCGTTCGGCGGCGAGGCCGACGCGAAGGCCCTCGTCGAGATCAACAAGCTGCTCGCGGCGTCGAAGGCGCGCGTCGAGAAGCGCCTGAAGGACAACAAGAACAAGTTCGAGGCGCTCGTCGCGGCGCTCGTGGAGAAGGAGACGCTGTCCTCCGACGAGATCGAGGCGATCCTGCACCCCGCGAAGCCGTAAGGACTTCAACAAAGAAGAAGCCCTCCCGCTCAGGCGGGAGGGCTTTTTTGTTCATGGAACTTCCAACGTTGGAAGTTCTGGGGATAAGTCGGCGGCCGGACGTACCTTAGTCTTTTTTCGCCGCGGACTTCTTTTTCGCGGCCTTCTTGGGAACGGGCTTGCGCAACGAGCCGCGCTTGCGCGGCTTGAGCAACGACGCCTGGCGGCGCAGCTCCTGGATCACCGCGCGGAAGGCGACGGCCTCGTCTTCGGACACGCGCACGAAGTGCTCGCCGTGCTTATAGCGCGCCAGCTCGCCGGTCTTGAGCTTGAAGGCGATCTTGTCGCCCTCAACGCCGAGCACGAGTCCGAGCTCGCCGCTCAGCTCGTTGCGGAGGACGTCGAAGAGACGCACGTTGGACAGCTCGATCGGGAAGCTCATGCGCGTATTTTAGCAAACACGCCGCGCGGTGGACTCGCGCTTCGCAAAATAGTCTAATCGTTCAGGCGGATTTCATCGCCGGAGAAGAGTGGCGCCGAGAGACTGGGAAAAGAAAGATTTGCTCGGCCTGGAAGGGCTGAGCGCCTCCGAGATCGAGTCGATTCTCGATTTAGCCGCTTCGTTTAAGGCCTCCCCTCCCGCCGATCTCCTCAGAGGACGCACCGTCGCCTTCATCTTCACCGAAGCCTCAACGCGCACGCGCTCCTCCTTCGAAATGGCCGCCAAGCGCCTCGGCGCGGACGTGCTGAGCTTCTCGCCTGTCGGCTCATCTCTGTCAAAGGGCGAGACGCTTCTCGACACCTTCCTCAATCTCCAGGCCGTCGGCGTCACTCACTTCGTCGTGCGCCATGAGCGCTCCGGCGTGCTCGAGGATTTGGCGCCGTTGCTCAAGGCGTCCGTCATCAACGCCGGCGACGGCTGGCATGAGCACCCGACCCAAGCCCTGCTCGACCTCCTCACGCTCCGGGAGCGCTGGGGAAGCTTCAAAGGCAAGAAGGTCGTGATTCTGGGCGACATCCGCCACAGCCGGGTCGCCCGCTCCAACCTCTTCGCGCTCAAGAAGCTCGGCGCGAAGGTGACCTTCTGCGGCCCGACGCCGCTGTGCCCCGACGACTTCGCCGCTCTCGGCGCGACAGTCGAGCACGACGTGGAGAAGGCGCTCAAAGGCGCCGACGCCGTCAACGTCCTGCGCCTGCAGATCGAGCGCATGGACCAGGGCTTCGTGCCCTCGCTCGCCGACTACGCTTTGACGTACCAGCTCACGCCCGCCCGCACCGAGCTCATGAAGCCGGAGGCCCTCGTCCTGCACCCCGGCCCCATCAACCGCGGCGTCGAGCTCGCCTCCGAGGTCGCGGACGGCCCGCGCTCGGTCATTCTGGAGCAGGTCGCCAACGGCGTGCTCGCCCGCATGGCCGTGCTCGCCGTCTGCGAGGAAGGGAGGTCTCTTGCCTGAGCAGCTGATCGTCGCCCACGGATTGCTGATCGACCCGGCCGCGGGGATCGAATCGGTCCGCGACGTCCTGCTCGAGGACGGCCGCGTCGCCGCCGTCGGCTCGGGGCTGACGCGCAAACCCGCTTTCAAGGGCGTGCCGGTCATCGACGCGAAGGGCAAGTGGGTGCTCCCCGGCCTCGTCGACATGCACGTCCATCTGCGCGAACCCGGCCGCGAGGGCGACGAGACCATCGAGACGGGGACCAAGGCCGCCGCGCGCGGCGGGATCACCACCGTGCTCGCTATGGCCAACACCGAGCCCGTCTGCGACTCCCCCTCCCAGCTTTCCTTCCTCCGCGCCAAGGCTAAGTCCGACGCCGCGATCACCGTGCTCTTCGCGGGCGCCGTCACCTTGGGCCAGAAAGGCGAAAAGCTCACCGAATTCGCAAAGCTCCGCGCCGCCGGCGCCGCCGCGCTGTCCGACGACGGCCGCCCCGTGATGAACGCGGGGCTCCTGCGCCGCGCGCTCGAGTACGCCAAGGATCTGGGCATGCTGGTGATCGATCACTGCGAGGATCTCAACCTGTCGAACGGGGCCTGCGTCCACGAAGGCCCCGCCGCCCTGCGCAAAGGGCTGAAGGGAACGCCCTGGGCCGCCGAAACCGTCCAGGTCATGAGAGATATCGCGCTCGCCGAGCTGACGGGCGCGCGCCTGCACATCGCTCACGTCTCCGTCGCCTCCTCGGTCGCCGCGATCCGCACCGCCAAGAAGAACGGCATACGAATTTCCGCCGAAGCCGCCCCGCATCACTTCGCGCTCCAGGACAAGGACATCCCGGGTTACGACGCCAACTGGAAGATGAACCCTCCGCTGCGCGCCGACAAGGACCGCCAAGCGCTCCTCGCCGGTCTCGCCGACGGCACGATCGACGCGATCGCAACGGATCACGCCCCGCACGGCTGCGGCGCCAAGTCCCTCGGCATGGACGCCGCGCCCTTCGGGGTCATCGGCCTCGAGACCTCCCTCGCCCTCGCGCTGACCGAGCTCTTCCACAAGAAGGTTCTGACGCGCCGCAAGCTCGTGGAGCGCATGTCCGCGGGCCCCGCGCGCCTGCTCGGCCTGAAGAACAAAGGCACGCTCGCTCCGGGCGCGGACGCCGACCTGGTCATCGTCGATCCCGACGCGACCTGGACGCCCGCCGCGCCTTTTTACTCGAAGAGCCGCAACACGCCTTTCTCGGGACGAAAATTGAAGGGTCGCGCCATCACGACGCTCTCCGCCGGTCGCGTGGTCCATGCTCTATGACGCGATCAAGCCGTGGCTTTTCACCTTGGACGCGGAGCGCGTTCATGAAGAGGCGTCGGGATTAATGCGCCTCGCGGCGAACGTTCCGGGCGCTCGGAACGTTTTGTCGCTCATAACCGGTTCCGGCGGTGAAAATTTTGCCAAATCCGTTTTCGGCGTAAACTTCCCCAATCCGGTCGGATTGGCCGCAGGATTCGACAAGGATGGGAAGCTGATCTCTATCCTCCCGGGGCTCGGTTTCGGGTTTCTTGAAATCGGTTCGGTGACGTTAGAACCTCAGCCCGGCAATCCGAAACCGCGCCTATTCAGGCTCGTGAGCGAGGGCGCGGTAATAAATCGGCTGGGCTTTAATTCGGAAGGCGCGCGGGCTGTCGCGTTGCGATTGTCCATGAGTCCCCCTCCGTTGGTTCCGTTGGGAATTAATTTGGGATTAAACAAAGGCACCGACGCGAAGGACGCCCCTAAGAAGTACGCCCAGACATTCAAGCTCCTCCGAAAGTACGGCGACTATTTCGTGATTAACGTTTCCTCTCCGAACACTCCTGGTCTCCGTGATCTTCAGAAGTCCAAGGATTTGACTGACATTCTGAATGCGGTTCAGGATTCCAATCCGGCCCATAAGCCCGTCCTCGTTAAGCTGTCTCCGGATCTCGCCGATGAGGATCTCTCGGCCTGCGTGGAGAGCGCCCAGAAGGTCGCCCAAGGTTTTGTCGTTTCCAATACGACCATTCAACACGAGGGCGAAGCCGGCGGGCTTTCCGGTCGTCCTCTGAAGGCCCGCGCGACCGAACTCCTCCGCAAAGTTCGTTCGCTCACGTCGTTGCCGTTGATTGGTGTGGGCGGCATCTCGACTCCGGAGGACGCCAAAGAGCGCCTCGCCGCCGGCGCCGACCTCGTCCAGCTCTACACCGGCCTGATCTACGGCGGTCCCTCCACCATCAAACGCATCACGCGAGGTCTCAATTGACCCAGGTGATCGTCGCTCTCGACGTCGACTCGATCAAGAAGCAGGAAGACCTTCTTAAATCCCTGCACGGCACGATCGTCTGGTACAAGGTCGGCCTCCAGCTGTTCACGGCTCACGGCAAGCGCGCCGTCGACATCGTCCAGCGCCACGGCGGCAAGGTCTTCCTCGATCTCAAGCTCCACGACATCCCCCAGACCGTGGCCCACGCGGTGCGCGAGGCCCAGCGGCTCGGCGTCGACGCCGTCTCTTTTCACCTGATGGGCGGCGCCGACATGCTGCGCGCCGCGTCCGAGGTCATGCCCCGCCCGAAGCTGTGGGGCGTCACCGTGCTGACGAGCATGGGCCCCAAGGACGTGAAGATCTTCTCGGCCTCCGCGAAGATTCCCACGCTCGTGAAATCGCTCGCGAAGCAAGGCTGGGTCGGCGGCGCGGACGCCACGATCTGCTCGCCGCAGGAAGTCGGCATGCTCAAGAAGGCCTTCCCCCATCTCGACATGAAGTTCGTCACCCCCGGCATCCGCCCCAAAGGCGCGGCGCTCAACGATCAGAACCGCGTCATGACCCCGGGCGAGGCGGCGAAGCTGGGAATCGATTTCGTCGTCATCGGCCGCCCGATCACCCACGCGAGCGATCCGCGCAAAGCCGCGCTCGACATCCTGGCCGAGATGAAGGCGGCCGCTCCGAAGGCCCTGGATAAAGAATGAACGTCGAACAGCTCTTCGTCGACAACGGCGCGTTGCTCAAAGGACATTTCCTGCTGTCCTCGGGCCTGCACAGCGATCGCTACCTGCAGTGCGCCCTCGTCCTGGCCCAGCCCGGCGCCGCCGAGGCGCTCGGCAAGGCGCTGGCCGCTCAAGCTCCGACGAAGCCGGACCTGATCCTATCGCCGGCGATGGGCGGGCTCATGATCGGCCACGAGGTCGCCCGCGCGCTGGGCGTCAGGCACTATTTTACGGAGCGCGTGGACGGAACCGTTCTTCTGCGACGCGGATTCACCCTCAAGCCGGGTGAAAAAGTTATCGTGGTAGAGGACGTGGTCACCACGGGCAAATCGACGAAAGAAGTGTTCGAAGTTGTTCGCGCCTCCGGCGCGAACGTGCTGGGAGCGCTTTCGATCATCGACCGAACGGATGGGGACCCCGATTTACGAGCGCCTTACTCCGCCCTCTGGAAAGTTTCGATAACGGCATGGAAGCCCGAGGAATGCCCTTCGTGCAAGGCGGGCATCCCGTTTATTAAGCCTGGAAGCCGCATGGAGAAGAAATAATGGCCGCCACTCTCACGTACCGAAAGTCGGGCGTTAATATCGATCTCGCCGATAAGCTCGTCGACCACATCCAGGCCAAGGCGCCCGCCATCGGCGGCTTCGCCGGCCTGTTCCCCCTCGATCTCGACGGGGACGGTCCTTACGAGCTCGTCGCCTGCACCGACGGCGTCGGCACCAAGCTCAAGCTCGCCTTCGCGCTCGACAAGCACGACACCATCGGCATCGACCTCGTCGCGATGTCGGTCAACGACCTGGTCTGCTGCGGCGCCAAGCCCCTGATCTTCCTCGACTACTACGCCACCGGCAAGCTCAAGCTGAAGACCTCCAAGAAGATCATCTCCGGGATCATGGAAGGCTGCCGCCTCGGGCGCTGCGTGCTGCTCGGCGGCGAGACCGCCGAGATGCCGGGCATGTATCCCAAGGACGAGTACGACCTCGCCGGCTTCGCGGTCGGAATCGTCAAACGCAAGGAGGTCATCGACGGCTCCAAGATTTATCCCGGCGACCTGATCCTGGGCCTGCCGTCGTCGGGCCTGCACAGCAACGGCTACTCGCTGGCCCGGCAGGTCTTTAAGGGCAAGGATCTCAAGAAATTCGGCAAGGCGCTGCTGACCCCGACCCGCATCTACGTCGACGAGGTCACCGCTCTGACCAAGGCCCTGCGGGCCGAGGAAGGCATCATCATGGGACTTTCTCACATCACCGGCGGCGGCCTCGTTGAGAACGTGCCCCGCATCCTCCCTCGCGGCCGGAAGGCCATCTTCCGCAAGGACGCCTGGAAGATGAGCCCCTTGTTCCGCGAGATCCAGCGCCGCGGCAACGTGCCCGAGAAGGAGATGTGGCGCACGTTCAACATGGGCCTGGGCCTGGTCATCGTGATCCGCCCCGAGAGCCTGAAGGCCGCGCTCAAGGCCCTGCCCGAAGCGCGCGTCGTCGGCGAGATCGTCGAGGGCAAGCACGAGGTCGAAATCGTTTGAAGATCGCGGTTTTCGCCTCCGGAGAAGGCACCAACCTGCAGGCTCTGCTCGACGCCTGCGCCGACGGCCGCGTGCGCGGAGCGGTCGTCCTGGTCGTCTCGAACAAAGAGGACGCCGGCGCGGTGCGCCGCGCCCAGAGACTCGGCATCGAGACGATGGTCTGCCCGCAGAACGAGCACCCCACCGCCGACGAGTACAACGCCTTCCTCGCCCAGGAGTGCAAGAAGCGCGGCATCGAGCTGATCTGTCTGGCCGGCTTCATGCTCAAGATCGCCCGGCCTCTCATCGAGGCGTATCCGGGCCGGATCCTGAACGTCCATCCCGCGCTCCTGCCCGCTTTCGGCGGCCAGGGCATGTACGGCAAGAAGGTGCACGAGGCCGTCGTCGCCGCGGGCGTGAAGGTCAGCGGGGCCACGATCCACGTCGTGGACGAAGAGTACGACCACGGCCCCATCGTCCTGCAGGCGACCGTCCCCGTGCTCGCCACCGACACGCCCGGGACGTTAGCCGCGCGCGTCCTGGCCCAGGAGCATTGGATCTACCCGCGCGCCGTCGCCCTGTTCGCCGAGGGGCGGGCCAAGATCGAGGACGGGAAGTTCGTCGTCAAGCCGTCACCGCACGAAACATCGCCGCGCCTGCGCCGCGCCTTGATCTCGGTGTCCGACAAGACCGGGGTCGTGGAGTTCGCCAAAGGTCTGCATGATCTCGGCGTCGAGATCGTCTCGACCTCCGGGACGTTCAAGGCCCTCGTGCAAGCCGGACTCCCCGTGAGACCCCTTGAGACCATGACGGGCTTCCCGGAGATTCTCGACGGCCGGGTCAAAACGCTCCATCCGCACGTTCACGGCGCCATTCTGCTCCGCCGCAAGGACCCCAAGCAAGTTCGAGAGGCCGAGCTCTTCGGCCTGGAACCGATCGATCTCGTCGTGGTGAACCTCTACCCGTTCGCCAAAACGGCGGCCGAAGCCAAAGATCCGTACGAACAGGCGGTCATCGAACAGATCGACATCGGCGGCGTCGCCCTGATCCGCGCCGCGAGCAAGAATTTCGAAGACGTGGCCGTGCTCACCTCTCCCGCCGACTACTCCGGCGTGCTGGCCGAGCTCAACGCCGCGCAGTGCCGCCTGGCTCCTGAGACGCGCAAGCGCCTCGCGCTCACCGGCTTCCGCCACACCGCCGAATACGACGCGATGATCTCCGGCGCGTGGGCGGGCGGGGTCGGAGCGAAAGAAGAGGGCGGCTTCCCCGCCGCCCTCGAAAACCGTTTATCAAAGGTCCAAGATTTACGCTACGGTGAAAACCCCCACCAGAAGGCGGCGCTGTACGCCTCCGAGGCCGGAACGTCTTTCTCGAAGCTTCACGGCAAAGAGCTGTCCTACAACAATCTGCTCGACGCCGCCGGCACCTGGGACGCCGTCTCCGACTTCGACGCGCCCGCCGCCGTCGTGTTCAAGCACGTGACCCCCGCGGGCATCGGCATCGGCGACACCATCGAGCAGGCCTTCGACAAGGCCTGGGCCACCGATCCGCTCTCCGCGTTCGGCGGCGCCCTCGCCTTCAACCGGCCCGTCACGCGCGCCATCGCGGAGCTGCTCAGCAAGCGCTTCGTCGAAGTTCTCGTCGCCCCCGGCTACGACCCCGAGGCGCTCGAGATTCTGCAGAAGAAGCCAAACGTGCGCATTCTCGTCCGCACGCGGCCGCCGACCAAGGCGCTGCAACTGCGCTCGATCGGCGACGAGGTCCTCGTGACCGAACCCGACCGCGCCGTCACCGGCCCGGACTGGAAGGTCGTCAGCAAGCGCGCTCCGACCGCGAAGGAAGAGGCCGCCCTGCGCTTCGCCTGGACCGCCGCCAAGCACGTGAAGTCCAACGCCATCGTCCTCGCCGGCCCCGACCGCACGGTCGGCATCGGCGCGGGCCAGATGTCGCGCGTGGACTCCGTCCACATGTCGGGCGTGAAGCTCAAGCTCTTTTTGCGCGACAACGAGGGGCCCGCCGCGCTGGTGCTGGCCTCCGACGCGTTCTTCCCCTTCCGCGACGGCATCGACGCGGCTTTCACCCTCGGCATCTCGGCCATCATCCATCCCGGCGGGTCCATCAAGGACGCCGAGGTGATCGCCGCCGCCGACGAGCACAATCTGGCGATGGTCATGACGGGCATGAGGCATTTCCGGCACTAATCTATGAACGACAAGGCTTGGCTGGCTCTTGAAGACGGAACGGTGTACACGGGCCGCGCGTGCGGCGCCGCCGGGGAAACGGGCGGCGAGTTCGTGTTCAACACCGCGATGACCGGTTATCAGGAAATCCTGACCGACTCTTCCTACGCGGGGCAGTGCGTGGTCATGACCTACCCGCTCATCGGCAACTACGGAATCACCTTGGCCGACAACGAGTCCCAGCGCCCGCGCCTGTCCGGCTTCGTCGTGCGCGAGATGTGCAAGACCCCCTCCAACTACGAGTCCGTCCAGCCCGTCGGCGATTTCCTCAAGAAGCACGGGATCGTGGGCATCGAGGAGATCGACACTCGCGCGCTGACGTTGAAGCTTCGCGAGAAGGGCGCGCTTCGCGGGATCATCTCGACCTTGGACGGCGACAAGAAGCGCCTGGTGGCCAAGGCCAAGGCCCTGCCTTCGATGGCCGGCCAGAACCTCGCGAAGGTCGTGACCTGCGACAAGGAGTACTCCTGGGAAGAGGGCTACAAGCCCGCCGAGAAGACCCTGCACGTCGTGGTCATAGATTTCGGCGTGAAGCACGGCATTCTCCGCTGCCTCGCGGCCATGGGCTGCAAGGTCACCGTGGTTCCCGCTTCCACGAACGCGGAACGCATCTTCAAGCTCAAACCCGACGGCGTCCTGCTCAGCAACGGGCCCGGCGACCCCGAGCCGGTGACGGACGCGATCGAGACCATCAAGCACCTCCTGGCCGAGCGCACGCCGATCTTCGGAATCTGCCTGGGACACCAGCTGCTGGGAATCGCGCTCGGGGGCAAGACGTACAAATTGAAGTTCGGCCATCATGGTTCGAACCATCCGGTCAAGGATCTGGAAACGGAAAAGATCGAGATCACCTCCCAGAACCACGGATTTTGCGTGGATCTCAAGACCTTGCCCTCGACGGTGAAAACGACGCACATCAACCTTAACGACGGCACCTCGGAGGGCATGGCCCACTCCGAGCTACCCGCCTTCTCCGTCCAGTACCACCCCGAGGCGAGCGCCGGTCCTCACGACAGCCGCTACCTCTTCGAGCACTTCCGCGCCCTCATGGTCGCCCGCCAGGAGGCACGGTCCCGATGACGCCGCTTCTCATCCTGATCGCGTTCGCCGGCCCGGCCGCTTGGTATTTCTGGCGCGACCACAAGCTCAATACGCCGTCCCTGCAGTGGCCCACGCTCAAGACGATCCTGGGACTCACGTATGAGGCCGATCCGCCCCGCCTGGGCGGCGCCTGGAACGGGCGCAAGGTCGCCATCGAGACCGACGGCGCCGGCGTGGTCGTCACCGCCTGGCTCAACGCCGAAACGAGCCTGCGCGTCGAGTGCGGCCCGAAGGAGCTCGTGACCAAGCGCGCCGGCATGCTGGTGCCCGACGCGGTAGAACCCGGCGTCACCGCCTTCCGCGACAAGCTGCTCGCGCGTTGCTCGGACAAGAACGCCGGCCCCATCGTCTTTGACGCGACCATGCAGCAGCGCCTCGTGGACCTTCCCGCCGTGGACTTCGTCGGCGAGCAGTTCCGCGTGGTCTGGAAAGTTCCCGTCGTGCGCGATCCCAACGAAACGGAGGCCCTGCTCGGCGCGCTGTGCGCGATCGCCGACGGCCTCGAGAGCTTCCCCAAGCCCGGAGCGATGCCCAATGCCCAAGCGAAGCGACCTTAAGAAAATCCTCGTCGTCGGTTCCGGCTCGATCGTCATCGGCCAGGGCTGCGAGTTCGATTACTCCGGCACGCAGGGCATCAAGGCCCTGCGCGAGGAAGGCTACGAAGTCTGCCTGATCAACTCGAACCCCGCCACGATCATGACGGACCCCGAGCTCGCCGACCGCACCTACATCGAGCCCCTCACGCCCGAGTATCTCGAGAAGGTCATCGCCATCGAGCGCCCTCAAGCCATCCTCCCGACGCTCGGCGGCCAGACCGCGCTGAACCTGACCGTCTCCGCCGCGGAGAAGGGCATCCTCAAGAAATACAACGTTGAGATCATCGGCGCTCGCCTGGAGACCATCCGCAAGGCCGAGGACCGGCAGATCTTCAAGCAGTGCATGCAGAAAATCGGCATCGATCTCCCCCGCTCCATCGTCGTCACCGACGAGAGCGACCTCAAGTCGGTCTCGCGCGAACTCGGTTTCCCCATCATCGTGCGCGCCTCCTTCACCCTCGGCGGCACCGGCGGCGGAATCGCCTACCACTACGACGAACTGCGCACACGCGTGCACGCCGCTTTCGAGATGTCCCCCGTCAAGAAGGTCCTGCTGGAAGAATCCGTGCTCGGCTGGAAGGAGTATGAGCTGGAAGTCATGCGGGACTGCAAGGACAACTTCGTCGTTGTCTGCACCATCGAGAACCTCGATCCCATGGGCGTGCACACCGGCGACTCCATCACCGTCGCCCCCGCGCAGACCCTGTCCGACCGCCAGTACCAGGAGATGCGCGAGGACGCCAAGCGCATCATCTCCGAGGTCGGAGTCGAGACCGGCGGGTGCAACATCCAGTTCGCCGTCCACCCCCAGACCGGTCGCCGCATCGTCGTCGAGATCAACCCGCGCGTGTCCCGTTCCTCCGCCCTGGCCTCCAAGGCCACGGGCTTCCCGATCGCGCGCCTGGCGGCCAAGCTCGCCGTCGGCTATTCGCTCGATGAGATGACCAACGACATCACCAAGGCCACGCTCGCGTGCTTCGAACCCGCCATCGACTACGTGGTCGTGAAGGCACCTCGCTTCGCCACGGAGAAGTTCGGCGAGTTCACTCTCGATACCGCCATGAAGTCCGTCGGCGAGGCCATGGCCATCGGCCGCACCTTTAAAGAGGCCCTGCAGAAGTCCCTGCGCGGCTTGGAAAGCGGCAAAAAAGGCCTCAGCGGCGCCGAGCCCATGGACCCCGAGACGCGCCTGCAAAAGGTCGCGACCCCGACGTCGAGCCGCCTGTATCACGTGAAATCCGCGCTCGACGAAGGGCTCACGGTCGAACGCATCCACGAGGTGTCGAAGATCGACCCGTGGTTCCTGAACCAGCTCAAGGACATCTCGGACTTCGAAAAATCGCTCGCGGCCATGCCGCTCGACGCCGAGAATCTGTTCGCCGCCAAACGCATGGGCTTCTCCGATGCGCAGATCGCGCTTGCCAAGGGCGTCAAAGAAGAGAAAATCCGCGCCAAACGCTGGGCCTTGAAGGTCCGCCCCTCGTACAAGCTTGTCGACACCTGCGCCGGCGAGTTTCCCTCGACCACGCCGTACTTCTACTCCACTTATGAAGAGACCGGCGACCTCATCCCGTCGAAGGCCGGGAAGAAGGTCGTCATTCTCGGCTCCGGCCCCAACCGCATCGGACAGGGCATCGAGTTCGACTACTGCTGCGTCCAGGCGTCCAAGGCCTTGCGCGCGCACGGCTGGCAGTCCGTCATGGTCAACTGCAACCCGGAGACCGTGTCGACCGACTATGACTCCTCCGACCGCCTGTACTTCGAGCCTCTCACGCTCGAGGACACCCTCGAGATCATCGCCGTCGAGAAGCCGATGGGCGTCATCGTCCAGTTCGGCGGCCAAACCCCGCTGAACCTCGCGGTCCAGCTCGAGAATGCCGGCGTGCCGATCCTCGGCACCTTGCCCGCGGCCATCGACATGGCCGAAGACCGCCGCCTCTTCGGCGCGGCCCTCAAGAAGCTCAAGATCCTGTCGCCCGAGTCCGGCATCGCCGCCTCAGCCGACCAAGCTCTCAAGATCGCCCGCCGCATCGGCTACCCCGTCATGGTGCGCCCGAGCTACGTGCTCGGCGGCCGGATGATGGAGGTCGTCTACGACGACCCGTCGCTCGTCGACTACGTCGGCCGCGCGCTCAAGGCCGCCACGCACCCGTCCTTGCTCATCGATCGCTTCCTCGCCGACGCGACCGAGGTCGACGTGGACGCCATCTGCGACGGCAAGGACGTCTGGGTCGCCGGCATCATGGAGCACATCGAGGAGGCCGGCATTCACTCCGGCGACTCGGCCTGCACCTTGCCCCCCCATTCGCTCTCGCCCTCCGTGCTGCTCACGATCCGCGAGAACACGCGTAAGCTGGCGCTCCACCTCAAGGTCCGCGGCCTCATGAACGTGCAGTACGCGGTCAAGGACGGCGCCGTCTATATTCTGGAAGCCAATCCCCGCGCCTCGCGCACGGTCCCCTTCGTCAGCAAGGCCACGGGCCTGCCCATCGCGCGCATCGCGACATGGGTGATGATGGGCAAGCCTCTTAAGAAGCTGCTGGCTCCGGCCGTCTTGCGCGGCGAAGTCGAACCGCCCTACACGGCGACGAAGGAAGCCGTGATGCCCTTCATCAAGTTCCCCGGCGTGGATCCCAAGCTCGGACCGGAGATGAAATCCACCGGCGAGGTGATGGGCCTCGACTCCGACTTCCCGCGCTCCTTCGCGAAATCGCAGGAGGCGGCCGGCATGCTCCTACCCACCTCCGGCTCGGTGTTCGTCAGCGTCCGCGACGAGGACAAAGCCCAGATCGTGCCGATGGCCCGCTCGCTCCGTCAGCTCGGGTTCACCTTGGTCGCGACCCGCAGCACCGCCGACTTCCTGACCCGCCACGGCCTCGACACGACGCGCGTGGCGAAGGTCGGCGAAGGCAAGCCCGACGTCGTCGACCTCATGAAGCAGCGGACGCTGTCTCTCGTCATCAACACGCCCTCCGGCAAGCGCTCCCGCGCCGACGGCTACGCCATCCGCCGCACCGCCCTCGAGCTGAACATTCCCTGCATCACGAACCTGCACAGCGCGGGCGCGGCCGTCCACGCGATCTCCGTGCTCCAGGGCGCCAGCATGGGGGTCAAGTCGCTCCAAGCGCACTACGAGACCTTGCCTTACAAGGTCGATCTCGGCGCTAAAGGCTAAGTAGGCCTAAGGACCTATTTCATATAGGCCTCTAGGCCCGGATTTAACTGGGCCCCTAGGCCCACGTGTCGAGGTGGGTTTTCCTCTATACTGGGCGCATGAAGTTCTTAGGCTTGGCCCTCCTCCTCTTAGCGTCTCCGGCGCTCGCGGACGGCCCTGCGCCCGTGGAAGACGGCAAGGAAACCAAGGCTTACATCGATCCCGTCACGCTGAAGGCCCGCGCCGAGGAGCTGCGCGACGCCGTCGCCGGCAACCAGACGTCAGACATCAGCCTCCACCAGCGCGCCCACTCCCTCTTCGGCAACGTCTCGCAGCAGCCGCTCGTCCTCGCCGTGAATACCTCGCGCCGCATGGAGCGCGAGGGCGTCACCGGCGAGAAGGGCTCGATCGAAGGCATGCAGAAGGCCGCCGTCGTCCGCATCGCCGCCTGGCGCCGCACTCACGCCGAGCCGCCGCCCCCCGAGATGCAGGCCACGCTCGACAAATCGGACCTGCTCGCCGAGAGCAAGGCCCTCAGCTACGACGACGCCGACGCCCTCAAGGCGAACCAGATGGGCCTGTTCAAGTACATGCGCGACCGCCTCGACGGAGGCTTCGTCAAGCTCAACGACCGCATGAAGCTGCTCGGCATCATGGTCGGCAACGCCTTCACCTACGCGACGGTCGCGCACGAGACCCAGCACGCTCGCGATCGCGAAGCCGGGCTACTGACCCCCGAGGAAGAGATCGCGGGCGAGGTCCGCGCCTTCCGCACTCAATACCTTTACCTGAAGATGATCGATCCGACCGGCGAGCGCCTGCTGACCTTGCACGGCTCTCTGAAGATTTGGCGCAACACGGAAACCGACAAGAAGGTGAAGGTCGCGCTCAACGAAGCCGTCGTCTACCTGGAGCACCTGTCCGACGTCGTTGAGACCAACGGCACGGACGAGAACCTCAAGAAGCTCGTCGAGCGGCTCGGCTACAAGGACGGGGACAAGCACGAGCACGAGGAAGAGCCGGCGCGGCACGGCCGCGATTCGTCGGAACCGATCAGCTCTTAGCTTTCTTTTTCTTCTTCGCGCCGCCGGCCTCCGCGCCGAGCATGAGCGCGGCAAATGGCCAGGACAGCACGGCGCCGAGCGCCAGGCCGCAGAGCACGTCGAGCGGGTAATGCTGACCGCAGTACACGCGGCTGTAGGCCACGAGACCCGCGAGAATCCAATAGACGAACCCGAAGGCGGGGTAGGCGACCGTCAGGACGGAAGCCGCGGCCCCGGCGTTCGCCGAATGGTTGGACGGAAAGCCCATCCGCCCGCCGGAGGCGCTGCGCACAATCGCACCGATGCCGGCATACTCCGGACGAGGGCGGGCGGCCCAGGGCTTGATCACCCGGTAGGCCACCAGGTCGCTGACGCCGCAGGCGATGACGGCGACGACGAGCACGCGAAGGGCTCGCTTGCGTCCTTTATAGAGCCACAGGGCGAGGGCCGCGGGCGCCACGCCGAACTTGAACCATTCGACCTTATGTATGTCCGTGATCACCGGCATGACCCGGTCGAGTATGGGATGGGTCCACACGCCGTTGATTAGGCCGAAGAAGACGCGGTCGAAAGAGCCGAAGCCCCAGGGCACGTTCATTTCTTCGCGCACGCGGCGCAGATGCCGTGGACCAGGACCTCGTGCGAGGTGACCTTGAAGCCGCGAGGCAGCGCTCCCTTAAGATCCGGCAGGCAGGCGCCGCCGAGCTCGAAGACCTTCTCGCAGCGCTCGCAGCGGAAGTGATGGTGATGATCCTTCCCCGCGGCCTCGTAGCGCGGCGGCTCCCCGGGAAGCTGGACCTCGGAGATTTCCTTCGCCTTGAGCAACGCCTTGATGTTGCGGTACACCGTGGCGATGCCGAGCCCGGGCGCGTGATCCTTCGACGCCTCGAGCACCTCGAGGGCGCCGAGCGGACGCCCCGCATCCTCGAGAGCGCGGCGGATGGCCCGCCGCTGGCTGGTGTCGCGCTGCATGAGACGATGATAGCAAACTGGCCTTGACGGTCAAATGATATTGTGTTATCATTATCAACATGAGATCCATTCTCCTTCTCACGTTCCTCGTGCTGCCCCTCGCCGTCCTGGCCGAAGAGTCGGCCCAATCCCCTGACGCCCGGATCAAGTCCCTCGAAGACCGCCTCAACAAGCTCGAAGGTGCGCCGGCGAAGACCTCCCTGTCGGCCTTCAACCCCGCGATGGGCGCCTCCCTCGACTTCACCTACTCTCATATCAACGGAGCGTCGAACTTCAATTTCCGCGCGGCCGAGATCAACATCGAGTCCCCGATCGATCCGTTTCTCAAGGGCTGGATCGTCCTGACCGGCTCCCAAAAGGAGGTCGGGGTCGAGGAGGCGGCGTTGCAAACCACGGCCCTGCCTTACAATTTGACGGTCACGGGCGGGCGGCTCTTCGCCTCCTTCGGCCGTCTCGCGCACTGGCACGACCATGAATTGCCGGTCGTCGACCGCCCGCGCTCGCTCGATACGTTCATCAATGGAGAAAGCCAAGGAGACGGCGTCGAGGTTTCCTATCTCTTTCCGACTCCGTTCTATCTGACCGCCACCGGCGGCGCGTACAA
>CALRXP010000024.1:0-18936 GCA_943372155.1 Candidatus Endomicrobiellum trichonymphae | reverse complement strand
CACCTGGGACGAGCTCGCCAAGATGTACCGCGACGACGTCGCGGCCGACGCCAAGCGCGTCATCCGGCACTGGCACTAGACGGCGGGCTTAACCTTCGGCCGCGGCAGAAGCGCCGCGACGAACGCGCCGAGCACCACGCCCCCGAACGCGCCCGCCAGCACGGTCTTGCGGTACACGTCGATGCCCCACTGCACGGCGGGCTTGCACGTGACGCCGAGCTCGACGGGCGGCGTGTAGTACCAGGCGATCAGGCCCGGCGCGTACCAGGCGGCGAGGACGCTCGTGAGCAGGGCGACGCCGAAGACGACCGTCAGCGCGCGCCTCACCGGAAGTTCTTGAACTGCAGGTCGAGGTCGAACTTGCCGGCCTTGAGCACGTTCATCGTCTGCTGAAGCTCGTCCTTGGACTTGCTCGTCACGCGCAGCTGGCCGTCCTGGATCTGGGCGTTGACCTTGAGCTTGTTCTCCTTGATCGCGGCCTGCATGAGCTTGGCCTTGTCGGTCGGGATTCCGCTCTGGATGGTCACGTCGATGCGCCCGGTTTGGCCGAGCGCCGCCTCGACCTTCCCCTTCGTCAGGTTCTTGATCGGCAGGCCGCGCTTAGCCATGCGCGTCAGGAGAACGTCGTAGACCTGCTCCGCCTTGAACTCATCGATCGCGCGAATGATCATCTTCTTGTCCTTCACGACGAGCTCGATGGTCGCGTTCGCGGCCTTGAGGTCGAAACGGTTCTGGATCTCCTTGATCGCGACGGCGATCACCTCGGAGACGAGATTCAAGTCCACGTCGGACACGCAGTCGAAAGAGTAGTCGCTGGCCATCGGATTACCTCGCCATGGGAATTTTGAGAGATTTGTGGCTCTTCGCGAAGGCCTTCGCCCGCGGATAGCCCGCGTCGAAGTGCCGGACGACGCCGAGACCGGGATCATTCGTGAGCACGCGCTCCAGGCGCGCGCCCATCTCCTTCGTCCCGTCGGCCACCGTGACCTGGCCCGCGTGCAGCGAGTAGCCCATGCCCACGCCGCCGCCGTGGTGGAAGCTCACCCACGAGGCGCCGGAGGCGGTGTTCAGCAAAGCATTCAAGATCGGCCAATCGGCCACCGCGTCGGAGCCGTCGCGCATCGCCTCGGTCTCGCGGTTGGGCGACGCCACCGAGCCGCAGTCGAGATGATCGCGGCCGATCACGATCGGCGCGCCGACCTTCTTCTTTTTCACGAGCCAGTTCAGGCGCGCGCCCATTTCGGCGCGTTCGCCATAGCCGAGCCAGCAGATGCGGGCGGGCAAACCTTGGAAAGCCACCTTTTGACCGGCGAGCGCGATCCAGCGTTTGAGGCCTTCGTTTTTCGGGAAGGCCTTGAGGACCTCCTGGTCGGTGACGCCGATGTCGAAGGGATCGCCCGATAGGGCGGCCCAACGGAAGGGGCCTTTGCCCTCGCAGAACAGCGGGCGGATGTATTCGGGGACGAAACCGGGGATATCGAAGGCATTCTTCACGCCGGCTTCGACGGCGCGGGCGCGAATGTTATTGCCGTAGTCGAATGTCACCGCTCCCTGCTTCTGCAAAGCGAGCATGGCGGACACATGTTTACCCATCGACGCGATGGATTTCTTCGTGTACGTCTTGGGATCCTTTCTGCGTAAGGCCGCGGCCGAGGCGATGTCGTAGCCCGCCGGTATATAGCCGTACAAGGGATCGTGCGCGGACGTTTGGTCGGTCAGAACGTCGATCTCGAATTTTCGCTTGGCCAGCTCAGGAAGGATCTCAGCAGCGTTCCCCAAAAGCCCGACCGAGATGGCCTGCTTGTTGGCCTTGGCGTGATTGATACGCTCCAAGGCCTGATCAAGATTCTCCTCGATCACATCAAGATATCGCGTCTTGAGCCTGAAGCGTAATCGTGTCGGATCGACTTCGATCCCCAAGAACGCCGCTCCGTTCATGGTGGCCGCCAACGGCTGCGCCCCGCCCATGCCGCCCAACCCGGCGGTCACGACGGTCCGCCCCGCGAGCGTCCCGCCGAAGTGCTTACGCGCCGCCTCCGCGAACGTCTCGTAGGTGCCCTGCAAAATGCCCTGCGTGCCGATATAGATCCAGGAGCCGGCCGTCATCTGGCCGTACATCATGAGCCCCTTCTTATCGAGCTCGTCGAAATGATCCCAGTTCGCCCACTTGCCGACCAAATTGGAGTTCGCGATGAGCACGCGCGGCGCCTGATCGTGGGTCTTGAACACCGCGACCGGCTTGCCCGATTGAACCAGGAGGGTCTCGTCGTTCTCGAGAACCTTGAGCGAGCTCACGATCTGGTCGTAGCACGCCCAGTTCCGCGCCGCCTTCCCCCGTCCGCCGTACACGACGAGATCCTGCGGCCGCTCCGCCACCTCGGGATCGAGGTTGTTCATGAGCATGCGCAGAGCCGCCTCCTGCTGCCAGCCCTTGCAGGATAACTTCATACCTCGCGCCGCGCGAATCGTTCTCATGGTGTCTGGCCTAACGTTATTGACAGTATTTTACACAGTGGGCCTGACGGAATACTGTCATTACCGTTAGGCCAGACACCAATTAATCGAATGCGCCAGATAAAACAAGCTCGCGGGCCGCTTCGAGCTTGCCCGAGAGAATCTCATCGCCCTTGGAGGCTTTCACTTTGCGGCGCAGAACGGCCAAACCAGCCTCGACGGCTTTGCCGGACTTGAGGGGGCGGTGGAATTCGATGGCCTGGGCGGCGCAGACAAGCTCGATGGCAACGACCTGGGCGGCGTTCCAGACGATTTGTTTGAACTTGAGGGCGGACCACATGCCCATGGAGACGAAGTCTTCCTTGTTGGCCGACGTGGGAATCGAGTCGGCGGACGCGGGATGGGCCAGGGCCTTGTTCTCGGAGGCCAATGCGGCGGCGGCATACTGGGCGATCATGTAGCCGGACTCGACGCCGGGATCACGCGACAGGAAGGGCTTCAACCGCGGCGCGGCGCCGGCGGTGACCTGGAAGGTGCGACGCTCGGAGATGTTGGCGAGCGCGGTGAGGGCGCCCGCCGCGGAGTCGAAGGCGAAGGACAGGGCTTGGCCGTGGAAGTTGCCGCCGGAGATCACGCGGCCGCCGGAGACGAGCGGATTGTCGGTGACCGAGCCGAGCTCGATTTCGATCACGCGCCGGGCCTCGGTGAGGCGGTCGAGAACCGCGCCGTGAACCTGGGGCGCGCAACGCAACGAGTAGGAGTCCTGCACGCGCGGGTCGTCGATGACGTGCGATTTACGGATCTCGGAACCGGCCAAGAGACGACGCAAAGAACGCGCGGCTGACATTTGACCGGGGTGCGGCTTCAGGAGCTGAATCGCCTCGTCGAATGGCGAGGGCGTTCCGGTTAAGGCGTCGAGCGAGGCGGCGCAGGCAAGATTGGACGCGCGGTACACCCGCTCTGCCGTCAACAACGCCAAGCCGCCGACCGACTGCATCGCCTGAGTGCCGTTCAGGAGGGCCAGGCCTTCTTTGGCGGAGAGCACGAAGGGCTTGAGACCCGCGGCTTTCAACGCCTTCGCGGCGGGAACGACACGGCCACGGAAGTGAACCGAACCCTCGCCGATGACAGCCAAGGCCATGTGCGCCTGAGGCGCGAGATCGCCGCTGGCGCCGACGGAGCCGCGGCTGGGAATCAACGGAACGATGCCGGCCTCGAGCATGCGGGCGAGATGACGGACCAAAGCGGGACGCACGCCGGAGAAGCCGCGGGAAAGCTCGTTGACGCGCAGGAACAGGATGGCGCGCGCTTCGGCGATATCCAGAGGTTCCCCCACGCCGCAGGCGTGCGACAGGACGAGGTTGCGCTGGACCTGAGTGAGGCGTTCGGAGGAGATGCGCGTGGACGCCAGCTCGCCGAAGCCGGTGTTGACGCCGTAGATCGTGCCGCCGGAGGCCATCGCGGTTTCGAGGACGCGCCGCGAGGCGGCGACGCGGCGCAGGGCCGGCGCGGACAGCGCGGTCTTGCGGCCGCCGACGGCGACCTCGTGAAGCGTCTCGAGCCCGAGGCCCGAGCCGAGCTTAAACGAGCTCAAGGGCGACCGCCACGGCCTCACCGCCGCCGAGGCAGATGCCGGCCACGCCGCGTTTGCCGCCGCGGACCTTGAGCGCGTTGATCAAGGTGACGAGGATGCGCGCGCCGGAGGCGCCGAGCGGGTGGCCCAACGCGACGGCTCCGCCGTGAACGTTGATCTTCTCGTGCGGCAGATTGCCGAGCTTCGCCACGGCGAGAGTCACGACCGCGAACGCCTCATTGACCTCGAACAGGTCCACCTGATCGACGGTCCAGCCGACATTCTTCAAGAGCTTCGCCACCGCGCCGGCCGGAGCGGTCGTGAACCACTTAGGCTCCTGCGAATGGGTCGCCCAGCCGACGATCCGCGCCAGCGGCTTCTTGCCGGCGGCGCCTTTGGCCGAGCTCAACACGAGCGCCGCGGCGCCGTCATTGAGCTTGGAGGCGTTCGCCGCCGTGATCGTGCCGTCCTTCTGGAAGGCGGGGCGCAGCTTGCCGATCTTGTCGAGCTTGGCCCGGCCCGGCTCCTCGTCGAGCTCGATGCCGTCCACGCCCACGATCTCGTTCTTGAAATAGCCTTTCGCGACGGCCTCCGCCGCGCGCTCGTAGGAGCGAACCGCCCACGCGTCCTGCATCTCGCGGGTGAGGCCGTGCTCCTTGGCGCACAGCTCGCCGCAGTCGCCCATGTGCACGCCGTCGTAGGGATCCATCAGGCCGTCACGCAGGACGGCGTCGAGGAGCTTGGCGTCGCCGTAGCGGTAGCCGGAGCGCGCTTTATCGAGCAGATACGGAGCCTTCGACATCGACTCCATGCCGCCGGCGAGACCGTAATCCTGCTCGCCGAGGGCGATGCCCTGGGAGACCATCATCACGGCCTTCATGCCCGAGCCGCAGACCTTGTTGACCGTGGTGGCGCCGACCGAGACGGGGATGCCGGCGGCGATGGCGGCCTGGCGCGCGGGCGCCTGGCCGATTCCGGCGGGAATCACGCAGCCGAGCACGACTTCGCCGAGTTCCTCGGCCTTCACGCCGGACTTGGCCAGCGCGTCGGCGGCGGCCTTGGCGGCCAGCTGGGGCGCGGTGTAGTTGGCGAAGACGCCGTTGATCGAACCGATGGGAGTGCGGGAGCCGGAGAGGATGAGGATGTCGTTCATGGAGTGTTCCTTAGACGTAGTAGACGAATCGGGCCGCGAGACCGCACAGCACGGAGACGGTCGCGCCCGTATAGAAAGTGAAAGTGGTCAGGTCGAAGAGGCGCCGACGGCGCAGGAAGAACATCACGCCGAGCCAGCCCGCGGCGAGCAGGCCCGCGCCGAGAGCGGTCGGGAACAGGAAGCACATGGCCAGGATGAGGCGCTCGGCCATGGCGAGGTGCTTCTCGTCGTCGCCGGGATAATCCGCGCCGTGCAGGTCCTTCTCGAGGAAGTAAATGAGCACGGTGCACGCGTGCGTGATGAGCACGAACAGGCAGCCGAGCACGGGCCATTTCTCGGGGAAGTAGCTGGCGTTGGCGGTCGTCGTGACGGCCAGCGGCGCCACCGAGAAGATCACCGCGTAATGAATGACCTGGTCCCAGGCGAAGAACAAGGTGTTGTCGGGCATGCCGTACTTGAAGATGGTGTACACGCGCCACCAGTCCTCGAGGAAGTGCGTGATGAAGATGATCGCCACGCAGGACCAGCCGTTGAGGTGGAAGAGCGAGTTCTCGATCCAGTACTCGCCGAGAAACGGCCAAGCGATGATCAGGTAGGCGACCGGGTGCATGGCGCAATGCGCCAGCAGGCCCCACATGCTCGTGCGCTTCCAACGGTTGATGAAGTTGGTCTGAAGCGTGAAGTCGCAGAGCAGGTGGCCGAACATCAGCCGCCAGAAGATATTCATTATTTGGCCGTGAGGTTGAAGACCTGATCCCAGTCGTCGGGCGGCAGCGCCGCGTAGTCCCGGGAGATGTTGAGGTACAGCTCGCCGGGCCCGTCGCCGGGCATCACCTTCGCGAATTCCTGGAACACGGCGAGGGCGTCGTCGTACTTCTTGTCATAGAAGGCCTTCACGCCCTTTTCCCAGATCGGCAGGCCCTTGATCCAAGCGCCTTCGAGCTTGCCCTTTTCGGCGAGCGGCTCGTACACCGGCACCGGCGTCGCCTTGCCGACGACGCGCGCCCGGCCGAGGTAGCGGGCCTCGCACGCGTCCTTGGCGCCCTCGTAGGTGGAGCCGCTGATGATGATCTTGGAGCCGAAGAACTTGTTGGCGCCCTCGAGGCGGGAGGCGAGGTTGACCTCGTCGCCGATCGCGGTGTACTGGATCTTGCGCTGGGTGCCGGTCAGGGCCACCGTGGCGATGCCGGAGTTGATGCCGATGCGCACCATGGGGACCTCGGGCACGCCCGGGTCGAGCTGCTTGTTGAGCTCGAGGATGATGCGCTGGCACTGGAGCGCGGTCAGCACGGCGTCCTTGCGGTGATCCTTGTCGAGCACCGGCGCGTTCCAGAAGGCCATGATGCAGTCGCCGATGTACTTGTCGATCGTGCCGTGGCTCTCGAGGATGGGATCGCTCAGCGCGGTCAGGTAGCGGTTGAGGAAGTGGATCAGTTGCTCGGGATCCATCTTCTCGGAGATGTTCGTGAAGTGGGCGATGTCGAGGAAGAAGATCGTCAGGTCGCGCTTCTCGCCGCCGAGCTTCACCTTCGACGGATCGTTGGCGAGCTGGTTGACGACCTCGGGAGCCACGAACTGGCCGAACAGCGCCTTGATCGCCTGCTTCTCGGCGCCTTCGGCGCGGACGCGGTGCACGGTCAGCACGAGGAAGCTCACGATCAAGGTCAGGGCAGGCGCCACGGGGTAGAACATCGTGCCGTGGGCCATCAGGCTCATCGAGCCGAAGCCGAGGGCGGCGAGGATCGCGGCCACCGCGGCGGCGCAAGCCGACGGCGCCAGGAACTGCAGGAGCACGTACGGAATCCAGGCGGCGAGGAAAACGAGCAGAAGCACCAGCAGGCGGCTCGAGCCCTTGAGGGGGTCGCCGTTCATGGCGTTATCGGCCATGTTCAAAATGTATTCCGCTCCGGGCGCGATGCTCGTGAAAGGCGTCGGGTAATGATCGTAGTAGCCGGTGGTCGTCGAGCCGATGATCACGAGCGCGCCCTTGAGCGCCTTCTTCTGCGCGTCGCTAAGCTTGCCCGCCAGGATATCCATGATCGAGATCGTGCGGTAAGGCGAATACACGACCTCCCCCGCCTGGCCGCCGACCTCATGACGCGGCCATTCCTTGGGCAGGCGGTAGTTGAGGACCGAGACGCCGTCGTCGTCGACGAACTTGGCGATCGCGTCGAGGGGCTTATCGAGATAGGCCGACAACGCCGCGGCCGCCATCGAGGTGACGCCGAGCTTCGGGTTGAAGGGGTCGGCGAGATTCTTATTGAACAGCGTGAACACGCGGATGTGGCCGTCGCTGTCGAGGTGGTCGGTGATGATCGGGCAGCCGAGCAGGCGCGCGGTGGCTTTCAGCCCCGGGACCGGCATCTCGACCTTGGCCGGCGCCTCCTCGGTGGGGCCCGCGCTGACGATATACAGATGCACGACGTTGCCGTGGCGCTTGGTGGCCGCGGCGAGCTCCGCGTCGCCCTCGCGCTTCTCCAGGAAGAGCACGTCGAAAATCACGGTCTTGACGCCGTAGGCGCGAAGCTTATCGAGGGTATGAGCGTACTCGATACGGGGCAGAGGAAAGCCGTGCTTGTGCACGGTCTCGTCGTCGGCGGCCACAAGGACCAGGCGCTCATCGCCGCCCTTGAGCGACTTGCCGCGCAACGAGAACGCCTCGTCGTGCCAGACCTTCTCCATGGACGCGAAGAGGCCGTTGCTCGGGATCCCGACGAGGTAGGGGATGTAGGCGATCGAAGCGAGGAGAGAGAAGACGATGCAGAAGCGCTTCGGAAACGATTTGCCGAGGAGATTCATCATTTCACCTTTTTAGCGGGGATCTTCACCGGAACCTTGACGGCCGGCGCGGTCTTCAGCGGCGCCTTGGCGGGCGCTTTCTTCGTCACGGGAGCCGGAGCCGCCGGCACGCCCAGGCGCGCGCGGACCTGCGCGAGCGCGAAATCCATCATGCCCTGCACGCCCTTGTCCTTTTCGGAGGAGCGGGCGGAGACGAGCGCGGCGAGGCTCTTGGCGTCGCCGACGAGGCCGATCGTCGAGGCGGCCTGTTTGCGCGCCTCGACGTCCGTGCTCTTGAGCGCGGCGGAGACGACGGGCAAAGCGGAGAGGTCGCCGGACTTAGCCAACGCGGCCGCGGCCTGCACGCGCACTCCGGCGTCGGCGTCCTTCAGCGCGCCGGTCAACGCGGGCCGGGCCGTGGCGTCGCCGATGAGGCCGAGAGACTTCGCGGCCTCGGCTCGGACGGCGGCGTCGGCATCCGACAGAGCCGAAGACAGAGCGGGAACGCCTTCCTTCGCGCCGATCTCGCCCAAAGAGGAGGCCGCCACCTTGCGGGCGGATGGATCCGGATCGGTCAGCGCCGACGACAACGGGCCGACGGCTCCGCCGGCGTGAAGCTTGCCGAGCGCGCGCATCGCGGCGTGGCGCACGGGCGCGGCGCCGTCTTTGAGCGCGCCGATCAGGGGGCCCGTCGCGGCGGCGTCGCCGATGTACACGAAGGCGGTCGCGGCGGCCTGGCGCACGCGGGGGTCGGAATCTGACGCCAGCACGTCGGCGATTTTAGACACCGAGCCTTTGGAGCGTTGGGTGCCGAGGGCGCCGCACGCCGCGGCCCGGACGCTGGCCTCGCTATCCTTCAAGAGGGCCTCGAGCGCGGGGATCGCGGCCGGATTGCGCGTCTGGCCGAGATCGTCGGCGGCCTGACGGCGGGTCATGGTGTCGGAAGACTTCGCCGCGGCGATGGACGCCTTGAGGGCGTCCGGGGCCTGCGCGAGGCCGGAGAGGGGCGCTATTAAGAGGAAGGCGGCCGCGAAAAGCGGTCGAGGGCTCACGAAGGGGATTCTAGCGAGTCCTCCCCCCCGCCTTCAAGGGCTTTCCGAGGCTTAGTGGATGACGCCGATCTTGCGGATGGCGGTCGCGGTGCCGCCGGGGGCCTTGGCCTTGATGCGGGCCGTGTAGCCGCCCTTCGAAACGAGGACGCCGGCGTCGTTGCGGCCGTTCCACGGGACGAAGTTCTGACCGGTCTTGCCGCCCTCGGCGCCGGGCGCGCACGAGATGGTCTTGACCAGGTAGCCCAGCGCGTCGTAAATCGTGATCGTCGTGTCGGCGTCGGCGTTCAAGGTGTAGGTGATCTTGGTCAGGCCCAAGTCGCCGCCTTTGCGCGAGTCGAACGGGTTCGGGAAATTGCTGACGCCCGACAGGATTGAGGAGGTAAGGCCGGTGTTCGCCGAGGCGGCGAGCGGCGACCAGCTCGACGCCACGCCCGCGCCGCTGATGGCGCGCACGCGGTAGTCGAAGAACTGGCCCGGCGTGCGGGGGCCCTCGCCGGGGAAGGTCGGGTCGCCCACGTTGTAGGTGGTCAGTCGCGACGGGACGACGTTGATCGTGCGCCAGATGACGGTCTCCGACAGGCTCTTCGGGTCGCCGCCGCGCTCCTGAACTTCGTAGGAGGCGACGCCCGAGACGAGCTGCTGGGACTTATTCCACTTCACGGCATACGTCGTCTTGCCCTGCTCGAGCGGGGTGGCGGCGCCGGGCGTGGTCGGAGCCGACGGGTCGACGCGGTACATCCACATCGGCTGGGGCGGCGACACGGAACCGGTGCCGGAGACGAACTGCGCAAAGAGGATGGCGCCGGCGTCGGAGACGAGCTCGTTCTGGGTGTGAATGATCGGCGCCGAGCCGCGCAGACCGCGGCCCGTGAAGGGCGCGGGGTCGCCGGCCTGGAAGATGACGTTGAACGTCGTCGGCGTGGCACCCCGCTGGACGCGCATGATCTCGGAGCCGATGTAGACGAGGCCGGAGCCGTTGCTCGCGTTGAGCAGGCCCGTGTTGTCGACCACGGTGAAGAAGGTCGTGTCCTGCGTCAGCGACTGCGTCAGGCGCGTGATGTTCGGGATCGGCAGGACCAGGTTCGTGAGCGTGGCACCGGTCAGCGGCGCGCTCGAGGCGAGCGTGCCGAAGGAAGCGGCGGACAGACCGGAGACGCTGGTCGCCGTCACCGAGGACCACTTGTGCGTGATGCCGATCGGATCGTCGTAGTAGGCGCCCGCCGCCACCTGGTAGTAACCGGACGTTCCGGTGATGGGCAGGTTGAAGGACAGCTGTCCGGCGCTCTTCGCCCACGCCGACGGAGCCAGGCCCTGGCCCGGGTCGGGCGCGGTCTTGGCCAGGTTGCCCGGATCGGCGATATCGAGGCCGATGCGGAACTGCGGCTTGTTGGAGCCGGGCGAGAACAGGACGAGGTCGACGATGCCGTCCTTGTTGATGTCCACGTCGAGGATGCCGGTGCCCGTCAGGTCGGTCGTGGGCGTGCCGTCGCCGAGCAACGAGACCTGCATCGGGCGCGAGCTCTCGCCGATCTTGAAGTTGTCGGGGATGCCGTCGCCGTTGACGTCGATGAGAGGATAGGAGCCGGCGCAGTTGAGCGGCCACGCCGCGCCGCTCGGGCAGATCCACTTGGTCTGATCCGGGAGCGGGTTGGCGTTGCTGTCGTAGCAGATGTTATTGCGCGGATTGACCGGGTCCTTGCCGTTGTTGCAGTTGACCGGATCCACCTGCGCGTACGCCGGGAAGCCGACCGCGATGCCGGGCGCCGTGCCGGAGCGCGTCACGATGATGGGCGGAATCGTCGAGCTCACGGACACGCCGGGGATGGTCAACGGCGCGATGAGCAAGGTCTTCGACGTCAGCGGCGGCTGCTTGATGGGGTCGGCGGCGGCGACTACGGGCGAGCCGTCGGGCGCGATGATGTCGGAGAACGCCGAGAGTTCGAAGCCCAGGTTTTGGCCCAAGGTCGAATTGCCGGTGAAGCTCGTGACCACGCCCGCGCGGTCTTGGAAGCCGATGTCGGTCGTGACGAAGAAAGTCGCGGTCGCCGTCGTCACGCGGACGTACGGGATGGCGCCCTGAACGAGGTTGACCAAGGCGGAGCCGTTGGAGAACACGCCCGCCGTCGAGACCGGCACGTTGGCCAGCAGATAGTCCACGTTCGAGGTGAAGACGTGGTCGCCGTTGTCGAGCCAGACCTTGATGCGCGAGGCGTCGCCGTCGCCGGTCAGCGCCGTCGTCGACGTCAGGATGGTGCCCAACTGCTTGAACTTCAGTTGAGCGACCGAGACGAAGTCCGAGCTCGTCTTCATGTCGATCTGCAGGACGGGCACGTTGGTTTCGCCCTGGCCGGCGCCGGCGGGCGTGAGCGAGACGCCCGACACCGCGAGGGTGATCGGGTTGATGGCCACCAGGTTGCCGACGTACGGGTAGGTCGTGGCGGACGTGCCAAGGACATTCGTGCGCGTGATGCCGGTCAGCAGCAGAGGCTGCACGGAGTCGCCGCGCGGCATGCCGATCCAGGACGTGTCGCGGATGACGAGGTTGACCTGGTCGTTCTGCACGGCCGCATCGCCGATGTCGTAGGCCACGAAGAAGGTCTGCGCCGTCGGTCCGATGAGCTGGTCTGCGTTGAGGGTGATCAAGGTCTGGACGTTGGCGTCGTTGCCCTGGTCGTAGACGTCCACCTTGCGCACGCTGACGCCGGCTGCGTGCGTGATCTTCGGCGTCGGCGCGGTACCAAGAAGGTCGCCCCGCGAAGAAATCTGCAGACACGGCTTGCCCGTGGTGTTGTCGATGCCCGGCGTGAACGCGCCGGCGCAGCCGGGGCCGGAGAAGGTCATCAGCTCCGCGCCGTTGACGTAAATCTTGCCGCCGATCGGGTTGCCGGAGTTGTCCACGGGGAAGCCCTTGGTCGACGCCACGACAAGGTCGAAGGGCACCGCGACGACGTTGCTCGAAATTCCGGTCACGAGGGTCGTGTTGGCCTCGGAAATGTTGATGTCCGACAGCGGGTCGAGGTTGTCGTTGGTGTTGATGTCCTTGTAGACCCGGACGAACTTCACGTTGGTGTTGCGGCCGAGCGGCTTGGCCGTGTCCTGAGAGCCGCCGCCGCGCTCGACGCGCAACGAGCGCCACGGCGCCAGCGCGATGTCGGTGACGAGGTTGAAGCGCAGCATGTTCACGTTTGACTGGGCCTGCGTGACGCCGCCGATACCGGCGGCGGTGTCGAAGGTGCCGAGCGTGACCTCCGAGATGGTCTTGACGATGCTCAGCTGCGGGTTGGAGACGAAGGTCGGCGTCGAGAAGGCGACGGCGTTGGGCACCTGGACCGTGAAGTAGGCGGGGTTGAGGATCTGCATGCCGAGCTTGTTGCCCTCGGCGGCGAACTGCGAGATGTCGTAGGTCAGGAAGTAGTTCGTCGGAGTGGTGCTGACCAGGATCGGGTGCTTGAGCACGAGGGTGACCGTGCCCGAGGAGAAGGTCTCGTTACCGAAGGACAGCAGGCCCGGGAAGTCGCTGAGCGGCCCGGAGGTCGAGTCGGCGATCGTGAAGTTACCGTTGTCGTCGACGTCCTTCCAAAGCTTGATCACGTTGATGTCGCTGTCGAGCGCGGAGGCCGAGCCCGTGCGGTCCATCTGGACCTTGGTGACGATCGCCGTGTTGCGGTCGGTGCGCAGGCGCAGGCGGAGCATGGCCACGTTCTTCGAGTTCTGGAACGCGGTGTTTCCGGAGACCTGGTCGAAGTCCACGGTGACGGTGTTGACCGTGGGCGCGATCGGGAAGGTCGGGCTCGCGACGGCGGTCGTGCCGACGAACACGGTGGAGTGGCCGGCGTTGCTCGGGGTCAGCGAGAAGCGCGTCGGGTCGGCGACGAGCACGCCCGTGACCTCGTTGGGCGGGTTCAAGGTCGGGTGCGAGAACTTAGCCGAGACGGAGACGTCCATCGCCACGTACAAGATCGTGGGCGTGGAGGTCACCAGCATGTAGCCCGGCGAGCCGATCTGGGCGTCGTTGATGGCGATGGCGGTGCGGCCGCTGGCCTCCGGCGGCGCGCCGAAGTAGGAGGAGCCGAGCAGGACGTCGGAGACGTTCAGGCCGCTGACCGGGTCGCGGTGGTAGACGCCGTCGACCGACTTATAGACCTTCACGGCCGACAGGTCGGGGTCGTCGCCGTTGAGGCCGAGCGGCAGCGAGCGGTTGAACTTGATCTGGCTGAGCTGGACCTCGAAGCCTCCGGACGTCAGCTCCAGGCGCAGGGCCGCCATGTTGTTCTGGCCTTGAGCGATCTGCGGCGACATGTACGTGCCGGTCGAGTGGGCCGCGGGCGTGGTATTCAGGTAGCCGCGGATCACGTTGATGATGCCGCTGCCCGCCGGATTGATCCCCGTGTAGCCGACGATCTCGCCGTCGATGAGCATGAAGGCGGTCGCGCCCGGCGCGGGCGAGGGCAGGCCCTGCGTGGAGCTGACGATCCACACGGGCTCAACCGTGCCGGCGGGGTTGACGCCGATCACGGTCTGCAGGGTCGGCGCCGCGAAGCTGCCGCTCGACGTCGAGAAGTACGGGGTGGCCTTGACCGACATGACCTGAGGGGCCGCGATGATCGGGCGAACCTTGCCGCCGAACGGCAGCGGCGAGGACGGATCGTAGGTGTTGGGCAGGGCGAGCGCGTTGAGGAACGGGTTGTCGGTCACCGGCGACAGCGTGGGCAAGGAGGTCGGGCGCAGGTCCACGCCCAAGGTGCGGGGCTGGAAGGTGAGCGGATCCGTCGGGCGCGCGGTGGGCGCCATCTGATAGGCGATGAAGTAGCGCTGAGGCTGCGGCGCCAGCGGCGAGGTCACGATCTTGCGCGACGGGTACATATTGATCTGCGAGACGAGCGGCAGACCCTGGTAGTTTCCGAACGTACCCGTGCCGACCAGCACGTCGTTGGTCGGGTTGAAGATGCCGTCGTTGTTCACGTCGAACCAGAGCTGGGTCTCCGACACGTCGCCGGCGAGCGAGCCGCCCTGCGTGGCCGTGCCGGTGGCGTAGATGAGGATCCAGCGCCACTGGGCGTCGGCGACGTTGGTCTGGATGTTGATCACGCCCACCGCGACCGTGCTGGTCTGCTGGAGGAACGGTCCGAGCGCGCTGTCCACCGCGTCGAGCGCGGAGACGCGCACGAGGTCGGGGTACTCGGACAGGTTCGGCACGAACGAGATCGTGCGGCCGGGCGGAGAGACGCCCACGTTGAGGGTGGACATGGTCTTGGGCGCCGTGATCTTGAAGTAGTCCGTGGCCGGGATCGCGATGCCGATGTTGGCCTGCGGCGACACGGTGGCGAGCGGGTTGATGTCGAAGGTGACGTAGAAGTCCTTCTTGCCCGTGTCGATGATCTGGCCGCCGCCGCCGATGAGGCTGTTGATCGGGATGCGCGCGGGGCCGGAGAGCAGGACGCCCGCGGCGTAGTCCCGCGCCGCCGTGCCTTCCTTGGCGCGGTCGCAGTTCAGATAGCGGCTACCGGCCTGGTCGAGGCCGTGACAGTAGACGATCTCTTTAAGGGTCTCGTCGGTCTGGTCGTCGTTGAGGACGAGGCGGCTCTCCTGGTCGGCCGGGAACGGGTTGTCCGACGGGAACATGTTGGCGATGCCCGTGACGCTGATGTTGACGCCGGAGACGGGGCCGGTCGCGTACAGGGCGACGGCCAAGGGAACGGTCGGGAACTTATGGACGACCGCGTTGAGCGGGCTCACCTGCGCGTCGGAGGAGACGTTGATGAGGCCGTCGCCGTCCACGTCGTACCAGACCTTCACGTTGGTCACGTCGGAGGCCTTGTTGTTGAGCGCCAGCAACGGGTTGTAGGGGCCGCCGCTCAGCACGGTCGAAGGCACCCAGCGGTCGAGCTTGAGGCCGGACCACTCGGCGGCGCCGGAGTTGACGCGCAAGGTGAGCTTGGCGACGGGCTGGTTCGTGTCGTTCTGCGAGACCTTGGACGGGATCGCGTCGGTGGCGACCGCGCTGGAGCTGATGCCCTGGCGGTTCCAGTCCGTCAGCACGACCTGGTCGGGCGTCGCCTGCACCACGACCTGGGTCGAGGCGATGGGCGAGAAGGTCTTGATCACGCCGTTGCCCGAGAGCGGGACGATGTTCGGCGCCGACATGGTGATGCCGTGCGTCTGGCCGGGCTCGGCGGAGGCGTCGTAGTCGTAGACCAGGAAGTAGGTGCGAGTCGAGGTGTCCACCGTGCCGTTGACGCCGGTCGGGCTCGGGATGTTGATGGCGGCCAGGCGGGTCTCGCCCGGCGGGAAGGTGGCCTCGGCAACCAAGCGGTCGATCGAGAAGTTGAGAATGCCGTCGCCCGGCGTCGTGGTCTGGTTCGACTGCGTGTCAAGGTACAGCTTGACCTTGGCGATAGCCGTGTCCAGGCCGGTACCGGAGTGGTTGACCGTGATCTTCGAGATCGCGCCGGTGAAGCCGTCCGTCCACATCTGCAGCTTCATGACGCCGACGTTGAGCGTACCCTGGTTCACGTAGCTATAAGAGGAGAGCGTCAGCGACGGCGGCTGCCACCAGGCGTTGATGTCGTAGTCGGACGTGTTGGTGGTCAGGACGTTGATCTGCGCGGGCTCACGCTCGACCGACGAGGTCGAGGTCTTGATCGGGAAGTTGTTGGCCGCGATGCCGACCTGCGAGGTCGGATCGAGGGTGATATTGTTGGGGTTCGGGATCTCGAGACCGAAGCTCGCGGGCAGCTCGCCCGTGACGTAGCCGGCGGAAGCGATCTTCACGGTCACGAAGAAGAACTTGGACTGCGCGCTATTGATCGTCATGTTGCCGAGCACGGGCGGCGGCAGGGCGTTGAGCGCGGTCTGGCCGAAGAGCGAGGAGCCGAAGAACCAGGTGCCGGCGCCGTTGTAGGCCGCGGTCGCGACGAACATGTCGGTGACGGGGTCGAAGCGGCCGTTCTGGGCGGAGGGATCGTCCAGCCACAGGGCGACCTCGGTGACCTTGTTGTTGTCGAAGTTGCCTTCAGTGCGGCTCTGCACGCGCAGGCTCGCAAGCTCGGCGACGAGCGGCTGACCCGCGGGGAAGACGCGCATGTCCATGCGCAGCATGGCCACGGGGTCGACGGAGGTCGGCACGTTGCCGTCGCCCTGGTTCAAGGTGCGCTTGGTGACGCCGAAGGAGACCTTCGCGGGCGGGATCGGGCCGTTCGGCGGCGGGTTCGACTCGGGCGCGAAGTCGGTCGGCGTGACGAGCACGCCGGCCAGGACGACGTCGCCGTCGGAGCGCAGGGCCGGGTTCGTGGGCAGGCCGCTGCGCGACCCGTCGCTCGTAAAGCCGAACAGCGACGAATTCTGATAATCGGTCGCGCTGATCTTCAGATTTTCGATGACGGTGTCGACCAGGCCGAGGTTGAGGAAGGAGCCCGCCTCGGCGGGCGTGAACAGGTGGTACGTGCCCGAGTTCGTCAGGTCGATCAAGGTCACCGTCGTCGTCGAGCCGTTCGAGCCGAAGTTCACGGGATCGACGAAGGTGTTGCCGTTGAACGGATCGCCGGCCGCGACGTTACCGAACAGGTCGCGCGCCTTCACGCTGAGCTGTCCGGGGACGCCGACCTTGAGCGGATTGGTCGCGTTGTACGGGTGGTTGACCGTCAGGTAGGTCGCCCGGCCGGGGGTGATCTGGTGGACCTGGGTGATCAGCGGGAAGACCGGCGAGCCGCTGAACTGAGCCTGGGCCTGGATGGTGGCGCCGCCCGCCAGGCGGCCCCACAAGTAGAACGGAGCGGCCGACAGGCTCGCGCCTCCGGGGATGATGACGTCGATGTGGTTGCCGAACAGCGGCGTCCAGAAGGCCGAAGGCGACGTGGCCACGATGACCGCGGTCTGGTCGATGCCGCCGTACACGTCCTGGGTCAGGATGCTGTCGTAACGGATGATGAAGGTCGACGAGGTCGAGGTCACGTTGCCGAAGCGGTCGAGCAGCTGGGCCGCGACGACGGTATTCGTCGGCACGCCGAGCTCGTACTGCAAGGTCGTGCCGGCGATGAGGCGGCGCGCCGGCGTAGCCCAGCCGATTTGAGCGGGCGGGCCGGGGTTGACCCCGTACGTCGTATAACCGACCTCCCACGTCGGGTAGGTGAGGCCGGAAGCGCTCAAGGTGTGGGAGCCTCCGCCGACGGTGAGCAAGGTGTCGATCAGGTAGAAGGACGTCGCGGACTGGTTGACGGGCAGGTACGCGACGGCCGTCGTGTTGACGAAGTTGTTCGGGCTACCGCCGGTCGAGAACTGAACCTGGCCCGCGGAGTTGGAATTCAGGCCGAGCTGGACGTAACCCAGGCCGAAGTCCGAGCCGGGGCGCACGGGCGAGGGGTTGCCGTAGAAGTCGCGCGTCTCGAAGTAGAAGATCTGCGACGTCGTACCGGCGAGCAAGGTCTGGCCGACGCCGGTCGAGATGGCCACGCGGTCGATGCCGTCGGGCACGATGAACACGCCCTGCTGGCTCGAGAACAGGCCGGTCGCCGAGAGCTGGATGACGGGCTTGGTGCCGCCCACGAGCGAGTAGTTCGTGGTCGCGGTCGTATCGAGGTAGTAGAAGGTCGCCTGGTACTGGCCGAGCGGGATGTCCACGGTTTTGGTCGAGGCCAGGAAGAAGGGCGCCGTCACGCGTGAGCCGGAGACTGAGTCGCTCGAACGGGAGAACGCGACGTAGTCGTTCTGCCGCGAGGCGACGCGCGTCACGGTCGTCAGGGTGACGACGTAGGTCTGCGTGGCGACCACGGGGTTGGCGAAGATGTCCTGCAGCTGAGGCGTGAACTTCGCGAACGTGCTGGCGAAGTCCACGACCTTGCCCGCGACCTCGGTACGCAACGGATTGGCGAAGCCGACGCGGCGCACGACGTCGGGGTCGACGCGCAGGAGGCTCGTCAGAGCGAGCGAGGGGCCGGGCAGGAAGACCTGAACGGTCCAATTGCCGGGGCGGTTGTCCTCGGCGGTGTTGACCGCCGGCGAGGCGCCGGAGTACGAGCTCATGCGGCTGTGGAAGCGGAACGGCGTCTCCGCGCCCGTGAAGCCGTCGAAGATCGTGAAGCCGGTGATGAAGTTCGTGTTCGTATCGTCGCGGAAGCCGTAGTCGCCGGAAGGCCCGAACAGGCCCTGCACGTAGCCCTTCGCGGTCTGAATGGCCTTATCGCCGACGGGCACGTCGAGAATGACGGGCGTGTCGCCCTGGCGCGTGACGTTGTTGAAGTCGTCCAGGCGTTGGATCACGTACTGGCCGCCGGCACCGGCCACATCGTTGACGCCGACCGTGGCCGCCGTGGGGCTTGAGACGAAGACGAGCTGGCTCGGCAGACCGCCGACGGTGACGAGGGCGCCGGTGATGTTCTTCTTCGCCGAGATGTAGGGCGCGAGGCCGGGCTGCGCCGTGGTCGTGCCGACCCAGACTCTCGCGTAATCATTGGCCTTTGACGAAACGTAGTAGAAGATCTGAGGCACGATGCCGACGCGGCCCAGCGCGTCGCTGACCACGATCGTGGACGCGCCGACGTTGACCTGGCCCGAGCCGTAGTCGAGCGCCAAGGATCCGGTCGAGCCGAACACGCCGACGACCTGGATGTAGACGGAGGCGCCGGCGGTGATCGGGTTGTCGAAGGCATCGGTCAACTGGCCCGTGATCGCTTTGTTTCCGGGGCTGTTGGGCACGAGCGAACCGGCCGAGACGTTGGTGTCGTCCGGCGGGTCCGCCTTCATGGAGTCCGGCGCCGCGGGCGTGACGGTGATCGTCGTCGGGGTGGTGAAACCGGCGACCTCGCTGTTGACGGACACGTTGCCGGTCTCCACCGCCTGCAAGGTGCGCACGCCGGCCTTCTTGAGCTGGGCGAAGCTGACGAGCGAGCGCACGCCGAGGTCGGTGGACGAGGAGAAGGTCACGTTGTTCG